>NZ_JBVVQY010000023.1:0-101597 GCF_055811615.1 Mesorhizobium sp. WSM4807
CCCCCTCGCGCACAATGCGCAAAACTGTTCGCGATGTCCTCGCACACCTGTTCGCGATGTCCCCAGTCCAAACACCCACAAGGGGGAGGGAGACTTCCGCTGGCGCTGACCTCGGCAAATTGCCTGCCTTTCGGCGCCAAAGGGGAAGTAAGGGCGCGCGGCAGCGTTCCCTCCCCCTTGTGGGGAGGGTTAGGGTGGGGGTCCATCTTCGCAAGAATCCAAATGCGATTACCCTGCCCGCAAGGGGGAGATTGGCAGCTTCGGCGTTTACACCAGCCCGCGCTTGACCATCATCGCTTCGGGCGACGGCATCTTGCCGCGGAAGGCGGTGTAGAGCTCTTCCGGGTCCTTGGAGCCGCCGGCGGCGTAGATGTTTTTCCTGAGCCGCTCGGCCAGCGCCGGATTGAACGGGTCGCCCGTCTCTTCGAAAGCGGCGAAGGCGTCGGCGTCGAGCACCTCCGACCACATGTAGGAATAGTAGCCGGCCGAATAGCCGTCGCCGGCAAAGATGTGGCCGAAATGCGGGGTGCGATGGCGCATCGCGATGGTGTCGGGCATGTTGAGCTTTTCGAGCGTTTCGGCTTCGAAACGAAGCGGCTCCTCCGGCGCATCCGGCCGCGCGTGGTAGGCCATGTCGACCAGTGCTGACGCGGTGAACTCGACCGTGGCGAAGCCGGCGCCGAAGGTGCGCGCCGCCAGCATCTTGTCGACCAGCGCCTTCGGCATCGGCTTGCCGGTCTTCACGTGCAGCGCGTGCTTTTCCAGCACCGCCGACACCGTCAGCCAGTGCTCGTAGAGCTGCGAGGGCAATTCGACGAAATCGCGGCTGACCGAGGTGCCCGAGACCGACGGCCAGGTCACTTCGGTCAGCATGCCATGCAGCGCATGACCGAATTCGTGGAACAGGGTTTTGGCCTCATCGACCGACAACAGCGCTGCCTCGCCCTCCGGCGGCTTGGCGAAATTCATGATGTTGTAGATGACCGGCTTGGAACCATCGCCAAGCTTGTAGCCGGACTTCAGCGCGCTCATCCAGGCGCCGGAGCGCTTTGAGGGCCGCGCGAAATAGTCGGCCAGGAACAGACCGCGCTCGCTGCCGTCGGCATTCCTGACGACGAAAACGCGTGCGTCCGGATGCCAGGTGGCGATGCCTTTCTTCTCCTCGAAGGTGATGCCGAACAATCGTGTCGCTACGTCGAAGCAGGCTTCGATGATGCGGTCGAGCTGCAGATAGGGCTTCAGCTCGGCCTCGTCGAAGGCAAACTTCTCGGCGCGCAGCTTCTCCTGATAGAAGCGCCAGTCCCAGGCGGCGAATTCTTCGTTGCTGCCGGCCTCGGCCGCCAGCCGCTGCAATTCGATCTGGTCGTTTGCGGCCTTTTCCAACGCCTTTTCCCAGACCGGATCAAGCAGCGTATGCACCGCCTCCGGCGTCTTTGCCATGGTGTCGTCGAGCTTCAGCGCGGCGTAGGAAGCGTAGCCGAGCAGCTTCGCCTTTTCGGCGCGGAGACGCAGCATATCGCGCACCACGGTGGTGTTGTCGGTGGCGCCGCCGTTCTGGCCGCGCATGGTGAAGGCGCGGAAGGCAATCTCGCGCAGGTCACGGCGCTCAGAGAAGGTCGAGAACGGCTCGTAGATCGAGCGCGACAGGGTGACGGCATAGCGGCCCTTCTGGCTGCGCATCTCGGCGGCCTCGGCCATCGCGCTTTTCAGGAATTCCGGCAGGCCGGCAAGGTCGGCCTGGTCGAGGAACAGCGCCCAGTCGCGCTCGTCGGCAAGCAGGTTCTGGCCGAAAATCGTGCCGAGCGACGACAGTTCCTCATTGATCGTCGCCAGCCGCTTCTTGCCCTCGGCGTCGAGCTTGGCGCCGGAGCGGACGAAATTTTTCCAGGTCTTTTCCAGCACCCGCAGCGTTTCGGCATCGAGCTTTAGGGCTTCGCGGCGCTGGTAGAGATCGTCGATGCGGGCAAACAGCCTCTCGTTCATCGAGATCGCCGAGAAATGCCTGGACATCTTTGGCGAGATGTCGCGCTCCAGCGCCTGGATCGCCTCGTTGGTGTGGGCGCCGGCCCGGCACCAGAAGATCGACGAGACATGGTCGAGCGCCTTGCCGCCAAGCTCGAGTGCTGCAAGCGTATTCTCGACGGTCGGCGTCTCGGCATTGCCCGATATCGCCTCGATCTCGGCCTCATGCGCCTTTAACGCCGCATCGAAAACCGGAGAAAAATCGCCGTCGTCGATGCGGGTGAAATCGGGCAGGCCGAGCGGCCCTTGCCAGGTGGTCAGCGGATGGGCGGCGAGGTCGACGGTATTCGTGGACGGCATGGACAATCTTTCGTAAGTGAGGGGCTTTCGCTGAGTGGCTGTAAGGGCAGGGCGGGACCATCACCGATGTAAGGCGCTGGCTTGCCGCACGCAATATCGCGGCCGGTCAGTAGCCGTCGCAGTTTTCCGCGATCGCCGCCTGCGAACTGGCGGTGATGCGGTTATCGGCGATCGCGAAGGTTTCCTGCATCAGCATGTCGTTGTTGGGGAAATCATAGTAGGCGATGACGGTGGTGACGCCGCCTTCGGTCTTCTCGATCCGATGCCGGATTTCAGCCCCGGCGACAGCGCCTTGCCAGTCGTCGATGGAGGCGATGAATTCCTGCTTGGTCTGGACGACGCCGAGATCGTCGAGTTTTATCCGGACGTCGTCGGCAAGCAGATCCGACAATTCCGTGCGATCGGCGACCAGCAGCGCCGCGTACCAGCGGTCGATGAGCGCGCCGTCATCGGCGCGGGCGGACATGACTGAAAACAGCAGCGCCGCTGCGGCCAAGGCGATCGAACGGCATACCATGCAAGCCTCCTACGTCATCTCCGGCCGCTCGAAGTCACCGGTGTCCTTGTTCATCACCCAGAGCTCGCCGGTCGAGATGTCGAACCAGGCGCCGTGCAGCGACAGCCGTCCCTTGCCTTCCAGGATCGAGACGCAGGGAAAGGTCCTGAGATTGGCGATCGAATAGCGGATCGAAATGCGCTCGAGCGCGGTCTGCCGCTCGGTCGCCGTCATGAAGGTGCTTGACGACACGGTCTCGGCTGCCGGTGCAATCAGGCTCATCCACTTGCCGATGAAGTCGCCGGGCGACAGGGGCGCTGCCGTACTGTCGAGTGCCGCGCGGATGCCGCCACAGCGGCCATGGCCCATCACCACGATGTTCTTGACCTTGAGGCTCTGCACGGCGAATTCGAGCGCCGCCGAGGTCGAGTGGAACTGGTCGTCGGGCGCATAGGGCGGCACCAGATTGCCGACATTGCGCAGCACGAAGAGTTCGCCGGGGCCAGCGTCGAAGATCGCCTCGGGAGCGGCGCGCGAGTCGCAGCAAGCAACGATCATCGTTTCGGGCGACTGGCCCTCGCGAGCGAGCGAGCGATAGCGTCCGCTTTCGGCGAGGTAGCGGCCGCTCATGAAATTGCGGTAGCCGGTGAGGAGATGGTCAGGGAGATGAGGCATCGGCGGCGTCTGGAGCCTTTCGGGTTTAGACGGCAGCTCTTTTAAGTCAGGAAGGCTCTAACGGCAAAAGCCGGTCGCGAGCAATGCCGAATCGCAGATGGCTGCAATTGCCATGCTGGAAGGCCCCCTCATCCGGCCTCCGCTTCGCTACGGCCACCTTCTCCCCAAGGGGAGAAGAGGTCGCAGGCGCCGGTGCCAGCCTCTTCTCCCCAGCGGGGAGAAGGTGGCCCGAAAGGGCCGGATGAGGGGGGCCTTCGCCCAATGCGATTGTCTCGCCGATAGACGGGGCGAAGAAATTCATGCCCAGATCGCCACAGGGATGCCAAATCGGTCGGCGAGCGGCGGATCCGGAAACGGCCTTGCCTCGCCGCTGGCGATGCGGCCGGCGATCAGCATCATCGCTGCGGCGTCGAGAAAGTCGTCGGCAGCAGCGCCTCGCGGCGGCGTCCGGTCGAGAAAGCCACTGATATAGCCGTGCCGGCAAAGCAGCGCCTTGCGTTCCGCCATGCCGGCCGGGTTGACGGCGCCCTTGATCTTCTTCGGCAGGCGCATTGCCTGATCGCCGTTCAGGCGGCAGAAGGCGACTTCCGGATGCGATTCGAAGACGCGGCTGCGCAGTTCGGGACGCGCGATCAGCACCGCATCGACCTCGCGGATCTTGGCAAAGATGCCAAAAGCCTGGATCGAGACGCCGCGCGGCGGATCGGAGGTCGCCTTGGCCACTTCGCTTGCCTGGCGATGCGCGGCATACCAGGCCTCGATCGTGGTGAAGCCATCCGTATGCGCGTAAAGCGCCGCACGCGAGGGGATGGCGAAGACACTGGATTGCCTGTTACCAAGCAGCGGCCGCACCAGCGCTTCGGGCCCGCGGCCGCCCTTTTGCGAAAGATCGGGCAGGCCGATCGGCATGTCGACGGCGACTGTCGCATCGGCCGGCAATCCGTCGAGCAGCGCTGCGAAGCTGGCAAAAACGGCTACCACGGGTGCTGCGCCCGGATCGCGGCGAACGGCGATCCAGCCGGCCCTGCAGCCGTCGACGCCGACAAAAGTCACGCTCTTTTGTCCCGCCCCGGATGCAGGAGATGGCGAAGCTGCACCATCGCCATCGGGTGCGACAGGCTCTGCGCGTCGGTTTCGAGCTGCAATTCGTCGCCGCCGCGCTTGGCAGTGCGCGCCAGGATCTCGTAGACCGCCGCCGTGGTCGACTGCAGTGCCTTGATCGGCGGCTGGCCGGACAGGATGCGCGCCAGATAGACGGCCGCCGTCAGGTCGCCGAGGCCATTGGGCGGGTTGTCGATGAGGCGATGTTCGGCGAGCAGCGCCTGGTTGCCGTTGAGCAGCAGATTGCCGGTGCCGCCGGCCATCATCGCCGGCGCCGAAGTGACCAGCATGGTCGACGGCCCGGCATGAAGGGCGGCCGCCATCACCGCTTTCAGGTCGGGCAGCGGCGCTTCCGCCATCCATTCCAGCTCGTAGCGATTGGGCGTGGCGATGTCGGCGATCGGCATCAGTCGGTCGCGCATGGCAATGGCGGTCGTCTCCGGCACAAAGAGCCCGCCCGAATCGCCCATCACCGGGTCGCAGATATAGACGGCGTCCGGCGTCTTCGCCTTGACCGCGCCGACCAGCGAGGCGACGGCGTCGGCCTGGCCGCCTTCGCCGAGATAGCCGGACAGCACCGCGCCGACCTCGCCCAGCCACGGCGAGCGCTCGAGATCGGCCATCAGCGCCCTGAATTGATCGAGCGGCGGCACGATGCGCGTCGCCGGTCCATGGCCCGGATGCCAGGGCAGGATGACGGTCGGCACCGCCCACACCGGAAAGCCCAGCGTCTCCAGCGCAAAGACCGCGGCGCGGTTGCCGACCGAGCCGCGCGCGACATGGCTGGAAATGACGATGACCGCGCGCGGCGCGTCGTGTTCTTCGGTGCTCACGAGGTTCCTAACTTTGGCTGACGAAAACCACGAGCCAGATCAACAGGCCAATGGCGATAACGAACCCCAGCGCCCGGCCAATGCACGTGCCCCAATATTCGATCGGGTCCGACTGGTCGGCGTCTGCAGCAGTGACGCGATCGCGCGCGCCCTTCGCGGTCCGCGCAATGAACGAGGCCGGGTCGGATTCGCGTGCCACGCGCTCGATGATGCGGCGCGATTCGTCGTCGCTGTCCTGGCGTTCCGCCATGGCGATGCCCTGTTTTCGCGGCGACTTTAACCTGTTCGCCCGGCCAATTACAGGGCCTGGCAGTGAATGATAAAGCACCAGTAAGGTCCCCTCCGGAGGTCATGTTCTCGCGCACGGATTGTGGTAATGCTTCGCCTGTCAGTCTTATCGAGGGATCTTTCCATGCTTGCCCTTTCCTCCCCTTTCGTCTTCCGCAATCTGCCTGCCTTGCTGATGATGGCGATCGTGCTGCCGCTGCTGGCCGGCTGCGGCTACAACACCATCCCGACGGCGGAGGAAAACGCCAAGGCCGCATGGAGCCAGGTGCTGAATCAGTACCAGCGCCGCGCCGACCTCATTCCCAACCTGGTCGAGACGGTCAAGGGTTATGCCGCGCACGAGAAGGATACGCTCGATGCCGTGGTCGAGGCGCGCGCCAAGGCGACGCAGGTGACGGTGACGCCGGAAACGCTGAGCGATCCGGAAGCCGTCAAGAGATTCCAGGACAGTCAAGCCGGCCTGACCAGCGCGCTGTCGCGGTTGCTGGCAGTGGTGGAGAACTATCCCGATCTCAAGGCCAATCAGAATTTCCTGGCGCTGCAGGCGCAGCTCGAAGGCACCGAAAACCGCATCGCGGTCGCCCGCCGCGACTATATCCAGGCGGTGCGGGAGTACAATCTGACGTTGAGGACCTTCCCGTCGGTGATTTGGGCGACCCTGTGGTTCCGCGACAATCAGCCGTTCGCCAACTTCACCATCGAGGAAGACAAGATGCAGACGCCGAAGGTTGATTTCGGCACGCAGCAGGGCGGGTGAGCGCCCATTAGATCTGGTCTCCTGTTGACCTTGCACTTTTTCGCGCCCCCCTCTGTCCTGCCGGATATCTCCCCCACGAGGGGGGAGATTGGCGGTGCTTGCGAAGGCGACCATTCACCAGCTTTAGGAGTTGGCGAAAACGGCCGCGATAGTCGATCTCCCCCCAAGTGGGGGAGATGTCCGGCAGGACAGAGGGGGGCGCGAAGCAACGCCAGCCTGGCATTCCTGTTCATCGTCCTAAGCCTTCTCTTTCTCCCCCTCGCCACCATTGCCGCCGAATTGCCTGTTCTGACCGGGCGGGTTGTCGACAATGCCGGCATCATCGATGCCGCGACCGAGGCGGCGCTGACCCGGAAGCTGGCCGATTTCGAGGCCAAGGGCTCGGACCAGATCGTCGTCGCGACAATCAATAGCCTCGACGGCGAGGAGATCGAACCCTACGCCAATCGTCTGTTTCGCGCCTGGAAACTCGGCCAGGCCGGCGAGGACAATGGCGTGCTTTTGCTGGTCGCCAACAACGACCGCAAGATGCGCATCGAGGTCGGCTACGGGCTGGAAGATACGCTGACCGACCTGCACACCAAGCTGATCATCGAAAACGACATGGTGCCGGCCTTCCGCGCCGGCGATTTCTCCGGCGGCATAGCCAAGGCCGTTGACGACATGGTCATGGTGCTGGAAGGCAATCCGGAAGAGCTGGAAACACGCGGCGAACGCAACCAGCAGCCGCCGTTCAACACCGACGATCTGTTCTTTGCGATCTTCATAAGCACCTGGGCGATCATCTTCTTCGGCAGCATCGCCGCCTCCATCCTGCCGCCGATCTTCGGCCGGAAACTCGGCCCCGGCCGCTATCGCTGGCTGGGCATGACTTTCGAGCCGGGCCGGCGATCATCTGGCGGCTGGTCGTCTGGTGGTGGAGGTTGGTCCTCAGGCGGTGGCGGCTTTTCCGGCGGCGGTGGCTCGTCCGGCGGCGGCGGCTCATCGGGAAGCTGGTGACGGCATGACAAGACGCGTCATCAGTTCACCAGCTTCCGGCCGTTTCGCCGCGACGATCGGCACTGCCTTGGCGGGCGTGGCGGTGCTGCTGCTGGTCGGCTTCACCGCTCCCGCCGCCGAACTGCCTGTTCTGACCGGGCGGGTCGTCGACAATGCCGGTATCATCGATGCCGCGACCGAGGCGGCGCTGATCCGGAAGCTCGCCGATTTCGAGGCCAAGAGCTCGGACCAGATCGTCGTCGCGACGGTTCCTAGCCTCGACGGCGAGGAGATCGAGCCCTACGCCAATCGTCTGTTCCGCGCCTGGAATCTCGGCCAGGCCGGCGAGGACAATGGCGTGCTTTTGCTGGTCGCCAAGGACGACCGCAAGATGCGCATCGAGGTCGGCTACGGGCTGGAAGGTACGCTGACCGACCTGCACACCAAGCTGATCATCGAAAACGACATGGTGCCAGCCTTCCGCGCCGGCGATTTCTCCGGCGGCATAGCCAAGGCCGTCGACGACATGGTCATAGTGCTGGAAGGCCATCCGGAAGAACTGGAAGCGCGCGGGATCCGCAATCCGGCCGAAAGCAATGCCGTCGATCCCATCGTCGCGCTGTTCATCATCGTGTGGGCGACGCTGTTTCTAGGCGGCCTGGCGATGGCGTTCCTGCCGCCGATCTTCGGCATTAAGCTGTCGCCTGGCGTGTATAAATGGCTCGGCATGACATTCCGCTATGGCCAAAGGTCGGGTTCCGCGTCCTCGGGCGGCGTCTGGACAACCGGCACCGGCAGCGGCTGGTCGTCGGGCCGTTCCGGCGGCGGCTGGTCGTCGGGCAGTGGCGGCGGCGGCTTTTCGGGCGGCGGCGGCTCGTCCGGTGGTGGCGGTTCCTCAGGAAGCTGGTGAGACACAACATGGCAACACGACCGATCAGCCCCGAGGACCATGACCGCATCGCCAAAGCGATCCGCGCCGCCGAATCAAAGACCGACGGCGAAATCTACTGCGTGGTGGCCTATGCCAGCGACGGCTATTTCTTTCCGGCCGCCTTCATGGCGACGCTGGCCATGCTCGTTGTCAGCCTCGCCGTCAGTTACGGGCTGGAAGCGTGGTGGCTGTCGATCCGCGTGCCGCATTTCGTCATTGCGCAGCTTCTGGCGATGGCCTCGGTGCTTGTCGTGTTGTGGGCGCTGCCCGGCTTGCGCATCCACCTGGTGCCGAGACGGCTGCGTTACCAGGCCGCGCACGCCAATGCGATAAAGCAGTTCCTCGCCCGCAACGTCCACCGCACCACGGCGCGCACCGGCGTGCTGGTCTTCGTTTCGATTGCCGAGCACTACGCCGAAGTGATCGCAGACAGCGGCATCGACAGCCGTGTCGGCCAGCATGTCTGGGACGGCATTGTCCGCGACCTTACCGCGCATGCCCGCGACGATCGTCTCGCCGAGGGCTTCATCAAGGCGATCGGAGCGACGGGCGCGGTGCTGGCCGAGCATTTCCCGGTTTCTACCGGCGACAGCAACGAGCTAGACGACCATCTGGTCGAGATCTAAGAGCCTGCCTGCAAACGCTACTCTGCCGGACGCCTGACGCGATTTTCTGCGCTTCCGATGCTCACGGACTTAAATGTCCGCTGCGCCTCGGCAGAGCGCGTTTTCAGACAGGCTCTTTTCGTGTCGCAGGCACGTCTATCGTCTGTGCGAAAGCTTGGGAGGCGCTGACCGGACTCTTGCAATCGGCCGATGCGGGTTTATGGTTAACCAATCATGAAGACGCTGAGCATCGACATCAGGAAAGCCGAGCCGCGCGACGCAAGCGCCATCGCCGACGTGCATCTGCTGGCCTGGCGCGGCGCCTACTCCGGCATCATCCCGCATCGCACGCTGACATCGATGATCAACCGCCGCGGCGTCGACTGGTGGGCGAACGCCATCCGTCGTGCCGCCACCGTTCTGGTCGTCGAGATCGGCGGCAAGGTCGCCGGCTACGCCACGATCGGCAAGAACCGCGCCCGCGAGCTCAAGCAGCAGGGCGAGATCTACGAACTTTACGTGCGCCCGGAATATCAGGGCATCGGGCTCGGCAGCCGGCTATTCTCGGCCGCACGGGCGCGACTGGCAGACCACGGCCTGAAAGGCATGGTGGTGTGGGCGTTGGAGGACAACCAGAGCGCGCTCACCTTCTATGCCGGCGCCGGCGGCCGCGACGTCGCCGAGGGCGTCGAGATCTTCGAGCAGAAGGCTCTGAAGAAGGTCGCCTTCGTCTGGGAATGACGGCTCGACACGCCTTTCGCTAACACCCTCAGCTGCTTTCAGTACCATTCGCCGCATTGCACCATGCGCCGCTGCCCGCTATCGGTCTCCAATCGAAAGAGGGACAAAAGCCATGCGTATCGAAGCCATCGCCATCGGAAAGAACCCGCCGGAGGACATCAACGTCATCATCGAGGTGCCGATCGGCGGCGAGCCGATCAAGTACGAAATGGATAAGGAGGCCGGCACGCTGTTCGTCGACCGCTTCCTGCACACCTCGATGCGCTATCCCGGCAATTACGGCTTCGTGCCGCACACGCTGTCGGGTGACGGCGACCCGATCGACGTGCTGGTCTGCAACACGCGCGCGCTGGTGCCGGGCTGCGTCATCAATGTGCGGCCGATCGGCGTGCTGGTGATGGAGGACAATTCTGGTCTGGACGAAAAGATCATCGCAGTGCCTTCGCCCAAGCTGACGCTGCGCTACGAGAACGTCACCGAATACACGCACCTGCCCGACATCACCCGCCAGCAGGTGCAGCATTTCTTCGAGCACTACAAGGATCTCGAACCCGGCAAATGGGTCAAGATCGAGGGCTGGCACGATGCCGCCTACGCCAAGAAGATGATCGTCGAGGCGATCGAACGGGCCAAGGCAAGCAAGTAGCCGAAACTCCTGAAGTTGACCGAATGGGTTGTCGCAACGATTGAGGTTGGCCGAAGCCCCTCAGCTTCGTCATCCCTGGGCGGAGCGACGCGAAGCGGAGCGCAGTCCCTGGGATCCATTCCGTGACATCAACCGAAGTGCGCAGCGGACCAGAATTCTGCACCGTTGCGGCGCTTTGACGTCACGGCATGGATCCAGGGGTCTGCGCTGCGTCGCTGCGCTCCTTGCTCCGCCCCAGGATGACGAAGTCAGTTATCGACGCGGCCGAAAGCGGGCGCGTTGCCGATAACCACGCGCTGGTCCTTGCCGCAGGCAAAGGTCCGCGCCTTCTCGTCGGCGAGCTTGCGGGCCTGGTCGTTGGCGCTGGGGTTGCCGGTGGCCAGCACCAGGCCGACGGTGCAGCCCTCATAGTTCTCCGGCTGGGCGACCTTGGCGACGACCAGCACTTCTGTCGGTTTGTTCTCCCCCTCGGGATTGCTGATCGAGCGACGGTGGATGACCGCGAAAGGAATGGCCAGATCGCCGTTCGTCTCGATGCGCCACTCGAGTCTGGGTGCAGCCGAATTGAGCCCGACAAAACTTTCCCAGACCGCGGTCATGTCGCTGGGCGGAAAACCGTAGAACAGCGATTCCCGGGCATCGTCGTAGGAGATCAGCACCGGGTAGCCGCGATAGCCCGAACAGGCGAGACTGGCCCAGTCGCCTTCGTCTTCTTCCGCCTGCGCGTAGGTCACGCAGTCCTTCTTCCAGTCGAGATCGGTGTAGGCGCTGGAAATGTCGCCGGCCTGGGTGGCGTGACAGAGGCCGGCGAGCGCAAGCGGGATCAAAGAAACACGCACGGCGGAAATCCCCTCTGGCCAGCTACCTGGATCTAAGCCTTGCAAAAAAATACAGACCATACAACGCAGAAAACCAGGTGGCCATAACGAACGTTTGGTAGTCCATCCAGCAAATTGCCAGTAGCGACGCGCTGACTGCAAGTAGGACTACGGGAACAGCGACATCCAGGTATAAAAACACCAAAGCAGACGCGGATATCGATGCAGTTAAGATGTTCGCCATCTGGTTAAAGTCAGGGGCCTTGCCGAAGAAATACGCCGCAATCGATGATATGAGTATTAAGAAGACAACTCTGCGCAGTACGGCTTCCTTGACCGTATACTCGTTCAGGTCAAGGACCGTCCGAATGTCTCTTTTCTCTTGCTCGCCAATTAAGCCCGAGCTCCCCCGCCTCAGGTAATGAAGCAGGAACATCTTTTCGAGGTCGTCTAAAAACGTTCGAGCAAGGTTCAAGTCGGTACCGCAATTATCAACAGACTACGAGCGTGACGGCCATACTGCTTCCGGCTGGAAAGGACCGCAAGAGGTCTATTTCTTCAAGCTCGCTTCGATCAGCAGGTCGGCGTTTCGGGCTACAGACTTCGCCGGTCCGCCGGCACCGAACAGCTGGCCGCTGATATAGGCGCCCTCGATCAGAAGCAGCAGCCCGTCGCCCAGCGTATCGGGGTCGCCGGCACCCATTGCCGCCGCCATGGCGCGCAGGCGTCGCCGCAATTCCCGCTTGTTGGCCTCGCTCACGACGCGGGCCGGATGGCCGTGCTCGGGATACTCGACGGCCGCATTGGTCATGCCGCAGCCGCGATAGTCGGGTTTTTGCGTGCGCTTGCCGATGCGGGTCAGGAAGGCGGCAATCTGCGCGCGCGGATCGCCGGGATGGGCAGCCACTGCCGCGTCGAAGCGGGCCCAGAACTCGAGGTCGTATTGCCGGAGATAGGACGCGGCCAATTCGTCCTTGGAGGGAAAGCTGCGATAGAGGCTGGGCTTGGTGACGCCGGCCCGCCGCACGATCTCGTCGACGCCGATCGCCCTGATGCCTTGCCGGTAGAACAGGTCGCGGGCAACGCGAAGGATTTTTTCGCCGGCGCGCGGCGGTGCTACTCCATCCGCTTTGATCGCTGGTTCAATGCTTTTGATTCTCGACACGGTGTTGCCTGCTTGACAATGTTACCGATCGGTACGTATACCTCGGTGCAATAGCAACGTACCGGTCAGTAACATGATAGTCCAATCCCGCCCGTTTGGCCAGCGCTACGCTTTCGTCGTGGTTGCCGTCATTTTCCTCTGCCTGCTGATCGCGGCGGGCCTGCGGTCGGCGCCGGCTGTCATGATGCTGCCGCTGGAGGAGAGTTTCGGCTGGCGGCGCGACCTCGTTTCGCTCGCCGCGGCGATCGGCATCTTCCTCTACGGCCTGACCGGGCCGTTTGCCGCGGCATTGATGGAACGGATCGGGCTGCGCCGCACGCTGCTGGCGTCGCTGGTGGTGATGTCGGGCTCAACGGCGCTCAGCCTGTTGATGACCGAGCCGTGGCACCTGCTTCTCACCTGGGGCGTGTTTTCGGGTGTCGGTTCCGGCGCGGTCGCCACGGTGCTCGGCGCCACCATTGTCAATCGCTGGTTCAAGACCAATCGCGGCCTGGTGATGGGACTGATGTCGGCCTCCGCCGCCACCGGCCTGCTGGTGTTCCTGCCGCTGCTCGCCGCGCTCGCCCAGTGGGGCGGCTGGAAGCCTGTCGCCATCGCCATTGCGGTCGCCACCGCCTGCCTGGTGCCGCTGGTTTGGCTGCTGGTGCCGGAGCGTCCGGCTTCGATCGGCATGGTACGCTACGGTGCGGACGCCGACGATGTGCCGCCGGTTCCGCCGGCCTCGCAGGGCAATTTCCTCACGCACACGCTCAGCACGCTGCGCCGTGCCGCCGGCACGCGCGTGTTCTGGTATCTGTTCGCCACCTTCTTCATCTGCGGCTTCACCACCAACGGACTGGTCGGCACGCACCTGATCGCGTTTTGCGGCGACATGGGTATCGGCCAAGTGCAAGCCGCCGGCCTGCTGTCGCTGATGGGCATCTTCGACCTGATCGGCACCACGCTGTCAGGCTGGCTCACCGACCGTTTCGATCCGCGCAAGCTGCTCGGCGTCTATTATGGCATCCGCGGCCTGTCGCTGATCTATCTGCCTTATTCCGGCTTTTCGTCGACCAGCCTGATCATCTTCGCCGTGCTCTACGGATTGGACTGGATCGCCACCGTGCCGCCGACGCTCAGGCTGTCGAACGAGGCGTTCGGCGATCGCAGCGGGCCGATCGTCTTCGGCTGGATCGTCGCCGGCCATCAGGTGGGTGCGGCGGCGGCCGCTTTCTTCGGCGGCACCATGCGTGAATTGCAGGGCAATTACGAGCTTGCCTTCCTCATCGCCGGCATGACCGCAATAGCCGCAGCCTGCATCTCGCTGTTGATCAACACCAGCCGTCCGGCCTTCGAGCCGAAACCGCAGGCGGCTTGAGCTGTGAAGGCTGAGCGCTAATCTCCCCCCTTGAGGGGGAGATGGCCGCGAAGCGGCCAGAGGGGGTCGTCTTGCGTGGAGCGCCGACCTCCTGCGTCTGCGATAGGGGGCCGAGCCCGGTCGAACCGATCCCCTCTGTCGCCTTCGGCGACATCTCCCCCTCAAGGGGGGAGATTCGCCAGCCTGTTGATCGTCAGAAAACCTTCATGGTTTCGAGATGTGCCTGAAACATTGAGGCTGGACCTTGGCGGCGCCGTTCAACGCCATCCAGGAGACAGCCATGAACAAGATTTCGATGACCCGGCGCGCCTTCGTCACGTCCGTGAGCGCCGCCGGCCTCGTCGGCGTATCGGGCCTCGCGCTTCCCTATTATTCGCGCGCCAATCAGCGGCCCGCCTTCACCCATGGCATCCAGTCGGGCGATGTCGACGCAGCCAGCGGCGTGGTGTGGACTCGCACCGACCGCCCTTCGCGTGTCATGTTCGAAGTGTCGTCGACGGAAAATTTCGCCAACGCCGTCCGTCTTGCGCCGCTCGACACGTCGCCGGCCAGCGATTACACGGTAAAGCGGCTGCTCACCGACCTCGCCTCCGACCAGGACATCTTCTACCGCATGATCGCGGCCGATCTCGCCGACATCAACGCCGTCTCCGAGCCGATCGTCGGCCGCTTCCGCACGGCGCCGGCCTCGAAGCGGGACATTCGTTTCGCCTGGTCGGGCGATACCGCCGGCCAGGGCTGGGGCATCGACGACACCGGCATGAAGACCTATGCCACGATCGGCAAGCATACGCCCGACTTCTTCCTGCATTCCGGCGACACCATCTATGCCGACGGCGCGATGAAGGACGAGGTCGACCTTCCCAATGGCAGCAAGTGGAGGAACAACGTCCTCATCGACGAAAAGCGCAAGGTTGCCGAGACCCTGGACGAGTACCGCGGCCAGTGGAAATACAACTTGATGGACGGACATGTGCTGGGTCTCAACGCCATCTGCCCGACCTTCTACCAGTGGGACGACCACGAGGTGGTCAACAACTGGTCGGATTCGAAGGACCTGAGCGCCGACGACCGCTACTCGGAAAAAAACATCCATGTGCTGGCGGCACGCGCGGCACGCGCCTTCCACGAGATGACGACGATCCGCTACGAGCCGTCGGAACCGGGCCGCGTCTATCGCAAGATCGCCTACGGGCCGCTGCTCGACGTGTTCTTCCTCGACATGCGTTCCTATCGCGGCGCCAACGGCCCCGGCATGCAGGATACGGTGACGCCGCAATCGCGCATTCTCGGCGAACAGCAGACGAAGTGGCTGAAGCGCGAACTGGCAACCTCCAACGCGACCTGGAAAATCATCGCCGCCGATATGCCGCTCGGTCTCGTCGTCTGGAACGACGCCACCAAGAAGGCCGGCGCCGAGGCCATCAGCAATGGCGACAATGGTCCGGGCAAGGGTCGCGAGTTGGAAATTGCCGACCTCCTTCGCTATATAAAGAATGCCGGTATCACCAACACCGTCTGGCTGACCGCCGACGTGCACTACACGGCGGCGCATTACTACAATCCTGATAGGGCGCAGTTCCAGGACTTCAATCCGTTCTGGGAATTCGTTTCGGGTCCGCTCCATGCCGGCACGTATGGACCCAATGATTTCGACATGACCTTCGGCCCGGAGCTGAAATTCATCAAGGCGCCAACCGCCGAGCAGGGGCAGAACCTGCCGCCCTCGGCCGGCCTGCAGTTCTTCGGCCTCGTCGACATCGACGGCGCCACTGAACAGATGACGGTGCGGCTGATGGATCGCGACGACAATGAACTCTACAAGGTCACGCTCGACCCGGTGCAGTCGGCGTGAGGGGCTGGCTTCAATAATGGCCAAAACGCAGGCGGGACAGCGCCCCCCTCTGTCCTGCCGGACATCTCCCCCACACGGGGGGAGATTGGCAGCTTGGGCGCTCCGCTCGCGCCTGCAACGTTGGAGGTTGGCGAAAGCGGCGGCGACGACCGATCTCCCCCCTCGTGGGGGAGATGCCCGGCAGGGCAGAGGGGCGTGAAGGATCGCAGCGGAACGGTATCTCGGGATGACGACCGCCGTCGGCAGTCGTCAGTCAGGATAGCAAACGGTCGGAATTTCGGGCCAAACAGCGCTGTCGCAGTTGGCAGCCTCCTGCCTCTGCTTGAAGGCGGCGCTGACCGGCCCGGTCACCACCGGGTCGACGCCATCGGGCGCATCGGCAAACAACTGCTCCGCCGAACGCGTATCGGACGGCAGGGCAGGGGGCGCTTCCTTGAGGGTCGCGGCCGACTGTGCCGCGCCCGCCGCGAGGAGAACGGCGAGGGCCGCCCATGCGAGGATTGGCCGGTATCTGCTGCCCGTATTGCTCATGAAATTCGAACTGTCCCGACCGCGAAAGGTTCCGCTTTGGTTAATAATTCCATTTCACACCAAGACGCTTAAGATTTGGTGACCATATATTTGGTGGCACGCCTCCTCTTTCGCAATTGCGAAAAACCCTGTATGAGCCGCCCAACCGAAAGAGGCAGCGCCTTTTGGCCTGCTGCCTGCAACGCTCCCGAGACCACAACATGAAAATTCGTAATATCGCGATCATCGCGCACGTCGACCATGGAAAAACCACCCTCGTCGACCAGCTCCTGAAACAGTCCGGCTCGTTCCGCGACAACCAGCGCGTTGCCGAACGCGCCATGGATTCGAACGACTTGGAAAAGGAACGCGGCATCACCATCCTGGCCAAGGCGACCTCGGTCGACTGGAAGGACACCCGCATCAACATCGTCGACACCCCCGGCCACGCCGATTTCGGCGGTGAAGTCGAGCGCATCCTGTCGATGGTGGATTCGGCCATCGTGCTGGTCGACGCCGCCGAAGGGCCAATGCCACAGACCAAATTCGTCGTCGGCAAGGCGCTCAAGGTCGGATTGAAGCCGATCGTCGTCATCAACAAGATCGACCGGCCGGACGCCCGCCACGTCGAGGTGGTCAACGAAGTGTTCGACCTGTTTGCAGCGCTCGACGCGACCGACGACCAGCTCGACTTTCCGATCCTTTACGGTTCAGGCCGCGACGGCTGGGTGTCGGAAAACCCCGAAGGTCCGAAGGATCAGGGTCTGGCGCCGCTGTTCGACCTCGTCATCAAGCATGTGCCGGCACCGACCGTCCACCCCGGCCCGTTCCGGATGATCGGCACCATTCTGGAAGCCAATCCGTTCCTTGGCCGCATCATCACCGGCCGCATCGAATCCGGAACGCTGAAATCCAACCAGGCGGTCAAGGTGCTGCATCATGACGGCACCCAGGTCGAAACCGGCCGCATCTCGAAGATCCTGGCCTTCCGCGGGCTCGAGCGCCAGCCGATCGACGAAGCGCAGGCGGGCGACATCGTCGCCATTGCCGGCCTGTCGAAGGGCACCGTCGCCGACACGTTCTGCGACCCGTCGGTGACCGAGCCGCTGCATGCGCAGCCGATCGATCCGCCGACCGTGACGATGTCGTTCCTCGTCAACGATAGCCCGCTGGCCGGCACCGAGGGCGACAAGGTGACCAGCCGCGTCATTCGCGACCGCCTGCTGCGCGAGGCCGAAGGCAATGTCGCGCTGAAGATCGAGGAATCGCCGGACAAGGACTCGTTCTTCGTCTCCGGCCGCGGCGAATTGCAGCTTGCCGTGCTGATCGAGACGATGCGCCGCGAAGGTTTTGAGATCGCCGTGTCGCGTCCGCGGGTCGTCATGCAGCAGGGCGACAACGGCGAATTGCTGGAGCCGGTCGAGGAAGTCGTTATCGACGTCGACGAGGAGCATGCCGGTGTCGTCGTGCAGAAGATGTCGGAGCGCAAGGCCGAGATGGTCGAATTGCGCCCGTCGGGCGGCAACCGCCAGCGCATCGTTTTCCACGCGCCGACGCGCGGCCTGATCGGCTACCAGTCGGAACTGTTGACCGACACGCGCGGCACCGCTGTCATGAACCGGCTGTTCCATGCATACGAACCTTACAAGGGTGAGCTGCCGGGCCGCACCAATGGCGTGCTGATCTCCAACGAACAGGGTGAATCAGTGGCTTATGCCATGTGGAACCTGGAAGATCGCGGTCCGATGGTCATCGATCCAGGCGTCAAGGTCTATCAGGGCATGATCATCGGCATCCATTCACGCGACAACGACCTCGAAGTGAACGTGCTGAAGGGCAAGAAGCTGACCAACATCCGCGCCGCCGGCAAGGATGAGGCGGTGAAGCTGACGCCGCCGATCCGCATGACGCTGGAACGCGCGCTGGCCTGGATCCAGGACGACGAGCTGGTCGAGGTGACGCCGAAGACCATTCGCCTGCGCAAGCTCTACCTCGACCCGAATGAGCGCAAGCGTTTTGAGAAGTCGGCGAAAGTGGTCGGCGCGGCGTAAGCCTTTTCTTCTCAGCGACTATGAGGGAGGGAGCACGCGCGTGCTCCCTCCCTTTTTACTTTACCCGCCGGCAGCCGAGATAATGGCCTCGCGGTCGGGTTCACCGACGAGCTCGATGCGGATCGCCGTTCCCGCTCGAGCCGGCTTGCGCAAGGCTTTGGCCCCGTCAGGACCTACGACCAGCAATCGCTTCTCTTCCCAGGCCTGAAGCCGCGATCGCGAGATGCCGAGTTCGCCGGCGAGCAACCGGTCGAGCCGCAGCGCTGTCGGCATTTCGAACCCGAGCTGGAGTTCGAGAGCGGTGGTGTTTTCCGGCCCGTCGTCGAGCACCCGCTTGTGAACGGCGGCTTCAGGAAACTCCTCGACGCCTGACCCTGCCTCGCAGCGCCACGGCGTCGAAAGCATGGCGCCGCGCAAGGGCCGGGTCATTGCTTTCGAGTGAGTGCAGCAGCGCCGGCTCGATGTCGCGGCGGTTGCATCGCTCCAGAATGCCGAAATTCCAGGAATTGCCGCAATCGACGCAGCGATAGATCAGCCACGCATCGATGCGTTTGCCGTTGGCGTTGACGCGGAATTTCCCGCTGCAGTGGTAAGCCTTTAGGCCGCCGCAGCGATTGCAGTTGATGTGAGGTCGAGGTGCGGTTTTGGGTGCGATCGTCCAGCGGATACGCAGCATCGAAGACATGCCGAAAAGCCCTTCCCGTCGGGAAGTTCATCAGATCGGCGATGTCGAGATGCCCATGCGGGCACGGCGTGGCGAGAGGCTGCGGTGGTCAGAAATCAGGTGTCGCGGGGGATTGTGCGCGACAGCGGTTCAGCAGTGCCAAACCGGTCTCGAACCGCCACCCTGCGGAACACGTGAAATGAAACAGACGTCGCGAAAAGCGGCGCCATGCATTGTGTTGGGGGGAGTTGACGAGACCGGCGGTTACGTAGGCAAAATGAAGCTCGAAATTGTGTCGGGGTGGAAGTTCTAGCCGCGAGGTCTCGAGCCGGCAAGCCTCTTCCTTGGTCGGTGCTACCGCAGGTGGAACAGTTGCGCTACAATCGAGCGATCAACGTCCCAAGCAAAGATCCCGGTCATGCACTTCACCTCGCTTCTGATCTTCGCCGCCGCCCTTTTCGTCGCCGCCGGCTCGCCCGGCCCTTCGATTGCCGCTCTGGTGGCGCGGGTCATCGCAAAGGGCTTTCGCGATGTGTTCCCGTTCCTGCTCGCTATGTGGATCGGCGAGGGCATCTGGCTGTCGCTGGCGGTATTCGGGCTGGCGGTGGTGGCGCAGACCTTCCATCCCGCCTTCGTCGTGCTGAAATGGGTCGGCGTCGCCTATCTCGCCTACCTCGCCTGGAAGATATGGACCGCTCCGGTCGAAGCGCGCGAGGGCGAGATGCCGGGCGAGGAGTCGGCCGTCAAACTGTTCTTTGCCGGCATGGCGGTGACGCTCGGCAATCCCAAGATCATGATGTTCTACCTGGCGCTGCTGCCGACCATCATCGATCTCGCCTCGGTGACGGTCGTCGGCTGGATCGAACTGACGCTGACCATGGCCGTGGTTCTGGTCACCATCACTCTCGCCTGGGTGCTCGCGGCAGCGCAGGCGCGAAAACTGCTGAAGAGCAAGCGGGCGATGAAGATCGCCAACCGTGTCAGCGCCGGCACCATGGCCGGCGCCGCAGCGGCGATCGCGGCTCGATCCTGAGCCGGTGCGTCAACCCATTTCGATGATCGGCGCGATCTCGACACTGAAACCCGGGTCCTTCAGGATAGGACAGTCCTTGGCCTTATCGACGGCATCGTCGATATCTTTCGCTTCGATGATTGTGTAACCGGCGGTCGGATTGCTGCCGCCATTGTTCTCGACCTTACCGCCGGGCAGCACGGTCTTCGACATGCCGACCGGATTGCCACCGTCGACCACGGCCGAGCCAAGCTTGCCGTACCATCCGTTCCAGGCATCCATCGCTGCTTGCCGTTCGGCCTCCTCGGTCGGCATCTTGCCCGAGCCGTGATACACATAGAGAAATTTCGCCATGTTCTCCTCCGTTGATCAGCGGCGTCGAACCTGCATGCGGTCACGCCGCAGGGCGATCATCGGACCAAACTGGCAAACAAGCAACGAGAATGCGCAATAGCTAATATAAGGTTCGGTTGGGCCGCACCTCACCGCGCCATCGCGTGGTATTCATCGTTCGGCCGCATGTCGACCGCCGCCGCCACCCGGTTGGACATGTTGAAGAAGGCGGCGGTCGAGGCGATGTCCCAGATGTCGCGATCGGAAAACCCGGCCTCACGCAGCGCTGCCCGGTCGGCCTCGACGATCTTCGCCGGCTGCTCGGTCAGCTTCACCGCGAATTCGAGCATCGCTTTCTGTCTAGCGGAAAGGTCGGCGGCGCGGAAGTTCATCGCTATGATCTCGCCAAAGGCCGGGTCGCCGGAAAGCTGGCGCACCGCCGCGCCATGGGCGGCGAGGCAATAGTAGCAATGATTGATGGAGGAGACGGCGACCGCGATCATCTCGCGCTCCAGCTTCGACAGGCCGGATTGGCTCAGCATCAGGTCGTTGTACATATCGGTGAAGGCACGCAGCTTCGTCTCGTTGAAGGCGTAGGCCAACAGCACATTGGGAACGAGCCCGAGCTTCTCCTCGCATTTGGCGAAATAGGCCTTCGTCGCTTCGCTCAGTTCCGCGGGCGCGAGGTCAAGTGCGGTGATCTTGTCTTTCATGGCGGATTTTCTCTTCATTTTCGGTGACCCACCGGCGAATCCCGACATTTCGTCGCAAGTGGTCAAACCTTTGTCGCCAAATATCGGTCATCTGCTACCATAGTCGCAAAACATATGACGGGAGGGATTAGCGACATGGCCGGCCTGAAATCTGCAAGCCAGTTGAAAAAGATAAGCACGGCCAAAGGCAGCGAGAAACCCGGCAGGCTTGCCGATTATCTGCTGGCCCGAGCGCCGGCCGAAGATGTCGCCGCCTATGAGGTCACCGCCCTCGAGCGCGCAGCCGATCTCGCCGGACGCGCCGTCGCCAGGCACAGGAAGGGCGATTGCGTCGTCGCCATAGAGGTCGATTCCGGTGTTGTCCGCCAGGGCAGGCCGATGACCGTGATCACTGTCGTCAACGACAACATGCCGTTCCTGTTCGATTCCGTCCTCGGCGAGATCACCGAGAGCGCCGGCGAACCGCTGCTGGTCACCCATCCGGTCATCGTCGTCAGGCACGGCAAGAGCGGCGTCGACGAAATCCTCGGCGATGGCGGCTTTGCCAAGGGCGATCACAGCCATGAACGGTTGAGTGTCATCCACGTCCATATCGGCCGTCTTTCGGCCGAGCAGGCCGAGGCATTGGCCGAGCGGCTGAAAAAAATATTGGGCCAGGTGCGCGCCGCGGTCACCGACTGGAAGCCCATGCTGGCCCGCCTCGACCAGGCGATCTCGGAGTTCCGCTACGCCCCGGTGCCGCTCGACAAGGCCCACGTTGCCGAAGCGATCGCCTTCCTCGAATGGCTGCGCGACGACAATTTCACCTTTCTCGGCATGCGCGAGTTCAAATATACCGGCGGCGAGAAGAGCGGCACGCTGGAGCGCACCGAAAAACCCGGCCTCGGCATCCTCTCCGATCCCGACGTGCTGGTGCTGCGGCGCGGCACCGAAGCGGTGTCGACGACGCCGGAAATCCGCGCCTTCCTGCATGGGCCGGAACCGCTGATCGTCACCAAGGCCAACGCCAAATCGACCGTGCATCGCCGCATCTATCTCGATTACATCGGCGTCAAGACCTACACCGCCAAGGGCGTGCTTGCAGGCGAGTTGCGTATCGTCGGCTTGTTCACCTCGACCGCCTACACGCGCTCGGTGATGAAAATCCCTTATCTCAGGTCGAAAGCCGAAACCATCATCGCCAAATCCGGTTTCAACCCTGAAGATCACTCCGGCAAGGCACTGATCAACGTGCTGGAGAGCTATCCGCGCGACGAGCTGTTCCAGGTGCCGGTGCCGATCCTGCGCAAGCACGCCGAAGCCATTTTGGGGCTGATCGAGCGGCCGCGCGTCAGAGCGCTGGTGCGCGCCGATCAGTTCGACCGCTTCGTCTCGATCCTCGTCTTCGTGCCGCGCGACCGCTATGACAGCGTCGTACGCGAGAAGATCGGCACCTATCTGAAGACGGTGTTCCAAGGCCGGCTTTCGGCCTACTACCCCGCCTTTCCGGAAGGCGGACTGGCTCGTGTCCATTTCATCATCGGCCGTTCCGGCGGCAGGACGCCGAAGGTCGACCAGGCGACGATCGAGGCAGCGATCCGCGCCATCGTGCGGACCTGGGACGACGTTCTGCGCGAGACCGCGGCCGAGACCGGCGCCGATGCGGCGCTCACCGCGATCGCCTCGCGCTTCTCGGGAAGCTATCGCGACAGCTTCTCGCCGGCGGAGGCGTTGGCCGATGCCGGGCGCATCGCCAAGATCAGCGCGGCCAACCCGATCGCCATCGACTACTACCGTCATGCCAACCAGGAGCCGCATCAGGCGGCGCTGAAGATCTATCACCATGGCAGCCCGGTGGCGCTGTCGCGGCGGGTGCCGGTGCTGGAGAACATCGGGTTCCGCGTGATCAGCGAGCGCACCTTCGAGGTCGGCGACGAGGCTTCCGGCATGGTCTTCATCCACGACATGGAGCTCGAAAACAGCTACGGCAAGCCGATCGACCTCGGCGACCGCGGCGCGCTGTTCGAGGACGCGTTCCTTTCCGTCTGGCGCGGCGACATCGACAATGACGGCTATAACGGCCTTGCCCAGACCGCCGGCCTGTGGTCGAGCGAGGTCACCATCCTGCGCGCCTATGGCCGCTATCTGCAGCAGGCCGGCATCCCGCAAAGCCAGGACTTCATTGCCGCCGCGCTCAACCGCTATCCGGAGATCGCGCGTGGCCTGCATGAGCTGTTCGTCGCCCGCCTCGGACCGACGGCGGAGACAGAGGGCGTGGTCGCGGCCAAGCACCTCAAGGCCAAGATCAGGGATGCGCTGGAAGAGGTTCCCAACATCGACGACGATACCATCATCCGTCGCTACCTCAACCTGATCGAAGCCTCGCTGCGCACCAATCATTTCGTTACCGATACGAAAGAGAAGGGCCAGTCGCTGGCGATCAAGCTCGACTCGCAGGCGGTCGACGGCCTGCCGGCGCCGCGGCCGTGGCGGGAGATCTTCGTCTACGGTTCCGAGGTCGAGGGCGTGCATCTGCGCTTCGGCCCGGTCGCCCGCGGCGGCCTGCGCTGGTCGGACCGCGCCCAGGACTACCGCACCGAGGTGCTCGGCCTGGTCAAGGCGCAGCAGGTCAAGAATGCGGTAATCGTGCCGGTCGGCGCCAAGGGCGGCTTTTATCCGAAGAAGCTGCCGATGGGCGCCGGCCGCGACGCCATCTTCGAAGCCGGCGCGTCCGCCTACAAGAATTACGTCTCCAGCCTGTTGTCGATCACCGATAATATCGGACTGGACGGCGTCGTGCCGCCAGCCGGTGTGATCAGGCGCGACCAGGAGGATCCCTATTTCGTCGTTGCCGCCGACAAAGGCACGGCGACCTTCTCCGACACCGCCAACGCCATCAGCGAGAAGCATGGCTTCTGGCTCGACGACGCCTTCGCCAGCGGCGGCTCGGCCGGTTACGACCATAAGAAGATGGGCATCACTGCCAAGGGCGCCTGGGAAGCAGTCAAGCGGCATTTCCGCGAGATGAACCGCGACATCCAGACCACACCTTTCACCGTTGTCGGCGTTGGCGACATGTCGGGCGACGTGTTCGGCAACGGCATGCTCCTGTCCGAGCAGACCCGGATGATCGCCGCCTTCGACCATCGCGACATCTTCATCGATCCGGATCCCGACATGGCGGCTTCGATGGCCGAGCGCCGGCGCATGTTCGCCCTCGCCCGTTCGAGTTGGCAGGACTACGACAAGACAAAACTATCGGAAGGCGGCGTCATCGTCTCGCGCAGCCAGAAGTCGATCACGCTGCCGCCGGCCGCGGCCGCGGCGATCGGCCTCGGCAAGACGACCGCCTCGCCGGTCGAGATCATGAGCGCCATCCTCAAGGCGCCGGTCGACCTTTTATGGTTCGGCGGCATCGGCACGTATCTGCGGGCATCGACGGAAACCAACCAGGACGTCGGCGATCGCGCCAACGATGCTATTCGGGTGACCGCGCTCGAAGTGCGCGCCAAGGTCATCGGCGAGGGCGCCAATCTCGGCGTGACGCAGCGGGCCCGCATCGAGTTTGGGCTGAATGGCGGGCGCTGCAATTCCGACGCCATCGACAATTCGGGCGGCGTCAACTGCTCCGATGTCGAGGTCAACATCAAGATCGCGCTGGCTTCAGCCATGCGCAAGGGGGCGCTGACCCGCCCAGCGCGCAACAAGCTTCTCGCCGAGATGACCGACGAGGTGAGCGCGCTGGTGCTGTCCAACAATTACGAGCAGACGCTGGCGCTGTCCCTTGCCCGCAAGCGCGGCCTTGCCGACATCGCCCATCAGAGCCGTTTCATGGCTGCGCTCGAGGCGCGCGGCCTGCTCGACCGCAATGTCGAAGCTCTGCCGCCGCCGGCAGCCCTTGCCGAGCGCGAGGCGCGCGGCGAGCCGTTGACCAGGGCCGAGCTCGGCGTGCTGTTGGCCTATGCCAAGATCGTGCTGTTTTCCGACATCGTCGCCAGCGATGTGCCGGACGATCCGCATTTCGACCGTGACCTGATGGGCTATTTTCCGGACCGTATGGCGAAGAAATACGCGGCCGAGATCCATGGCCATCGCCTGCGCCGCGAAATCATCGCCCGTGTCGTCGCTAATGATCTGGTCAATCGCGGCGGCCCGTCCTTCGTCAACAGGCTGCTGGAAGCGAGCGGCCAAAGTGCTGCAGACGTGGTCCGTACCTTCGCCGTGGTGCGTGACGGCTTTGGGTTGCCGGCGCTCTATCGCGAGATCGACGCGCTCGACAACCAGATCGACGGACAGGTGCAGCTCGACCTTTATCAGGCTGTTAGCCGGCTTATCTATGTGACCAGCGGCTGGTATCTCAAAAACGATACCAGCACCGCACCGCTCGGCCAACGGATCGCCGAGTTGCAGGACGCGCGCAAGGCTCTGGAGCCGAAGCTCGTTTCGCTGCTGCCGGCCTTCTCGCGCGAGCGAATCGAGGAGCGGAGGCATGATCTGGCCAAGGGCGGCGCGCCCGAAAAACTGGCCGAACAGCTGGCGCTGACCGATGTGGTGGGCGTCGTCCCTGACATCGCGCTGACGGCCCGAACGGCGAATGCCAACATCGTCGTCGCCGCGAAGGCGTTTTTCGCGGTCAGCGATGCCTTCCGCATTCCGCGCGTCGAGGACGCGGCGCGCTCGATCGCGCCGTCCGACTACTACGATCAATTGGCTCTTTCCCGCGCCACCGATGCGATCGGCGCGGCCAGGCGCGGCATCGCGGTGGCGGCGCTCACCGGCCATGCCGAGGCGGCGGAGCCGGTGGCGGCGTGGCTGGAGGCCGGCGGCGAGAGGGTCGGGCGCATCCGCGAGCGGCTGCAGGCGCTGACCGAGGGCGGCGACATCACCGTGTCGCGGCTGTCGGTGGCGTCGGGGCTGATCAGCGACCTGACGGCGCTGTGAGAAGTCTTCCGAATCGCGCGCGATTGCCGGCAAGAACTGCGCTATAGAGCGAAACGGTTCCCCGCTTCGGGGGTACTGTTCGTGGGAGGACATATGGCCGAGGGAGCAGTGCAGCGAGCGCCGGAACGCGGCATCTGGGGATGGATGCTGTTCGACTGGGCGGCACAGCCGTTCTTCACGGTCATCACCACCTTTATCTTCGGACCCTATTTCGTCTCGCGCATGGCGAGCGATCCGGAAACGGGCTTGGCTGTGTGGGGCTATGGAATCGCCGCGGCGGGGCTGGCCATTGCCGTGCTGTCGCCGATCCTGGGCTCGATCGCCGACCAGACCGGCCCGCGAAAACCGTGGATCGCGTTCTTCGCTGCGGTCAAGATCACCAGTCTTTGCCTGCTATGGTTCGCCGCGCCGGGCTCAAATCTGTTCCTAATCGCGGCTTTGTTTTCGCTGGCGTCGGTGGCGGCGGAATTCTCGACCGTGTTCAACGATTCGATGATGCCGCGCCTGGTTCCGAAGAGCGAAATCGGCCGCATCTCAAACATGGCCTGGGGTCTTGGTTATCTCGGCGGCATGATCGCGCTGATCTTCGTCGTCGCCTTCATGGCGGGTTCGCCGGAGACCGGCAAGACGATCATCGGCCTCGACCCGCTCTTCGGCCTCGATCCGAAGCTCGGCGAGGACGCGCGCGCCACCGGACCACTGTCGGCGGCTTGGTATTTTCTATTCATCCTGCCGATGTTCTTCTTCACGCCCGACGCCGTCAAAGGCCTTCCAATCAGGCCTGCTGTGCGCGAAGGCCTGTCGGAATTGAAATCGACGCTGGCCGAGGTACGTCAGCGCAGCGGTATCTTCCGCTTCCTCGTCGCGCGCATGATCTATCAGGACGGCGTCAACGCGCTGCTCGCGCTGGGCGCACCCTTTGCCGCGAAGATGTTCCACTGGTCGATCACTGAGGTCGGCCTGTTCGGCATCATCCTCAACGTCGTCGCCATCTTCGGTTGCTGGGGCACAGCCCATTTGGATACACGGCTCGGATCCAAAGCCATTGTGATGATTTCGATTGTATTGCTCAGCGTCGCCACGATTGGCATTGTGTCGACTGGGCCGGGCTTCACGCTGCTCGGCCTCATACAGCTCTCTACCGCCGATTCGGGCGGCCTGTTCGGCACGGCAGCGGAGAAAGCCTACATCCTTTACGGGCTTCTGATTGGGCTGGCCTTCGGGCCGGTGCAGGCGTCGTCGCGGTCCTACATGGCGCGTAGTGTTACCGCGGCAGAGTCGGGCCGCTATTTCGGCATCTACGCGCTGGCCGGGCGGGCGACCAGTTTTCTGGCGCCGTTCATGGTGGCAACGATCGGTTTGGTCAGCGGCTCGGATCGGCTCGGCATGGCTGTAATCGTGCTGTTCCTCGGCGTCGGCCTGGCGATCCTGATCCGCACGCCGTATCCGGCGGACCAGTCGGCGGAGTGAACTGCACTTCCCTTCTCCCCTTGGGGGAGAAGGTGGATTGGCGCGATAGCGCCGAGACGGATGAGGGGTGTTGGAAGAAACGATACGTGAAAACATCAAGGGATTTGAAGCGCTTACGTCTTCATCGAAGCGATCCTGCCAACACCCCTCATCCGACCGAGCTTCGCTCGACCACCTTCTCCCACAAGGGGGAGAAGGGAAGAAGTGCTCAATGCCGGAAATGCCTCACACCGGTAAACACCATGGCGATGCCGTGGGCGTCGGCGGCGGCGATGACATCGTCGTCGCGCATCGAGCCGCCGGGCTGGATGACGGCGGTGGCGCCGGCTTCGATGGCAGACAGCAGCCCGTCGGCGAACGGGAAAAAGGCATCCGAGGCGACAACAGAATTTTTGGTCAGCGGCTCGGCCACGCCGGCTGCCTCGGCCGCGTCGAGCGCCTTGCGCGCGGCGATGCGTGAGGAATCAACCCGGCTCATCTGGCCGGCGCCGATGCCGACGGTGGCACCATCTCTGGCATAGACGATAGCGTTCGACTTGACGTGCTTTGCAACGCGGAAGGCGAATTTGAGATCGGCCATTTCGGCCGGCGTCGGCGCGCGCCTGGTCACCACATTCAGGTCGACGTCGTCGACCACCGCATTGTCGCGGCCCTGCACGAGCAACCCGCCGGAAACGGATTTCACAGTGGTGCCGGCCGTGCGCGGATCGGGCAGGCCGCCGGTGACAAGCAAGCGCAGATTCTTCTTGGCGGCGACGATGCGGATCGCTTCTTCAGAGGCGCCCGGCGCGATGATGACCTCGGTGAAGGTTTTGACGATCTCTTCGGCGGCCTCGGCATCGAGGGTACGGTTCATCGCGACGATGCCGCCAAAGGCCGAGACCGGATCGCAGGCAAGCGCCTTGGCGTAGGCCGCCTTCAGCGAAGCGCCCTCGGCGACGCCGCACGGGTTGGCATGCTTGATGATGGCGACAGTAGCGGAGCGGGCCGGATCGAACTCGCCTACCAATTCGAAGGCGGCGTCGGTGTCGTTGATATTGTTGTAGGAAAGCTGCTTGCCCTGCAGCTGATGCGCCGTCGCGACGCCCGGCCGCCTGTCGCCATCGACGTAGAAGCCGGCGCCCTGGTGAGGGTTCTCGCCGTAGCGCATCACCTGGTCCAGCCTGCCGCCGAAGGCGCGCCAGGTGGGATGCTCGATCTCCAGCGCTTCGGCGAACCAGCCGGAGATAGCCGCATCATAGGTGGCGGTGCGGGCGAAGGCCTTGGCCGCCAGCTTCTTGCGGAAATCCAGCGAGAGCGAGCCGAAATTCATCTCCAGCGCGTTGAGCACCGAGGCATAGTCCTCGGGGTCGGTGACTATGGCGACATAAGCGTGGTTCTTGGCCGAAGCGCGGATCATCGCAGGACCGCCTATGTCGATGTTCTCGACGATCGAGGCGTAAGCGGCGCCGGAGCGGCGGACATCCTCGAAAGGGTAGAGATTGGAGACGACCAGATCGATCGGCTCGATGCCGTGATCGCGCATCGCCGCGGCGTGTTCGGGATCGTCGCGCACGCCGAGCAGCGCCCCATGCACCGACGGATGCAGCGTCTTGACCCGACCATCCATGATCTCTGGAAAACCGGTGAGGTCGGAGACGTCGCGCACGGCCATGCCTGCCTCAGCGATCGCCTTTGCCGTGCCGCCGGTGGAGACCAGCTCGACACCGGCCGAGACGAGGGCCTGCGCGAAATCGATGAGGCCGGTCTTGTCGAAAACGGAAAGCAGCGCGCGACGGACGGCAACGAGGTCGGGCGCGGGAATGTTCTTGGCGGCGACGGCCATGGGCTGGCGGCCTTTCACGGCTGGTTGGGAAAGTGTCCGCGCGCCGTAGCACATGAAGCCTGGAAATCAAACTGCGAGGCTAATTGCAATCTCAGCTTTTTGCGAGCTGACCGGCGATGACCGTTCGCGTCAGTTGCCAATGGACTTCGGAAACCTCCGCCGCCCTAAAGGCCAGCACGATCTGCCGGCTGCGGCGCGGGCCGCCCAAACCGGCGAAGTAGATGGATTCCTCGACCTCGGGCGCCACCTCGGTGCAGGTGAATACCCATGTGTCGGCCTGTTCGGCGGTCAGCACCAGGCGGCCGTGCTCGTCCTGGAGCAGGCCTATGGCGGGATGGATGTGGAAGCGCACCGTGACGAAATTGCGGCCGTTGTTGCGGATCGCAGCATTGCCCGGCCGCAGAAAGCGATCCCTGCCGGCGAGCACATTGCCGTTCGTCGACAATTTCAGCTCGCGCTCATGCAGCAGACCGAAGCGCGCGACATAGCCGTCGTGGCGAGCCAGGAAACCCTGGCTGCCTGGCTGGTCGGTGCGCTTGCAAGGCACATGCTGCGGGCCGCCGATCAACGGCGTGCCGAGCAGATCGTTGACGCGCAGCGAATGACTGAAACGCGCCGACGAGGTGTCGTTGAGGGTGGCGGTCGAGTGGGCGGCCGTGGCGCGGGCAAGCGGTCGAAATTCGGCGGCGCCATAGGTGTCGACGCCGGCATTGACGACATAATGTTGGCGGCCGGAGGACAATTCGAAAGCCAGGCATCCGGCGTGCGCCGCGTTGGAAACGTCGATGGGGGGCGGCGGGCCGGTATCGGCGATCACGGTGACGCCGCCCATTGAGAGGCGCTCGTAGCCTGAATGCGACGCGTGCAGCAAAGGCGCGCCGGCGGTGTCGTCGTGGCGCAGAATGGTGGCAATGCGGTCGTGGATGGTCGCGCCCATACCATTGAAGCGGGCGAGGCTGCCGTCCTGGTGGCGAAAGAAGCGCAGCGCCGGCAGCATACGGTCGATGGCGCCCATCAGCGCCGCCGGCGGCGTTTCGGCTTGATTGGCATAGGTCTGGCGAAGCGGCAGAAGGTCGGCGAGGATTTCAAGAACAGTTATCGGATTGCGGGAAATATGGCCGCCATCCGGCAGAATCTGACGGTCAAGCTCATCGGCGAGGTTGCGGGTCGCACCGCGCAGCGCCGATGCCGGCGCCGGCAGCGACAGAGCGGCAAAAGCGAGCGCGATGCGGGCGCGCAGCCTGTCCTTGCCGTCCGGCATCTCGCGTGCCATCGCCCTGAGATAGCGGATCTGCATGGCCAGCGACTTCAGGAAGGCCCGGTAGAAGGGAAATTCAGCGCCCTGCAGCACCACCGAGGAATGCTGCAGCCAGGCAATGACGCGCTTGGCCGTCGTGCCGGGCTCCCAGGCGACACCGGCAATATTGCTGCCGTGCATGGCGATCCAGTCGGAGACCAGCGCCCGGGCATTGGCGGCGGCAAGCTCGGTGCCGGCGGCGCGCATGTGGCGCAACCAGCGAAAGCCGTGCAGCGTCTTTTGCCAGCCGGGATTGGGCACGGTGATCTGGAAAGGCGACTTGCCGCCGGTTTCGACCAGATGCCCCGACAGCGGATAGCGGCCAAAATAGATCTCGAGCGCGATCTGCGGGTCGGCCAGGCGCAGATCCGGCGGAGCGATCAACACGCGTTCCGGCGTGCGGCCGGAGTAGCGCCAGCGATAGAGCGGCCCGGCACGCAGGCGCCGGCGCGTCTTGCGCCAGAACTCCTTCGCGACAAGCGTCCATAGACGCGTCGTGCTGCCGGCAGCGATCGCCAAAAGCCCTCCTCATACCCCTCAACCCGAAGACAAGTTTATATGATTCAAGAACTTATGCGAAGGCGAATTCCATGGAGGCCTTGGCGTTCAGTCTGTTTTCCGCAGGATTCTTCCTAAAATAACGGACAAATTTTCAGCACCAGCCGGCTCTGCGCATGCGGGCGGCGAAGAAGCCGTCCAGGCCGGACCGTTCCGGTGAGCCGAGATCCAGATCGGCGGGCGTGGTGCGCAGCGTGCCTTGCGGCGTCAGGAAGGGATCGATGCCGGCGATCTCGCCTGGGCGGAGCGGATCGTCGACGATATCAGTCGTTCCGGCGAGGAAGGCGCGGTGAAGCGCCTCGCCTTCGAGCGGGTCGAGCGAACAGTTGGAAAAGACGACGCGCCCGCCGGGCTTGACCAGGGTGACGGCGCGGGCGAGCAGCCTTCGCTGCAGATCGGCGAGTTTTTCGATGTCGGCCGCTGTCTTCGTCCAGGGCACGTCGGGATGCCGCCGCACCGTGCCGGTCGAAGAGCACGGTGAATCGAGGAGAACGGCGTCGAACAGTTGTTCCGGCTCGTATTTGAGCAGATCGGCCTGGACGATCTCTGCGGACAGACCGAGCCGTTCGAGATTCTGCGAGAGCCGCGCCAACCGGTTCTTCGAGGTGTCGACGGCGGTGACATGGGCGCCGCCGAGAATGAGCTGAGCGGTCTTGCCGCCAGGGGCTGCACAAAGATCGGCGACGCGCAAACCCCTGATGTCGCCGAAGAGCCGGGCCGGAAGGCTGGCGGCGGCATCCTGAACCCACCAGGCGCCGTCTTCGAAGCCGGGCAGTTCGGTGACGGAGGCGCTGAGCTTTTCCACGCGCACCGTGCCGGTCGGCAGCACGATGCCGCCGAGCCGCTCGGCCCACAGCTCGGGATCTGACTTGACGGTGAAGTCGACCGGCGCCTCGTACCGATGAGCGGCGAGGATTTGCCTGGTCTTGTCGACGCCATAGGCGGCCTTCAGCCGGTCGGAAAACCACTTCGGCGCCTCGTCGGTACCGGCAAGCGCTGCAGCCAACTCGGCCTGCTTGGACCGCGCCAGCGTGCGCAGCACGCCGTTGACGAGACCGGAGAAGCGCACCGTGCGCGGATCGGACTTGGCGTGGGTCACGGCGAGGTCGACGGCGGCGCTGTCGGGAATATCGAGGAACAGGATCTGCGCCGCCGCCACATGCAGAATATGCGAAAGCACGGTGGCATTGGGCGGCAACGGCTTCTCCAGGCGGCGGGCCAGCAACCCTGATATTGTCATGCGGAAGCGCAGCGCAGTGACCAGTATGGCGCGCACCAGCGCTCGGTCGCGCAGGTCGAGCGCCTTGTACTGCGGATGGCCGTTCTCGTGGTCGGTCAGTCCATCAAGCGGCGTTTTGGCATCGATGACGGCGGCGAGCAGCCGGGCAGCCGCCTTGCGCGCGGCGAGACCGGCAACGGGCTCGCCGGGGCTCACTGCATTGTCTTCACGATCGCCTGAAGTTCCGTGTCGGCGCGTCGCGCCACTCACGACCACGGGCCTTTGGATCCGGTCGGATTGCGGCCCCAGGGATTGGACTTCGGCTTGGCCGGTTCAGCCGGCTGCTCAGCTTTCTCCCACGGGCCCGATGGCCGCTGTTCGTCTGCCTGCCGCGGCATCGGCGTTTGCGGCCGCGCGGAGGCGGATGCGCCACCGGCCATGTCCTGCGCCATCGCTTGCAGGGCGGCGATGCGGTTGTCGGTGCTCGGGTGGGTGGAAAACAGGCTGTCCATGCGCTCGCCGGAAAGAGGATTGATGATGAAGAGGTGGGCGGTCGCCGGATTGCGTTCGGCATCCGGGTTGCGGATGCGTTCGGCGCCACGGGCGATCTTGTCAAGGGCCGAGGCAAGCCAGAGCGGCTGTCCACAGATCTCGGCGCCGCGCCGGTCGGCCTCGTATTCGCGGGTACGGCTGATCGCCATCTGCACGATCATAGCGGCGAACGGCGCCACGATCATCGCCACCAGCACACCGACAATGCCGAAGGAATTGTTATTGTCGCGGTTGCCGCCAAAAAAGAAGGCGAAATTGCCGAGCATCGAGATCGCGCCGGCAAGCGTGGCGACGATCGTCATGGTCAGCGTGTCGCGGTGCTGCACATGGGCGAGCTCGTGCGCCATGACAGCCGCGACCTCTTCGTGCGATAGGTGCTGCAGCAATCCGGTGGTGGCGGCGACCGCAGCATTCTGCGGATTGCGGCCGGTGGCGAAGGCGTTGGGCTGCGGGTTGTCGATCAGATAGGTTTTCGGCATCGGCAGCCCGGCCTGCCTGGCGAGGCTCTGCACGATGGCGTAATATTCCGGCGCGTTCCTTTCGTCGACCTCGACGGCACGATGCATCGCCAGCACCATCTTGTCGGCGTTCCAATAGCTGAACAGGTTCATGGCGGCGGCGATCAGCAAGGCGATCACCATGCCGCCCGATCCGCCGATCAGATAGCCGACGCCCATGAACAGCGCGGTCATCGCGGCCAGAAGCATGGCGGTGCGAAGTGTGTTCATTGTCTGCTCCGTTTCTGCCGGCGTTGGGCAAAAGGGTCGATCCCTGTCGGGTCATCGCTATATGATGGGAAACGTGTGGCCCTGTTTCAATCAGGGCCCGTTTCAATCGGCCGGGAATATCGCATGATCGAAGAAACCAGTAAAACGGGTGAAACCAGTGAAACAACTGCCGGCCCCGGCCACGACGCGCCGCAAAAGACGCTGACGCCGGCAGCGCGCCGCGCTTTGGCGGAAGCGGAAGCACGGCGCGAACACTATCGCCAGCAGGAAGCCGCGATGCCCCAGGAGATCGGCGGCCGTGGCGGCAAGGAGCCCGGCCGCTATGGCGACTGGGAGGTGAAGGGCCTGACCAGCGATTTCTAAGGGCACCCTAAGCCGCAGCGCGCTCCGCCGCGAGCATAATCCAGCCGCGGTCGTCGACCGTGATGCCTAGCCCGGCATAAGAGGCGATCGCGGCGTGCGGCGTTTGCAACGGATGCTGGTGGGTGGCGCTGATCACCACGACCGTAGCTCCGGCGGCCTCGGCCGCCGTTATGCCTGCGGGCGCATCTTCGAAAGCAAGGCAGTCGCGCGCATCGACGCCCAGCCGCTCGGCCGCCAGCCGGAAGCAATCCGGCGCCGGCTTGCCGCGGGAAACATCCTCGGCCGCGACAAGGATGGCGGGAAGCGGGATGCCGGCGGCGGCGATGCGCAGGAGAGCCAGTTCGCGCGGCGCCGAAGTGACGATGGCCCAGCGCTCGGGCGGCAGCGACGCCAGAAACGCCGCTGCGCCGGCGATCGGAAGGATGCCGTCGATATCGGCCGCCTCGGCCTTCAGAAGCGCATCGGCTTCGCGCATCGGGTCGATGCCTGGAAGCGCCAGCCGAGCGATAGTCTCGATTGCCCGCACGCCGTGGATCGTCGGCAGGAATGCGGCAACGTCGAGACCTTGCCGTCGTGCCCAATCTGCCCAGACCCTTTCTGCCGCGGCGATCGAATTGACCACCGTGCCGTCCATGTCGAACAGCAGGGCTGCGAATTTTCTGCCTGCGAACATCTGCTATCCCGGGTTGTTTCGGAAGGGACCAAAAGCCTGTCGATCGACCGTAACGTCGCATCGGCGGCATGGGAAGGCGCAAGATCGCCTTTTTCGACAAGACCAGGGAACCACGGCCGGCCATCTCGCGTTAACTTAACTGTCTTCCACGACACTCAAAAGAGGGGAACCGCGATGCTGATTCGGCTCGGCTACGAAATCGCCATCGACTGTGCTGAAGCCACCCCGGTGATTTCGCTGCTCGAGATCCACAAGGAGCGCCAGGCCGAAATCAAGCGGCAGACGCGCGTGCTGACCTCGCCGCCCGTTCCAACCAGGCTCTATCACGATCTCTATGGTAACACCTGCCGCCGCTTCACGGCGCCTGGCGGCGGCTTTCGCATTCTTTACGATGCCGTCGTCGAGGACAGCGGCGAGACCGACGAAGTCAACACGCTGGCCAGGGAAGTGCCGGTGGCGGAGTTGCCCGACGATGTGCTCTGCTATCTGCTCGGCAGCCGCTATTGCGAGACCGATCATCTCAGTGATCTGGCCTGGCAGGTTTTCGGCCCTGTTCCATCCGGCTGGCCGCGGGTGCAGGCGATCGTCGACTACGTCCACAACCGTCTGTCGTTCGGATACGGCTATGCGCGCCCGACCCGCACGGCAGCGCAGGCGCATGAAGAGCGCGTCGGCGTCTGCCGCGACTTCGCTCATCTGGCGATCACGCTCTGCCGCTGCATGAACCTCCCCGCCCGCTACGTGAACGGCTATCTCGGCGACATCGGCGTACCGGTCGACCCGGCACCGATGGATTTTTCGGCGTGGCTGGAAGTGTTCCTCGACGGCAAATGGTACACGTTCGACCCCCGCCACAACATGCCGAGGATCGGCCGCGTCGTCATCGCGCGCGGTCGCGACGCGACCGACGTGCCGCTGCTGCACAGTTTCGGCCCGCACCGGCTCAGCCTGTTCAAGGTCTGGACCTACGAGCAGGAAAGCAATCTGTTCAGCCCGCCCCATCGCGGCGTCGACAGAACCGTCAGCGCGCAGATGCTGGCATAAAAGCGCAAGCGCGAACGGCGTGCGTCCCGCTGTTGCGATCATCCGGGCTGTCCTACTGATCCGATGCGCCTGATCCGCTCCGGCACAGAGCCCCTGTGCCGAAGCGGGATCGGGTTCTTGTGCTCCACGGCAGACATCGGGATCATGGTAAGCGCTTCGTAAACGAAACTGCCGCAGCGGCCTGTCTTTTACCGGCTGTTCACCTTGCCGCATTTCGAAACCAAGCAGAAACAACGGTTTGACAATGAGCCGGTAGCTGTTGGTCCCTTCGCGGCGCCATCCGGCCGGAATCCTGCAATGCGGCCTTCACACGGCCTTGAGTTCGTGGCGAATGGAGGCGGAAGCATGCGGCATTTTGGGCGTCTTTTTCACGCAATCGGCAGCGTTGCCGGGGATCGCAGCGGAAATTTAGCGGTTCTGTTCGGCATGGTTGCGTCGGTGCTGGCGCTGGGCGTCGGCTTTGCCGTCAACGTTTCCCAACTCTACAACGCCAAGTCGAGCCTGCAGGGTGTGATCGATGCGGCGGTGACCTCTACGGCACGCGACCTGACGACCGGCGTCATCAAGGAGGCCGATGCCAACAAGTCGGTGCAGGCGTTTCTCGATGCCAACAGCCAAGCGGGCATCCTGCAGGCTGATCGGATCGTCCTCGACAAATTGACCATCGACAGGACCGCCAAGACGGTTCAGGCGGACGTTCATGTCGATCTCGGCCTTTATTTTCCGCTTTTCAGCATGGGTGACATGAAGCGCGTTGCGGCATCGACGACAGCGCTCTATTCGGACAAGACCATCGAAGTGGCGATGATGCTCGACGTCACAGGGTCGATGGCCGGCCAGAAAATCATCGATCTGAGGACAGCTGCAGCGAACGCGGTCGACAGCTTCCTGGACGGCCAGGACTCCTCCAACCCCCGGGTGCGTGTCTCCATCGTACCATACGCCAATTCGGTGAATGCCGGCGCGCTTGCCACCAGCAGCGTCTATGTCGAAACCTCGACCAGCCAGCGCAAGCAGGCGCCAGGCAATGGCGCCATACAGTACGTCTCCGGCTTAATGCGTCCAGACAATTGCGCCACCGAGCGCAAAGGCACCTATCAATATTCGGATGCGGGCCCCGAGGTCAGCATGGTCAATCGCGATTACCTGTTGTCGTCCTTTGCCTGGCAGATCGGCACGGCTGCCTGCCCGGCCGCCGCGTTGAAGCCGCTGACGGCGGACGCCGCGGCGCTCAAGAACGTCATCAAGAACTTTGTCGCATCGGGCGGCACCTCGGGCCATATCGGCGTGCAGTGGACCTGGTACATGCTTTCGGAAAATTGGGGCAGTGTGATGAATGCTTCGCAGCGGCCGGCCAAGGCGGATCCGAACAAGGTCGCCAAAATCGCGATCCTGATGACCGACGGCGAGTTCAACCTGTCCTATTTCGATGCCAGCACTGTCGGTGAGGTCTACAATGATGCCGGCAAGGAACCGACCCGCACGGCAGCCAAGACGCTCTGTACCGCCATGCGCGCCAAGGGCATCGAAATCTTCACCATCGGTTTCGATCTCAACGAGGAGATTGCCCGGGCGACACTGCAGAATTGCGCGAGCCCGGATACCGCCAAGATCAAGCACTTCTATCAGGCCGCCAACGGGACGGAACTCAACCAGGCTTTCCAGGACATAGCGCACAACATCGAAAGCCTGGCATTGACCAAATAGAGGGCATTGACCAGACAGGATCCGGACAAGGAAAAGGCCGCCGCTTCTTTCGAAGCCGGCGGCCTTCCGTGTTTCCGTCCATGGCGCGGCTCATGGCGGCGACGTGACTTAAAGTGCTGGAGCGTCCTTTGCGCGTCCAAAGGACGCGCGGCGCTCCAGGCGTCGCCAGCCGCGCATCTCGCGCCTTAACGGGAAGACTGCTTCCCGAAAGTGCAATCCGCTGAGGCCACGTTCTGGAAAACGAAATCACTCGACATCGGATCACCTCCTTTCGATTTGTTGAAGACGCCCCCATGATGGGGTGTCGATCCGCAAATGGCAAGGCGCCATGGTGAAAATGCCGTGCGGGCTTGTCGCTGGCGGCTTGCGGCTATCCGATCGGACAGGCAAAGTCGGCGTCGGACCGCGAGCGTGCTGAGCAGGGGAGGACGGGGATGGAGGCAGCCGACAGAGCCGCACGGATCGTTCGAACGGTTATCGAAACATTGAAGCCGGGTTTCGCGGTCAGGCTGTGGAACGGCGAGCGGATCGGGCCCGCCACCGGCCCGGTGCTCACCATCAACGATCAGGACATCGTCTGGCAAGTGATGCGTCGGCCCAACCTCTCGACGCTGATCGAAATGTGGATTTCCAAGACCATCGACGTGGAAGACGGGTCGCTGTTCGATTTCTACGCTCTGCCTGCGCACGGCAAGCTCAGGACGAAGCTCAAGTCGTTGCCCAAGCTCGCGGTCCTGCGCGACCTGCCGGCCGTGCTGTTTTCGAGAAAACAGATGACGGCGCGGACCGACCTTTCCGGGCGCAACCCCTTCGTCAGCGGGTCGAACAGGCAAGCGATCCAGCACCACTACGACATTTCGAACGCCTTCTACCGGCTCTTCCTCGACGAACGCATGGTCTATAGCTGCGGCTATTTCACCGATTTCGCCAATGGAATCGACGAGGCGCAGAAAGACAAGCTCGATCATATCTGCCGCAAGCTCCGGCTGAAGCCCGGCGAAAAGCTGCTCGACATCGGCTGCGGCTGGGGTGCCATGCTCATCCATGCCGCGAAAAATTACGGCGTCATCGGCCACGGCGTCTCGCTGTCGGAAGCCCAGACCCAGCTCGCCCGCGAGCGCATCCGCGCTGAGGGCCTGGAGGACCGCATCACCATCGAGATAAAATCCTACGCCGAGCTGTCCGTCTCCTTCGACAAGATATCGTCGATCGGCATGTTCGAGCATCTGGGGCTCGCCAACCACGCCGCCTATTTCTCGACCATCCATCGGCTGCTCAAACCGGGCGGCATCTATCTGCACCACGCCATTACCCGGCGCGACAAGGGCAGCATCAAGAAGACGTTGCGCAAGGGCCCGGAATTCAAGGCGCTGATCAAATACATCTTTCCCGGCGGCGAGCTCGACACGATCGGCATGACGCTCGGCAATCTCGAGGCGCACGGCTTCCTCGTCTACGATGTCGAGAATTTGCGAGAGCACTACGCTCGCACCTGCCGCCTGTGGGCCGAGCGCCTCCACGCACGCTTCGACGAGGCGATCGCCGAGGTCGGCGAAGCCAAGGCGCGCCTCTGGCTGCTTTATCTCACCGGCTGCTCGATCACTTTCGAACGCGCCTCGGCGCAGATTTTCCAGACCGTCGTCACCAAGCGCGCGCGGGGCCCGAGCGGCCTGCCGCCGACGCGAGCAGATCTTTACCGATAATTGGTTTCGTGAACTCATGAAGGCAACGGCTTAGCGGCTAGTGTTTGACGCCTTTGGTTGCTGCGAGAAGCGCTGCGAAGTCTGCTGGGGTCATTTTGGAGAGCGTCGCCGGCGATGTCGCTGCGTTCGAGGATATCGAACTCCGCATTGCCCCGCTGCTTTTCGAACAGCAAATCGGTCGACGACAGCCGGCTGCAGCCATAGGCCAAAATCGTGCCGCGAGGCCGCGCACCAGACAAGGTGGCGCGTCTGCGACGGCAACGCTAGCGACTAACGATCGAGGTGTTTTGGCACATCACAAGCCCGCCCGCTGGTGTTATGCTGCCTTTCGCCTCCGAGGCTTGGTCAATGCTGACGTGCGACGAGGCGGAGGAGGAGGGCATGGCAGCGACGGAGCTTCAAAATCGCAGTGGCGTGCGGATTGGCACTGATCTTATCGATGAGTTCGCCGTCGGGTTGGCCGGACGCTTGATCCGGCCCGCTGATGCAGACTACGACGAGGCGCGTCGGATTTGGAACGCGGCAATCGACCGGTATCCTGGATTGGTTTCACGCTGCCTCGGCGTCGCCGATGTAATCCACGCGGTGAAATTCGCCGCTAGAAACAACCTTCTCGTCGCGGTGCGTGGGGGCGGTCACAATGTCGCCGGGCGGGCACTATGCGACAACGGCATTGTTGTCGATCTCTCCGCCATGCGTGGCGTGCTGGTTGAACCCAAGACGCGCACCGTGCGGGTGCAAGGCGGCGCGACGCTTGGCGACCTCGACCGCGAGACACATCTGCATGGGCTGGCGGTGCCGGTCGGCGTCGTATCGAAGACCGGCGTTGCCGGGCTGACACTCGGCGGTGGCGTAGGCTGGCTGGTGCGAAAGCACGGGCTGAGTTGCGACAACGCGATCTCGTTTGAGCTGGTGACGGCGGAGGGACGCCTGCTGACGGCCAGCGCAGAAGAACACCCGACCTCTTCTGGGCCCTACGCGGCGGAGGCGGCAATTTCGGCATTGTCACCTGCTTCACCTTCCGCGCGCAGCGAATATCGTCGGTGTTCGGCGGCTTGATCGTTCATGGCCGCGACAAGGCTCGCGAGGTGCTGCGCTTCTATCGCGACTTCATGGCCACGGCACCGGAGGAACTGACTGCCTACGCGGCCATGTTGACGACGCCGGACGGCATGCCGGCGGTCGGCATAATCGCATGCTGGTGCGGTGACATGGAAGAAGGCGCACGCGTGCTGGCGCCGCTGCGAGCCTTCGGTCCGCCGCTGCTCGACGCCATACAGCCAATGCCCTACCCGTCGATGCAGAAACTGCTGGACGGGGCATTCCCGGACGGCACCCACAATTACTGGAAGGCGAGCTTCGTTCCGCGACTTACCGATACGGTCATCGACCTGCTTGTTGAGCATGGAAACCGCATGGAGTCGCCTCTCTCGGCCTGTCTCGTGGAGTTCTACGGCGGCGCGCCGGGCCGGGTCAGTCGCACGGACTCTGCCTTCGCTCAGCGGAACGCGGAATACAACATTGGGATGACTGCGCAGTGGACCGATCCGGCCGAAAGCGAAAGGCATATAGCCTGGGTGCAGGCCATGTACGATGCGTTCGAGCCGCATTCGAGTGGCATGCACCTTCTCAACTTTCAGAGCGAACCCGCGGACCAGGTGATCCGTGCCTCCTTCGGTGATAATTACAGTCGGCTTGCCGAGGTGAAGCGGAAATATGATCCCATGAATTTTTTCAGCCTCAACCAAAACATCTCGGCCGCGGCACACTAGGTTGGCGGCTGCGAGGTCCGGTTCGGGTGGGAAGGCGTCTTAGACCAGCTGCATCGCCTCGCCGAGGCTTTGAAGCCGAGATAGGAGGAAACGGCGCGGTTGCTTTCGGCGCCCGGTGCCGCCAACCAATCGCCGTCGGGAATCGCGATCTCCAGTTCGCAGGCTTGCGACAGCCGGCTCCGGATGCGCGGCACCTGTGCCATTTCGTGTCGCGATCGGGCCGCGCGATCTCGTTGTTCGAAGCATCGATGAGGCCGAACAGGCGGTCGCCGTCGATCCCCTCTGGACCGACCGAAATTGCCTCCAGGCGTTCGCCTGCGAGCGAACTCGCCGGGTAGCGCCAAAGTTGGCTGGCGGCACCTATTGCCGCCTGCATCAGGCCCTCTTGTTCTGCCGGTTGGCGACGAGGTCGTCGACGACCGCCGGGTCGGCCAGCGTCGAGGTATCGCCGAGCGCGGCAAAATCGTCCTCGGCGATCTTGCGCAGGATGCGCCGCATGATCTTGCCGGAACGGGTTTTCGGCAGGCCCGGAGCGAACTGGATCTTGTCGGGCGTGGCGATGGCGCCGATGTCCTTACGGACATGGGCGACGAGTTCCTTGCGCAGCTCCTCGTCCGGCTTCTCGCCGGCCATCAATGTGACGTAGCAGTAGATGCCCTGGCCCTTGATGTCGTGCGGATAGCCGACGACGGCGGCTTCCGAGACTTTCTCGTGCGAAACCAGTGCCGATTCGACCTCGGCCGTGCCCATGCGGTGGCCGGAGACGTTGATGACGTCGTCGACGCGACCGGTAATCCAGTAGTAGCCATCGGCGTCGCGGCGGCAGCCGTCACCGGTAAAATACTTGCCCTTGTAGGTGGAAAAATAAGTCTGCACGAAGCGCTCGTGGTCGCCATAGACAGTGCGCATCTGGCCCGGCCACGAATCGGTGATGCAGAGGTTGCCGCTTGCAACGCCTTCCAGCACCTTGCCGTCACCGTCGACCAGCTGCGGCTTGACGCCGAAGAAGGGCCGCGTCGCGGAACCTGCCTTCAGGTCAGTGGCACCGGGCAGCGGCGTGATCAGGATGCCGCCAGTCTCGGTCTGCCACCAGGTGTCGACGATCGGCACCTTGCCGTTGCCGACGACGTTGAAATACCACTCCCAGGCTTCCGGGTTGATCGGCTCGCCGACGGTGCCCAGCACGCGCAGCGATTTGCGCGACGTCCTGGTGACATGGGCGTCGCCGGCGCCCATCAAAGCGCGCAACGCCGTCGGCGCGGTATAGAAGATGTTGACCTTGTGCTTGTCGATGACCTCCCAGAAGCGGGATTGCGACGGATAGTTCGGCACGCCTTCGAACATCAGCGTGGTGGCGCCGTTGGCGAGCGGCCCGTAGACGATATAGCTGTGGCCGGTCACCCAGCCGACATCGGCGGTGCACCAGTAGATGTCGCCGTCATGGTAGTCGAAGACATATTGGTGGGTCATCGAGGCGTAGACGAGATAGCCGGCCGTGGTGTGCAGCACGCCCTTCGGCTTGCCGGTCGAGCCTGATGTGTAGAGGATGAACAAAGGGTCCTCGGCCTTCATCTTCTCCGGCTTGCACTCCGCCTTCACCGAAGCGATCTCGTCGTGGTACCAGACGTCGCGCCCCGGAGCCCAGCCAACCTTGCCGCCGGTGCGGCGCACGACGACGACCTTGTTGACCATCACGAAATTCTTCGCGGCGATGTCGATCGCCTTGTCGGTGTTGTCTTTCAACGGAATCGGCTTGCCGCCGCGCAGGCCCTCGTCGGTGGTGATGACGAAAGTCGATTCGCAGTCGACGATGCGGCCGGCCAATGCATCCGGCGAGAAGCCGCCAAAGACCACCGAATGGATGGCGCCGATGCGCGTGCAGGCAAGCATCGCGTAGGCCGTTTCAGGGATCATCGGCATGTAGATGGTAACGCGGTCGCCCTTCTTGACGCCGTGCTTCTTCATCACATTGGCGAGCCGGCAGACATGCCCGTAGAGCTCGCTATAGGTGATCTTCCTGTCGTCGTAGGGATTGTCGCCTTCCCAGACGATGGCGGTCTGGTCGCCGCGCTTCTTCAGATGCCGGTCGATGCAGTTCCAGGAAACGTTGGTCTCGCCGTCCTCGAACCATTTGATCGAGACCTTGCCGTTGAAGGAGGTGTTCTTGACCTTGCTGTAGGGCTTGAACCAGTCGATGCGTTTGCCGTGCTTGCCCCAGAACTTGTCCGGGTTCTTCACGCTCTCGGCATACCATTTCAAATAGGTGTCATTGTCGATCAGTGCGTTCTTCTTCCACGCCGGCTGGACGCGATGGACATGAACCTCGGACATTTTTTCACTTTCCTCCCAAGACCAACTGCCAGCTTGCTCGCCGAGCAGCATCGCGGCGCGGAGGCCACGAATTCGCGCGCATTATTAACAGTTCCGCCGTGACGGCAATATTAGACGTTGGATTTGCGCGGCGGGATGCCGCAGACGCTTTCTTCACTGTTATCAGCACTCGGGTTGGATCGCTGCTAACTACATGTTTTTGCGTCGTAAACCCGGCCTCAGCTACGAAATATCAATAGACGATTAAGCAAATTGCGCGCACAATTTCAAATTGGGAGGAAAGGAGAATCAACCAGGGGACCGCGATGCGCGACCATTCCGAAATGGACCTGATGCTCAAGGGATACGGCTTGACCACGGCCAAGATCCTTTATCATTTTCCCGATCATCCGCATCTGCTGCAGAGCTTCATCTGGCAGGACTACGACATCGCTCCGAAATTTCCGGTGCTGATCCGGTTCATCGAGTTCTGGCAGACCAAGCTCGATGGTCCGCTGCATTCGGTGAGTTATACGCACCAGAAGCTGATCGCGCCCAACGAATGGCACAAGGTGGACGGCGAGTTCGTGCTGCATTAGGCAACGGCGCAGGACGTCAGCTTGCAATCGTGTGGTTGCTGAGGTCGGCGCTCTACGGCGCCCCCCTCTGTCCTGCCGGACATCTCCCCCACAAGGGGGGAGATCGGCAGCTTCGCTGACCGCGCCGTTCTTTCACAACGTTGGCGATCTGGCGAAAGCCGTTGCGACATCCAATCTCCCCCACGTGGGGGAGATGTCCGGCAGGACAGAGGGGGCGCTGTCCCGCGGCCTGCCGGCCCGCGCGCAATTAAACCGCAGGCGGGCTCAGCCGGGCAAAACCCTCCTGCCGGCGATAGGGGAAATACGGATAGGGCGCGGTGACTGCGCTTGCCGCGTCGAGCTTCTTCATCTGGTCTGATGTCAATGACCAACCGACGGCGCCGAGGTTCTGGCGCAGCTGCTCCTCGTTGCGCGCGCCGATGATGACAGAGGCGACGGTCGGCCGCTGCAGCAACCAGTTGATGGCGATCTGCGGCACCGTCTTGCCGGTTTCCTTGGCGACAGTGTCGAGCGCATCGACGACCCGGTAGAGTTGCTCGTCCTCGACCGGTGGCCCGAAGCCTGCGGTGTCGTGCAACCGGCTTGTTTCCGGCAGTGGCTCGCCGCGGCGGATCTTGCCGGTCAGGCGGCCCCAGCCGAGCGGGCTCCACACCAGCGCGCCAACGCCCTGGTCGAGGCCGAGCGGCATCAGCTCCCATTCATAATCGCGCCCGACCAGCGAGTAATAGACCTGATGGGCGACATAGCGCGGATAGCCGTTCTTGTCCGCCAGGCCGAGCGATTTCATCACTTGCCAGCCGGAAAAATTGGAGACGCCGACATAGCGCAGCGTGCCGGCGCGCACGAGACTGTCCAGCGTCGACAGCACCTCCTCGATCGGCGTTGAGGCGTCGAAAGCGTGCAGTTGCAGCAGGTCGATGTAGTCGGTGCCGAGCCGCTTCAGTGCGCCCTCGACGGCCTTGATAAGACGCGAACGGGAGGAGCCGGCATCGTTGGGTCCGTCGCCCGTCGGCAGCGAGGTCTTGGTCGAGATCAGCACGGCATCGCGGCGGCCCTTGATGGCCGCGCCGAGCACCTCCTCGGAGGCGCCATTCGAATAGACGTCGGCGGTGTCAAACAGGTTGACGCCGGCCTCAAGGCAGATGTCGACCAGCCGCCGCGCTTCCGTCGCATCGCTGTTGCCCCAGGCGCCGAACAGCGGCCCCGAACCGCCGAAGGTTCCAGCGCCGAACGAGAGCGCCGGGACCTTCAGACCCGAGGCGCCAAGACGTCGATAATCCATGGTTTTGCTCCTTGTATCGAAGGGTGGTTGGATTTGTTTGGGATCGTCACGACCGGGCGGATGCCGGTGCGCCGAGCTCCGAGCTGCGGTCGAGGCGCAGCGCTAATCCCGCCACGGCCAGTGCGGAGAGCGGCAGCAGGGCGGCGACCCAGCTGACGGCGCCGAGGCCGGGGCCATGGGCGATGACCACGCCGCCGAGCCAGGCGCCGGCGGCGTTGCCGAGGTTGAAGGCCGCGATGTTGAAGGATGAGGCCAGGCTCTGGCCGGCGCCTTCAGCCTTTTCCAGCACCCACATCTGCAGCGGCGCCACGGTGGCGAAGGCGGCGGTGCCGAGCAGGCCGACATAGATGACGGCCATCACCTGGCTGTGCAGGGCAAAAGTCATCGTGCCGAGCACCAGCGCCAGCACAACGAGACTGCCGAGGACGGAAGGCACCAGCCAGCGGTCGGCGAACTTACCGCCGGCGAGATTGCCGGCGATGAGGCCGCCGCCGAAGACCAGCAGGATCGGCGACACGGCTGCTTCCCCAAAACCCGTGATCTCGGTCAGCAGGGGAGCGATATAGGTGAAGACGGCGAAGACGCCGGCATAGCCAAGCACGGTGGTGGCGAAGCCAAGCAGGACCGGCGCGCGGCCGAGCACGGCGAGATCGCCGCGCAGGTCGCTCTTCTCAGGCGCTGCCTGGCTGCGCGGCACCAGCAGGAGAATGATGGCGAAGGCGACGATGCCGACCAGGGTTACCGCCCAGAAGGTCGCGCGCCAGCCGAAGGCCTGGCCGAGCCATGTGCCGAAGGGCACGCCGAGGATGTTGGCGATGGTCAGGCCGGTGAACATCAGGGCGATCGCCGAGGCCTTCTTGTTGGGCGCCACCAGCCCGGTCGCCACGACCGAACCAACGCCGAAGAAGGTGCCGTGGGCAAAGGCGGTGAGCACGCGGGCAGCCATCAGTGTCCAGTAGTCGGGGGCCAGCGCACAGGCGAGATTGCCCAGCGTGAAGATCGCCATCAGCGCCAGAAGCACCGTCTTGCGCGGCCAGCGGCTGGTGGCGATCGTCAGCAGCGGCGCGCCGATGACGACGCCGAGCGCATAGCCCGAAATCAGCTGGCCGGCAGCCGAGATCGAGACTCCGAGATCGGTGCTGACGTCGAGCAGCAGGCCCATGATGACGAATTCGGTGACACCGATGCCGAAGGCACCGGCGGCGAGGGCGTAAAGAGCAAGAGGCATGGCGGTTCCCACTTCGATGACAGCCAGTGTTGAAGACGGGACGCCGTGTCCTCCCACGCCCCGTCCCGGAAGATCGTGTCGCGGCGTGCTGTGAACCAGTCTTGCGCAGGGCACATTGTCTGTGAAATAGATTCACGAATGGCGAGACCCGACATCAACCGCTCCGGCGAGATCGAAGTGTTCGTCCGCGTCGTCGAGGCGGGCAGTTTTTCGGCCGCCGCTCGCGCGTTGCGGATGACGCCGTCGGCAGTGAGCAAACTGATTGCGCGGCTTGAGGCCCGTCTTGGCGCGCGGCTGATCAGCCGTTCGACACGCACGCTGCAACTGACACCGGAGGGCGCGGCCTTCTTCGACAGCGGCGTGCGCATCCTGGCCGACATGGCGGCAGCCGAGCGCGAGGCGGCGGCCGGCGCCGCCCCGCGCGGCCGGCTGCGCGTCAACAGCTACGTGCCCTTCGGGCAACACCGGCTGATCCCGCTTTTGCCGCGTTTCCTCGAACGCTATCCGGAAATCACCATCGATCTGGTTTTGACCGATCATGTCATCGACCTCATGGAGGAGCGCGCCGATGTCGCGATCCGCGCCGGGCCGCTCGGCGAATCACGGTTGGTGGCGCGCAAGCTCGGGCAAAGTCCGGTGGTCGTCGTCGCTGCGCCGTCCTACCTGAGGACGCACGGCACGCCCCGAACGCCGGCCGATCTCGATCATCACAGCCGGATGGGTTTCTGCTTCGTGCGCCATCTCGATGATTGGCCATTCGTCGACGCGGCCGGCGAGGCCGTTCTCGTCCCGATAACCGGAAATGCGCTGGTCAGCGATGGCGAGGCGATGCGGCTGATGGCGCTTTCGGGGGCGGGCATCGCCCGGCTGGCGCGCTGGCATGTGGAACCCGACATCGCCGCCGGGCGGCTGGTACCGCTTCTGGAGGCCTTCAACCCAGGCGACGAGGAGCGTACCCACGCCGTCTATGTCGGGCAGGGCAAGCATTTGCCGGCGCGGGTGCGGGCCTTTCTCGATTTTCTGGTCGAGACGGTCCGCCTGACCTGAGCCTAAAGAAGATCGGAGCCCAAAGAAGATCGGGAGCCGGTCGGCTCCCGAAACATCAATCGAGGTGAGATTGAATTACTTTTTCGGCGCAAAGGGCGCCGGCCGCCGGCCGGCCGCCTGACGCTCGAGCATCCAGCCCGGATATTCGGCCGGCAGCGCGCTGACCTCGTCGAGACGAGCAAGATCGTCGGTGTCGAGCTTCAACTCGGTGGCGGCAAGGTTCTGTTCGAGCTGCTCCATGCGGCTGGCGCCGATGATCACGCTCATCACGAAGGGTTTGGCGAGCACATAGCTCAGCGCGACCGTGGCGACGCTGACGCCATGCTTGCCGGCGATCTCGCGCATGACGGCGACCGCCGCCCAGGCGCGGCCCTCATTTACAGGCGGGAAATTGAAGCTGGCGCGGCGGCCTTCGCCATTGCCGGGCGCGCCGGGTCCGTATTTGCCGGAAAGCAGCCCGCCCGCCATCGGCGACCAGACCATCAGTCCAAGCTTCTCCTCGTTGAGCAGCGGAACGATCTCGCGCTCCAGGTCGCGGCCGGCGATCGAATAGTAGGACTGGACGGTCTCAAAACGGGCGAAGCCCTTGCGTTCGGCGATGCCCAATGCCTTGGCGATGCGCCAGGCCGCCCAGTTCGAAACGCCGACATAGCGGACCTTGCCGCTGGCAACCAGATCGTCGAGCGCCCGCAGCGTCTCATCGATCGGCGTCACCGTGTCGGTGCCGTGAAGCTGATAGAGATCGATATGGTCGAGCTGCAGCCGCTCGAGACTGCCCTCGACCGAACCCATGATGTGGCCGCGCGAGGAACCGCGCTGGTTGGGGCCGTCGCCCATGGCGCCATGGACCTTGGTGGCGATGATCACATCCTGCCGGTTGATGCCGAGATTCCGCAGCGACTGGCCGAGAAGCCGTTCCGATGCGCCGAAGGAATAGACGTCAGCCGTGTCGAAGAAATTGACGCCGGCGGCGAGCGAGCGCTGGACGATCCCGTCGACGCCGTCCTGGTCGAGGCTGGCGATCAGGCCCCATTGGGCGTTTTCGCCGGCGGCGCCGAAGGTCATGGTGCCCAGGCAAAGTTCGGAGACGAACATCCCCGTATTTCCAAGTTGATTGTAACGCATGCTGGCTCCAGAAAGTTTTGGAATAACCCGGCCAATATAGGAACGATACGTTCCGTTTCTATTCGTTGGCTTAACGGCCTAGTGGTTCTGGACCAAGCTCCGCGACCCGACGATCCGGCGTGGTGGGGAAACAGGTCAGATTGTCCAAGGATTGAGGACCGTCACCCCAGTATCGTCGAAATCGGCGACGTTTCGCGTAACCAGAATGAGGTCGTGGACGAGCGCGGTGGCGGCGATGAGCGTGTCGGCGCTGCCTCGCGTGCGGCCAGCCGAGATGCGACCCCACGACAACGCGACATCTTCAGTAACCGCAAGGATGCGGTCGGCATTGACCCGCCGAAGCTCTCGCAGCCACAGATCGAGGCGCATTGCCCGTTCGGGATCGACCTTGCGCAGCTTGACGATCCCGCGTTCGATCTCCCCGAGCGTGATGACACTGAGATTGACCGAATCCGGATCCACTGAAGCTAGCCACGCGGTAGGCTTGGGCAAGCGTCGTTCCACATCCGAAACGATGTTCGTGTCGAGCAGGTACATCAGAGGTCGATGTCGCGGATCATCGTATCCGAGCGACGGTTGACCTCCTCGGCGAAATCATCATCCCAGACGGGACCGGTCAGAAGATATTCTGCCAGTGACTTCTTTTTTCCCGACAAGCGGTCATAGTCTTCGGCAGAAAGCACCACCGCCGCGCGCTCGCCACGCAGGGTCACCGTCTGCGGTCCCTCGCTGCGCGCGCGCTGAACCACTTTGGAAAAGTTGTTTTTCGCATCCTGAAGATGCCAGTTCATGGGCCCTCTCCTAGCTAGCTTGGCTAGGTATATGCCTGACGCGCCCGACTATCAAGGCTGATCGCTAAACTGCCGCTAAACGAAATGTCCGCTAGCGGCTGCCGAAAATCGCCGAGCCGACCCTGACACTTGTCGCGCCGAAGGCGATCGCCGTCTCGTAATCGCCGGACATGCCCATGGAGAGCTTTTCGACCCCGGTCTCAAGCCCAAGTTTCTCCAACAGCGCGAAATGCGGACCGGGATTCTCGTCGGCCGGCGGAATGCACATCAGACCTTCGATGGCGAGGCCATGAACCGTACGGCAGCGGGTGACGAAGGCGACGGCTTCGCGCGGTTCGATGCCTGCCTTTTGCGGTTCCGAGCCGGTGTTGACCTGGACGTAGAGTTTTGGTGACCGGCCTTGTCTGGCGATTTCCTTGGCGAGTTCGGCAGCGATCTTCTCGCGATCGACCGTCTCGATGACATCGAACAGCGCGACCGCTTCCTTCGCTTTGTTCGATTGCAGCGGACCGATCAGGTGCAGCTCGATGTCCGGAAAAGCTTCCTTCAGCGCCGGCCATTTGGCTTGTGCTTCCTGGACGCGGTTCTCGCCGAAGACACGCTGGCCGGCGTCGATGACCGGGCTGATATCGGCGGCGTCGAAGGTCTTCGAAACCGCGACCAGCGTCACCGCGTTGGCTTGCCGTCCCGCCTCGCGCTCGGCGGCGGCGATCTTCGCCTTGACCGTGAAAAACTGTTCGACGGCGCTCGCCATGCCTATATCCTGACCCTAGTTTTTGCCCTGGCCGGAGCGTCGCAGTTGACGGGTCCGGCAATCCATGGTGAACACCGCGACGACATTTCCTGAGCCGCCGGGCATGTCCGGCTGTTCGCGCATGCTTTTAAGTGAAAAACACCCGATGGCAATCGAACGTTACAATCCGCGCGCGTCAGAGCCCAAATGGCAGAAGGCCTGGGACGCCAAGAAGCTGTTCGAGGCTGATAACGACGACCAGCGTCCGAAATACTACGTGCTCGAGATGTTCCCCTATCCGTCGGGGCGCATCCATATCGGCCACACCCGCAACTACACGATGGGCGACGTCGTGGCGCGCTACAGGCGAGCCAAGGGTTTCAACGTGCTGCACCCGATGGGCTGGGATGCCTTCGGCATGCCGGCCGAGAACGCGGCGATGCAGAACAAGGTCCATCCCAAGGACTGGACCTATCAGAACATCGCCGCCATGCGCGAGCAGCTCAAGGTCATGGGCCTGTCGCTCGATTGGGCACGCGAATTCGCCACCTGCGATGTCGACTACTACCACCGCCAGCAGATGCTGTTCCTCGATTTTGTCGAGAAGGGGCTGGTGACGCGCAAATCCTCCAAGGTCAACTGGGATCCGGAGGACATGACGGTGCTTGCCAACGAGCAGGTCATCGACGGACGCGGCTGGCGCTCGGGCGCGCTGGTCGAACAGCGCGAGCTGACGCAGTGGTTCTTCAAGATCACAGACTATGCGCAGGATCTGCTGGACTCGCTGGAAGGCCTCGACGAATGGCCGGAAAAAGTGAAGCTGATGCAGGCGAACTGGATCGGCCGTTCGGAAGGCCTGCTGATCCGCTGGCCGCTGGCCACTCCAGTCGATGGCGAAGATGAGCTGGAGGTCTACACGACGCGGCCCGACACCATCTTCGGCGCCTCCTTCATGGCGGTCGCAGCTGATCATCCGCTGGCGAAGAAGGCGGCCGAAAGCAATCCGGCGCTGGCCAAGTTCATCGACGAGGTTCGCCATATGGGCACTTCAGTGGCGGCACTGGAGACAGCCGAGAAGAGGGGTTTCGATACCGGCATCCGCGTCGTCCATCCGTTCGACGCGAACTGGACGCTGCCTGTCTATGTCGCCAATTTCGTGCTGATGGAGTACGGCACCGGCGCCATCTTCGGCTGCCCGTCCGGTGACCAGCGCGACCTCGACTTCGCTAACAGATACGGCCTGCCGGTCATTCCGGTGGTGATGCCGGAAGGCGAGAATCAAGGAAGCTTCCAGATCATTGACGAGGCCTATGTCGGCGACGGCGTGATGATCAATTCGCGCTTCCTCGACGGCATGAAGCCTGATCAGGCGTTCGACGAGGTGGCGAAGCTGCTGGAACAAAAGACCATCGGCAATCGGCCGATGGCCGAGCGCAAGGTCAACTTCCGCCTGCGCGACTGGGGCATTTCGCGCCAGCGCTACTGGGGCTGTCCGATCCCGATGATCCACTGCGAGGATTGCGGCGTGGTGCCGGTGCCGAAGGCGGATCTGCCGGTCAGGCTGCCGGACGACATCGAGTTCGACCGGCCGGGCAATCCGCTCGATCGCCATCCGACATGGCGGCATGTCAAATGTCCGCAATGCGGCAAGGATGCACGCCGCGAAACCGACACGATGGACACGTTCGTCGATTCGTCCTGGTATTTCGCGCGCTTTACCGCGCCCTGGGCGAACGACCCGACCGATCCCAAGGCAGCTACCGAATGGCTGCCGGTCGACCAGTATATTGGCGGCATCGAGCACGCCATTTTGCACCTGCTCTATTCGCGCTTCTTCACCCGCGCCATGCGCGAGACCGGACATGTCGATCTGGCCGAGCCATTCAAGGGCCTGTTCACGCAAGGCATGGTGGTGCACGAGACCTATCGGGTCGGCAGTGGCTCGAACGGCCGCTGGCTTGCGCCCAGCCAGGTCCGGCTGGAGGACGTCGACGGCAAACGCCGCGCCCTCGAAATCGCGACCGGCGAAGAGGCGGTGATCGGCCCGCTCGAAAAAATGTCGAAGTCGAAGAAGAACACGGTGAGCCCGGAAGAGATTACCGACGGCTACGGCGCCGATACCGCGCGCTGGTTCATGCTGTCGGACTCGCCACCCGAGCGTGACGTCGAATGGACCGACGAGGGTGCTGCCGGCGCGCACCGCTTCATCCAGCGTATCTGGCGCCTGGTGTCGACGGCCGCCGAATCGCTCGCTGCAGTCCAGCCGGCAGCGACGAAGGAGGGCGAGGCAGGGACTGTTTCCAAGGCCGCGCACAAGGCGTTGAAATCAGTCGGCGAGGATATCGAAAAGCTCGCCTTCAACCGCGCCATCGCCCGCATCTACGAGCTCGCCAATGCGCTTACCACGCCGCTCAACGAGGCGGCTGAAGGCAAGGCCGATCCGGCGCTCAAGGCTGCGTGCCGGCAAGCCGTCGACATCCTCGTGCATCTGATTGCGCCGGTGATGCCGCATCTGGCCGAGGAATGCTGGCTGACGCTCGGCGGCACCGATCTGGTCGCCGAACGGTCCTGGCCAGTCTATGAACCGTCGCTTGTCGTCGACAGCGAGATCGTGCTGCCGGTCCAGGTCAACGGCAAGAAGCGCGGCGATTTGACAATTGCCCGCGACGCGGACCAAGGTGCGGTCGAAAAAGCGGTTCTGGCTCTCGACTTCGTGCAGAAAGCGCTCGAAGGTAAGGCACCGCGCAAGGTGATCATCGTCCCGCAGAGGATCGTCAATGTCGTTGCCTGATCCGAAGAAGACAGAAGTGACGCATTTACTGCGCCGTATCGCGCTGTATGGCCTGGTCGCTTCGGTTGCGCTGGTTTCGGCCTGCACGGTGCGCCCGCTCTATTCGAGCGCGCCGCTGTCGGCCGGCTCGCAAGTCGGGGCTGCCGCCGAACTCGGGTCCATCTCGGTCAAGCCGGTCAACACCCGCTACGCCCAGCAGGTCCGCAACAATCTGATCTTCGCGCTCGGCCAGGGTGCGGGCGAGCCGGCTTCGCCCGCCTATTCGCTCGATCTCGGCGTTACCGAACTTGTTGAATCCGCTGCAACCGTGCAGGTCACGACCGATGACGACGAGCCAACGGCGGGCACCGTGACACTGACCGCAAACTATGTGCTGACCGACGCCAAGACCGGTACGACGATCGCGACCGGCAGGCGCTCGATAGCGTCGTCCTTCGACAGGCCCCGTCAGGAATTTGCCTCCTACCGGGCGCAAATCGACGCCGAGAACCGCGCGGCGCGCGAACTGGCGGACCTGCTGCGCCTGTCGATCGCCCAGAATCTGGTCAAGCACCGCAAGACGGTGGCGGGTTAGAGCCTTTCGGCCTGGATCGAGATGTTTCGGTTATCCCTGGCGCAGAAAAAGGCCGATTGCTCGGCCTTTTTTGCGGGAACGCGACGTCTTGATTTCAGCCGATCTTCTGGCCGGTCTTGGCCCAGTCGGCGAGGAACTGCTCCAGGCCCTTGTCGGTCAGCGGGTGCTTGACCAGCGCCTTCAGCGTCGCCGGCGGGGCGGTGATGACGTCGGCGCCGATCAGTGCGGCCTGCTTGACATGGTTCACCGTGCGCACCGAAGCGGTCAGGATCTCGGTCTGGAAATCATAGTTGTCGTAGATGGTGCGGATGTCCGAGATCAGTTCCATGCCGTCCCAGCCGCTGTCGTCGATGCGGCCAACGAAGGGCGAGATGAAGGAGGCGCCGGCCTTGGCCGCGAGCAGCGCCTGCGTGGCCGAGAAGCACAGCGTGACATTGACCATGCGGCCGTCCGACCGGATGTCCTTGCAGGCCCTCAGGCCGTCGAGCGTCAGCGGCACCTTGATGCAGACATTGTCGGCGATCCTGGCCAGGATCTTGGCCTCCGCCATCATGTCCTTGTATTCGGTGGCGACGACTTCGGCCGAGACCGGGCCCTTGACGATCTCGCAGATCTCTCGTGTGACGTCGGCGATCTTGCCGCCGGATTTGAGGATCAGCGAGGGATTGGTGGTGACGCCGTCGAGCAGCCCCAAATCGTTCAGCTCACGGATTTCCTTGACATCGGCGGTGTCGACAAAAAATTTCATGATGGTCTCCTGAAGATTTTTTCATGTGCGTGTCATGCACATTTGGGGTCGGACTTTGATCTAGACGAAAGTCGGGGCAAGGTCACGCCTCATGATCGAAGATTCGCCCTTTGTCGCAGCCGCGCCAGTGCTGGTGCCGATGCCCGCCGAGCGGCCCTACACCTATGCCGTGCCCGCCGGCATGCGCGTGGTGCCGGGCTCGATCGTGCGCGTGCCGCTCGGTCCGCGCCAGGTTGCCGGCATCGTCTGGGACGGCACCGTCGAAAAGGTCGATGCCAAGAAACTGCGCCCGATCGAGCAGGTCTTCGACTGTCCGCCGATCGACCGCGCTATGCGCCGCTTCGTCGACTGGATCGCGCAATACACGCTGTCGCCGCCCGGCATGGTGGCGCGCATGCTGCTGCGGGCGCCGGAGGCCTTCGACCCGGAACCGTGGATCGAAGGGCTGCAACGCACCTTCGCCAAACCCGACCGGATGACGGGTGCGAGGATGCGCGTGCTCGAAACCGCGGAAGGCGGGCTCGCCTGGACGCGATCCGGGCTGGCGCATGCGGCCGGCGTGTCGTCGACCGTCATCGACGGGCTGAAATCGCAAGGCGTGTTCGAGACCGTCATGATCCCGCCGCGACCGGTGGTCGCAGCACCCGATCCGAATTACGCCCAGCCTTCGCTGATGCCGGACCAGAGCGACGCGGCCGAGATGCTGCGCACCAATGTCGCGGCCGGCGCATTCGGGGTCACGCTGCTCGACGGGGTGACCGGATCGGGCAAGACGGAGGTTTATTTCGAGGCGGTGGCGGCGGCGCTCGACCGCGGCAGGCAGGTGCTGATCCTGCTGCCGGAGATCGCGCTGACCCACGCCTTCCTCGAGCGCTTCCAGGAACGGTTCGGCGCCAAGCCGGCGGAATGGCACTCGGACCTGCCGCCAAGGATGCGCGAGCGTGTCTGGCGGCAAGTGGCGGACGGTGGCGTGCGCGTCGTTGCCGGCGCGCGTTCGGCGCTGTTCCTGCCGTTCAGGGAACTTGGGCTGATCGTCGTCGACGAGGAGCATGACCCCGCCTACAAGCAGGAGGACCGCGTCTTCTACAATGCCCGCGACATGGCGGTGGTGCGTGGCCATATCGGCGGCTTTCCGGTGGTGCTCGCCTCGGCGACGCCGTCGGTCGAAAGCCGGGTCAATGCGAGCCAAGGCCGCTATAGCAGGGCGGTGCTTTCGGCGCGCTTTGCCGAGGCAGCGCTTCCCGACCTGAAGACGATCGACATGCGCCGCGCCCCGCCGACGCGCGGCGGCTTCCTGTCGCCGGTGCTGCTTGGCCATATGCGGCAGACGCTGGAGAAACACGAACAATCCTTGCTGTTCCTCAATCGGCGCGGCTATGCGCCGCTGACGCTGTGCCGGGTCTGCGGCCATCGCTTCGGCTGCCCGGTCTGCTCGGCCTGGCTGGTCGAGCACCGCTTTCGCGGCCAGCTCGTCTGCCACCATTGCGGACACAATGAGCGACGGCCCGAGGCCTGCCCGGAATGCGGCACGCTCGACCATCTGGTCGCCTGCGGGCCGGGCGTCGAGCGCATCGCCGAAGAGGTCGTCGCGCATTTCCCAGACGCCCGAACCATCGTCCTGTCGTCCGACCTGATGGGCGGCGTGCGGCGGCTGAGGCTCGAGCTTGAAGCCATCGCCAATGGCGAGGCCGATATCGTCATCGGCACGCAGCTGGTCGCCAAAGGCCACAATTTCCCCAACATGACATTGGTCGGCGTGGTCGACGCCGATCTCGGCCTGGCCAATGGCGATCCGCGCGCCGCCGAACGTACCTTCCAGCTGCTCAGCCAGGTGACCGGCCGCGCCGGCCGCACCGGCAAGAAGAGCCTTGGCCTGCTGCAGACCTTCCAGCCCGACCACCCGGTGATGCGGGCGATCGTCTCCGGCGACGCCGAGGCTTTTTACGAGCGCGAGATCGCCGAGCGCGAGCGGGCGGCGCTGCCGCCTTTCGGCCGGCTCGCCGGAGTCATCGTTAGTGCAGCGACGCGGGCGGAAGCGGAGGGGCATGCGCGGGGTTTGCGGCGCGCCGCACCTCAGGCCGCCGACCTGTTCGTACTCGGCCCGGCCGAGGCGCCGCTGTCGCTGCTCGGCGGCCGCCATCGCTTTCGCCTGCTGATCCAGGGCGAGCGGCGCGCCGACATGCAAGGCTTCATTCGCACCATGCTGGCGGACGGACCGAAGCTACGGGGCTCGGTGCGCGTGCAGGTCGACATCGACCCGCAGAGCTTTTTGTGAGCCCGACCATGCAATTTGGACCGGAGCTGTGAAATAGATGAAAACCCTTGGCCTCATCGGCGGCATGAGTTGGGAATCAACGGCGATCTATTACCGGCTGCTCAACGAGATCGTGCGCGAGCGTCTGGGCGGGCTGCATTCGGCAAGATTGCTGCTGTGGTCGTTTGACTTTGCCGAGATCGCTGAACGGCAGCACGCCGGCGACTGGCAAGGTGCCAGCATGCTTCTCACCGAGGCGGCGCGCAAGCTGGAAGCAGCCGGCGCCGAAGGGCTGCTGATCTGCACCAACACCATGCACAAGCTGGCCGACACGGTGCAGACGGCGGTGTCGATACCGCTCATCCACATCGCCGACGCCACCGCCGTTGCGATCAGCCAAGCTGGCGTCAAGCGCCCGGCGCTGTTGGCGACGCGCTTCACCATGGAACAGGATTTCTACAAGGGCCGGCTCACCGACAAATACGGCCTTCGTCCAGTGGTCCCGGATGAAGCCGGGCGGGACATGGTTCATCGCGTGATCTATGACGAACTCTGCCAGGGTATTGTCACCGCGGAATCGAAGGCGGCTTACATTGATGAAATCGCTCGCCTGCGGCGCGACGAAAAGATCGACGGCGTCATCATGGGGTGTACCGAGATCACCATGCTGATCGGGCAGCCGGACTTCGACATTCCTGTGTTCGATACGACGCGCATCCATGCCGAGGCGGCGGTCGAATTCGCGCTGGGTTGATGCGCTTTTCCTAAAGTGCCGACGCCATCTGGCGCATGTCTCTTCCTTCGCTAGAATGCCCGAAATTTCGAAACAGCCATTTGCGAGGGAACAGTATGGAATTTGCGTTTCCGTGGCCGATGAGCCAGGGCGAATGGCTGGCGTGGTCGAGCGCCGTCGTGACCTTGCTGTTCGGCCTGCTGCTGTTCCTGGCGCCGGGGCTTGGCTTCCGAATCCTGCGGCTGCAGGTCAAGCCGGAGAAAGCGGCGGCGATCGCCGAAGGGCGCGGCAGGATGTCGGGTTTTTATCTCGGCGTCGGCCTGTGCTGCATTCTGCTTGCGCAACCGCTGCTCTACATGGCGCTTGGCTTTTCCTGGCTGTTCACCGCCTTCGGTCGCCTGCTGTCAATGATGTCAGATGGCGCCAACACACCTTTCAACTGGGCGTCCATCGTGGTGGAACTGGTGCTGGCGGCGCTGCCGCTTGCCTTCGCCTTCGGCTTTGTGCCTTGAATCAAAAGCGAATTCGGGACCGGCGGTCGAACCGCACCGCCGGATGCGACAATAGTGCCTGAAAACCATGCGGGACGACGCATTGCGGTCTTAAAATGCCTGTGCTAGACGGCAATCGACTTTCGGCCGGGGATAGCGGAAGCCGCGCCTCCGTGCTTGGAAAAATGCAGTAAGGTCAAAGATTTAGCTAGAGTTTTCGCTCGCGCCAACAATCTGCGGCCTGTCAGACAAGAGAAAAGACGGTCCGTGGCCCAATCGTCATCGCCAATCTCAGGTGTAGCAGAGCGCTATGCGGGTTCGCTGTTCGAGCTCGCGCTCCAGGCGAATTCGGTCGCCGAGGTCGAGGCCGACCTCAACAGTTTCGCGGCGATGCTCGAAGGCAGCGCGGACCTGACCCGTCTGATCAATAGCCCGGTGTTCTCCAGCGAAGATCAGGCCAAGGCCATTGCGGTGATCGCCGACAAGGCGGGGATCACCGGCCTCACCGGCAATTTCCTGCGCGTCGTCGCCCAGAACCGCCGTCTGTTCGCCATCCCCGGCATGATCAAGGCATTCCGCCAGATCGCCGCCGAGCATCGTGGCGAGACCGCCGCTGAAGTTACTTCGGCGCATGCGCTGACTGACGCCCAGCAAACCGAGCTGAAGGCGGCGCTGAAAAGCGTTGCCGGCAAGGATGTCGCGATCACCGTGACCATCGATCCGTCGCTGCTCGGCGGGCTGGTGGTCAAGATAGGCTCGCGCCAGATCGATACGTCGCTCAAAACCAAACTCAATTCGCTCAAGCTTGCACTGAAAGAGGTCGGCTGATGGACATCCGCGCCGCGGAAATTTCCGCAATTCTGAAAGACCAGATCAAGAATTTCGGCAAGGAGGCCGAGGTCTCCGAAGTCGGCCAGGTTCTGTCCGTCGGTGACGGCATCGCCCGCGTCTACGGCCTCGACAATGTCCAGGCCGGTGAGATGGTCGAGTTCCCCGGCGGCATCCGCGGCATGGCGCTCAATCTCGAAGCCGACAATGTCGGCGTCGTCATCTTTGGCGCCGACCGCGACATCAAGGAAGGCGATATCGTCAAGCGCACCGGCGCCATCGTCGATACGCCTGTCGGCATGGGCCTGCTCGGCCGCGTCGTCGACGCGCTCGGCAATCCGATCGACGGCAAGGGCCCGATCCAGGCGACCGAGCGCAAGCGTGTCGACGTCAAGGCGCCCGGCATCATTCCGCGCAAATCGGTGAACGAGCCGATGTCGACCGGCCTCAAGGCCATCGACGCGCTGATCCCGGTCGGCCGCGGACAGCGCGAGCTGGTCATCGGTGACCGCCAGACCGGCAAGACCGCGATCATCCTCGACACGATGCTCAACCAGAAATCGGTGCACGAGCACGGGCCGGAGAAGGAAAAGCTCTACTGCGTCTACGTCGCCGTCGGCCAGAAGCGCTCGACCGTCGCGCAGTTCGCGAAAGTTCTCGAAGAGCGTGGCGCGCTCGACTATTCGATCATCATCGCCGCCACCGCTTCCGATCCGGCGCCGATGCAGTTCCTGGCGCCGTTCACCGCCTGCACCATGGGCGAATATTTCCGCGACAACGGCATGCATGCGCTGATCAGCTACGACGATCTGTCGAAGCAGGCGGTCGCCTATCGCCAGATGTCGCTGCTGCTGCGCCGCCCGCCCGGCCGCGAAGCCTATCCGGGCGACGTCTTCTACCTGCATTCGCGCCTTCTGGAGCGTGCCGCCAAGCTCAATGACGACAATGGCGGCGGTTCGCTGACGGCGCTGCCGATCATCGAGACCCAGGCCAACGACGTGTCGGCCTACATCCCGACCAACGTCATCTCGATCACCGACGGCCAGATCTTCCTGGAAACCAATCTGTTCTTCCAGGGCGTCCGCCCGGCGGTCAATGTCGGCCTGTCGGTGTCGCGCGTCGGCTCCTCGGCGCAGATCAAGGCAATGAAACAGGTCGCCGGCTCGATCAAGGGCGAACTCGCGCAGTATCGCGAAATGGCGGCCTTCGCCCAGTTCGGCTCTGACCTCGACGCCGCCACGCAGCGCCTGCTCAACCGCGGTGCGCGCCTGACCGAACTCCTGAAGCAGCCGCAATTTTCGCCGCTCAGGGTCGAAGAACAGGTCGCGGTGATCTTCGCCGGCGTCAACGGCTATCTCGACAAGCTGGCAATCGACCAGGTCAGTAAATTCGAGCATGGCTTGCTCAGCCACATGCGCTCGGCCGGCAAGGAGGTGCTCGACGGCATCCGCAAGGAGAAGGCGCTGTCGGACGATCTGCGCGCCAAGCTGAAGGCGGAGATCGACACCTTCGCCAAGACCTTTGCTTGAACGAGGCCGGACGAACGGGATCAGGTTTGAAGCATGCCTTCACTAAAAGACCTTCGTAACCGTATCGCCTCGGTCAAGGCGACGCAGAAGATCACCAAGGCGATGCAGATGGTCGCCGCGGCGAAGCTGCGCCGCGCGCAGGAGGCGGCGGAAGCCGCGCGCCCCTATTCGGAGCGCATGGGCGCGGTGCTGGCCAACATCACCCAGGCGATCGGCGGCGGCGGCGAGGCCCCGGCGCTGATGACCGGCACCGGCAAGGACGACGTGCATCTGCTCGTCGTCTGCACCGCCGAGCGTGGTCTGTGCGGCGGCTTCAATTCGCAGATCGCGCGCCTTGCCCGCGACCACATCCGCAAGCTTCTGGCCGGCGGCAAGCAGGTCAAGATCATCTGCGTCGGCAAGAAGGGATTCGACATCCTGCGTCGCGACTACGCGGCGCTGATCCTCGAGCGTGTCGATTTGCGTGAAGTGAAGACGCTCGGCTTCGTCAATGCCGATGCCATTGCCAAGAAAGTTATCCAACTTTTCAACGAGGGTGGCTTCGACATCTGCACGCTGTTCTATTCGCAGTTCAAGTCGGTGATCAGCCAGGTCCCGACGACCCAGCAGATCATCCCGGCAGGCGTGCCTTCCGCTGCCGCCGAGGCGACGGACGGCGGCAATGCCGTCTATGAATACGAGCCGGAGCCGGGCGAAATCCTCTCCGACCTCATCCCGCGCAACATCTCCGTGCAGGTCTTTCGTGCGCTGCTCGAAAACGCGGCCGGCGAGATGGGCGCCAAGATGAGCGCCATGGACAATGCGACGCGCAACGCCGGCGACATGATCAACAAATTGTCGATCACCTACAACCGCCAGCGGCAGGCGCAGATCACCAAGGAATTGATCGAAATCATTTCGGGCGCCGAGGCGCTATAGGCGCGCTCCCGCGAAGGTCTCCGACCTTCGAGCGGATCGCGTGAGAAACAAGAGACGAAAAGGGTAAAGACGATGGCGAAAGCAGCGACCCCCCAGAAGGCGGCCCCGAAGACCGCCGCGAAGGCGGCAGCACCAGCAAAGGCTCCGGCAGCGAAAGCCGCTCCAGCCAAGAAGGCGGCCGTGCCCGCCACGGCAGCCGCGGCGAAGGCGCCGACCGTTGCCATCAAGAAGACTGGCTTGGCCGGCAAGGTTCGCCAGGTCATCGGCGCCGTTGTCGACGTGCAGTTCGGCGAACATCTGCCGGCGATCCTGAACGCGCTGGAAACGTCCAATGTCGGCAATCGCCTCGTGCTCGAGGTGGCTCAGCACCTTGGCGAGAACACCGTGCGCTGCATCGCCATGGACTCGACCGAAGGTCTGGTTCGCGGCCAGGACGTCTATGACACCGGCGCACCGATCACCGTGCCGGTCGGCCCGGGCATGCTCGGCCGTATCATCAACGTCATCGGCGAGCCGGTCGACGAGGCAGGCCCGGTCGACGGCATCGAGATGCGCTCTATCCACCAGCCGGCTCCGACCTATGTCGAGCAGGCGACGGAAGCGCAGATCCTGGTCACCGGCATCAAGGTTCTCGACCTGCTGGCACCTTATGCCCGCGGCGGCAAGATCGGCCTGTTCGGCGGCGCCGGCGTCGGCAAGACCGTGCTGATCCAGGAACTGATCAACAACGTCGCCAAGGCGCATGGCGGCTTCTCTGTGTTCGCCGGCGTCGGCGAGCGCACCCGCGAGGGCAACGACCTCTATCATGAGTTCATCGAGTCCGGCGTTAACAAGAAGGGCGGCGGCGAAGGATCCAAGGCAGCGCTCGTCTATGGCCAGATGAACGAGCCGCCGGGTGCGCGCGCCCGCGTCGGCCTGACCGGGCTGACGGTCGCCGAATATTTCCGCGACCAGGGCCAGGACGTGCTGTTCTTCGTCGACAACATCTTCCGCTTCACGCAGGCGGGTTCCGAAGTGTCGGCGCTGCTCGGCCGTATTCCTTCGGCCGTGGGTTACCAACCGACGCTGGCCACCGACATGGGTGCGCTGCAGGAGCGCATCACGACGACGACCAAGGGCTCGATCACCTCGGTGCAGGCGATCTACGTGCCGGCCGACGATCTGACCGACCCGGCGCCGGCGACCTCGTTCGCCCACCTCGATGCGACGACCGTGCTCAACCGCGCGATCTCGGAAAAGGGCATCTATCCGGCCGTCGATCCGCTCGACTCGACCTCGCGCATGCTCGACCCGATGGTCGTCGGCGAAGAGCACTACCAGGTGGCGCGCCAGGTGCAGTCGATCCTTCAGCGCTACAAGTCGCTGCAGGACATCATCGCCATTCTGGGCATGGACGAGCTGTCGGAAGAGGACAAGCAGACGGTGGCCCGCGCCCGCAAGATCGAGCGCTTCCTGTCGCAGCCCTTCTTCGTCGCCGAAGTGTTCACCGGCGCGCCGGGCAAGCTGGTCGATCTCGCCGACACCATCAAGGGCTTCAAGGGCCTCTGCAACGGCGACTATGACCACCTGCCGGAAGCCGCCTTCTACATGGTCGGCGGCATCGAAGAAGCGGTCGAGAAGGCTCAGCGCCTGGCGGCCGAAGCGGCATAATCAAGCGAATAGGGAGTAGTGAGTAGTGAGTAGAGAATAGTAAGTACGGGTTTGGGCGTTTTGCCCTTCACTACTTACTATTCACTATTGACCACTCACTAAATAGATCATGCCTGAATCTTTCAAATTCGAACTGGTCTCGCCGGAGCGCCTGCTGGTTTCCGAGCAGGTCGAATCCGTCGTCATTCCGGGCGCCGAAGGTGAGATGACCGTGATGGCACATCACGCGCCAGTCATGACCACGATCCAGCCGGGCGTCGTCACGGTGAAGACCGCGGCAGGCGAGGAAGAACGCTACGTCGTGTTCGGCGGCTTCGCCGACATCGTTCCGGCCGGCTGCACGTTGCTGGCAGAATCGGCGGTAGCCGTCGGCGACATCGACCGCGCCGACCTGGCCCGCCGTATCCAGGAAGCCAGGGAAGACGTCGCCGACGCCAAGGACGACCAGACGCGCAGCAAGGCCGAGCAGTTCCTTAGCCAACTCACCACACTCGAAGGCGCCATCCTGCCGGCATAGAGGCTATCCCTCGTCTTCTAGGGCGAAGCGGAGCGTACCCCTGGAATTTATGCCATGAGATCAGCCAAAGAGTACGACGGCGCAGAATAAAAGCCGTTCCGTCGCGATCCTTCGCGCCCCCCCTCTGTCCTGCCAACGTCAAAGTTTCTGCATCGCAAGCCCTGATCCGGATCAGTGTCAGGTCCGCCCAACAGTCATTCACTCTGTATGCCCAGGGCTGTGAAAGCAGCAGCCACACCGCCCTGCCGCAGGCGTTCGAGATGCGCGGCCGCGAGGTCGATCAGCGTCAGGCGCTCAGCGCCGCCCTTGGCGAAGCCGGCCAGGTCGAACACCGCCGCCACCGCTTCGTCAGCCGACAGATGCCGAGTGTCGAGTGCGGCCAGGGCCAAGTCGAGCGGGTCGGTGAAGTGGCTTTCCGGCAAGGATTTGCCGCGCGTCTCGCAAGCGGCGATCCAGGCGGCTACCACCAGCATCAGATACGCGGGCGGGGCACCGGCACTCATCCGCTCCATGGCCGAGGCAACGATGCGCTGCGGCAGTTTTTGGCTGCCATCATTGGCGATCTGCGCCGTCCGATGGGCAAGCGCGGTGTTCGAATAGCGCTTGGCGAGTTGGGCCGTGTAGTCGGACGTGTCGAGCCCGGCGTCCTTCGGCAGCGTCGTGATCGCCTCGGCCCACAATCCGTCGACGAATTGCCGGATCGCCGGATCGGCGAAGGCGCGGTCGACCGTCTCATGGCCACTGAGCAGGCCAAGATAGGCGATAGCCGAATGCGAGCCGTTGAGCAGGCGCAGCTTCATGTCCTCGAACGGCCCGACATCACCGACCATGGTGACGCCGAACCTTTCCCAGGCCGGCCTGCCCGCCGGGAAATCGTCTTCGATCACCCATTGGCAGAACGGCTCGGTCATGACAGGCCAGGCGTCGTCGACGCCGAGCTGGCCTGATATCCGTGCCCGGTCGGCATCGGTGGTCGCCGGCACGATGCGATCCACCATGCTCGACGGAAACGCCACCTCGTCGGCGATATGGCGGGCAAGATCGGTGCCGCGCAAAGCGGCGAATTCGACCAGCAGCCGGTGCAGCGTGGCGCCATTGGCCGGGAGATTGTCGCAGCACAGCACGGTGAATGGCTGGATACCGGCGGCGCGGCGCCGCGCAACCGATTCGGCCAGAAAACCATGCGCCGTTCGCGGTATTTGCGGGTTGGCCAAATCGTGGACGATGTCGGGATGGGCCGTGTCCAGTCCGCCACCCGCCGCCCTGAGATAGGCTTTTTCGGTGATCGTCAGTGTGACGATGGAGGTGCGCGGATCAGTCAGCGCGGCCAGCACCGCACCCGGATCTTCCGGGGCCACTAGCATCGACAGGATCGAGCCGACGACGCGCAGGCTTTCGCTGTCGCTGCTCCTGACCGCCAGCGTGTAGAGCCCGTCCTGCGGCGCCAGCGCGTCGCGTGTGTCGGCGCTGCGCAGCGAGACGCCGACAATGCCCCAATCCATCTCTCCCGCCGCCAGGCAGTCGTCGACATAGGCTGCCTGATGGGCGCGGTGGAATGCGCCGACGCCGAGATGGACGATGCCGGGTACGACGCGGTTGCGGTCGTATCCGGGGACCGCGACCGAGGCCGGCAATGCCTGCCGCGTGCTGTTGGAAAGGCGTCTGTCTGTCATCGTGCGATGGGTCTGATCGAGCTCGTGCCGGGCGTGGCCGGCATGCGGCGTAACATCCGTTTCGTTCCCGCACAATGGGCTGACGTTGCGTAAAAGTCATCATACAACAATCTATTTTTTGTATGTTGACATTATTTCTTTCCGATCCTACCGATGCCGGATTGGGAGGATTGATGTGGCCGTACTGACCGATCCGGATTTGCTGTTTCCCTCGGAGGCGCATCCGCGTTCGCTTGCCCGCGATCTCTACGCAGCTGTCAAGGAACTGCCGATCGTCAGCCCGCACGGCCACACCGATCCGCGCTGGTATGCGCTCAACGAGGCATTTCCCGATCCGGCGCAATTGCTTGTTGTGCCGGACCATTACATCTTCCGTATGCTGTTCAGCCAGGGCGTCCGGCTCGAGGACCTTGGTGTGCCAACGCTCGACGGCTCACCGGTGGAGACCGACGGCAGGACGATCTGGCGGCGCTTCGCCGAGCACTATTATCTGTTCCGCGGTACACCGACGCGGCTGTGGTTCGATCATGTGCTTGCCCATCTGTTCGGCATCGAAGAGCCGCTGACGACCGCAACCGCCGACCGCCATTACGACACGATCTCGACCTTGCTGCAGTGGGAGAATTTTCGCCCGCGAGCGCTGTTCGAGCGCTTCAACATTGAGGTCATCGCGACGACCGAAGGCGCGCTCGACGATCTCAGATGGCACCAGATGATCCGCGACAGCGGCTGGGAGGGCCGCGTCGTCACCGCCTATCGGCCGGACGCCATCGTCGATCCCGATTTCGAAGGCTTTTCGGCCAATCTCGATCGGCTCGGCGACATCACCGGCTGCGACACCGGCACCTGGGCCGGCTATCTCGATGCGCATCGCCAGAGAAGGGCCTTCTTCAAAAGTTTCGGCGCGACCGCGTCGGATCACGGCCATCCGACAGCGGAGACCGCCAATCTGTCGGATGCCGCCGCGCAGGAACTGTTCAACCGCATCCGCCGAGGCTCGGACGACGAGCGTGAGCGAAAACTGTTTCGCGCCCAAATGCTGACCGAAATGGCTAAGATGAGCCGCGACGACGGGCTGGTCCTGCAGATACATCCCGGCTCCTGGCGCAATCATTCGCCTTCCGTCTTCCAGAAATTCGGCAGAGACAAGGGTTTCGATATCCCGACCAGAACCGACTATGTGACGGCGCTGAAGCCGCTGCTCGATTGCGTCGGCCTGGAGCGCGACCTTACCATCATCCTCTTCACGCTCGATGAGACCAGCTATGCGCGCGAACTGGCGCCGCTCGCCGGCGTCTACCCGGCACTGAAGATCGGGCCGGCCTGGTGGTTCCACGACAGCCCGGAGGGCATGCGCCGGTTCCGCGAGATGACCACCGAGACAGCAGGCTTCTACAACACCGTCGGCTTCAATGACGACACCCGCGCCTTTCCATCCATCCCGGCTCGCCACGATGTGGCGCGTCGGGTCGATTGCGCCTTTCTTGCGCGTCTCGTCGCCGAGCACCGGCTCCGCGAGGACGAGGCGCACGAGCTGGCGCAGGAACTTGCCTATACGCTCGCAAAAAAGGCGTACCGGATCTAACGGCGCTTGCCGCCATCGTTCAAACGGGAGGAAACCAATGCTGCATTTTTCTAGACTGGCGGGAGCTACGCTACTTGCCGCCGCACTGATGGCCGGAACGGCAAGCGCCCAGACGGTTCTGCGCTCGTCCGACACGCACCCGGACGGCTATCCGACGGTCGAGGCGGTCAAATATTTCGGCGAGCTTGTGAAGGAGCGCACGGCCGGCCGCTATTCGGTCGATGTCTATCATTCCGCGCAGCTCGGCGAGGAAAAGGACACGATCGAGCAGGTGCGTTCCGGCGTGATCGACCTAAACCGCGTCTCGATGGCGCCGTTCAACGGACTCATCCCCGAAACCACCGTGCCCTCGCTGCCCTACATCTTCCGCTCGGAAGACCATATGCACAAGGTCATGGACGGACCGGTCGGCGACCAGATCGCGGCGGCGTTCGAACAGGTCGGGCTGGTGCTGCTCGCCTTTTATGACGGCGGCGCGCGCTCCTTCTACAATTCGAAGAAGCCGATCAACTCTGTAGCCGATATGGCCGGCATGAAGTTCCGCGTCATCCAGTCCGACATCTTCGTCGACATGGTGGCGGCACTCGGCGCCAACGCGACGCCGATGCCGTATGGCGAGGTGTATTCGGCGATCGAGACCGGGGTCATCGACGGCGCGGAGAACAATTTTCCGAGCTACGACACCGCCAAGCATGCGGAAGTCGCCAAGTTCTATTCGCTTGACGAGCACACGATGGTGCCGGAAGCCTTCGTCATGGCGAAGTCGAGCTGGGACAAGCTGACGCCGGAAGACCAGGCGATCTTCAAGGCGGCCGCCAAGGAAAGCGTCGCTAAGCAGCGTGAGCTGTGGGCCGCCAAGGTCAAGGAATCGCGTGCCAAGGTCGAAGCGGCCGGTTCGCAGATCACGACGCCGGACAAGCAGCCCTTCATCGACGCGATGGGCCCGGTCTACGAAAAGCACGTCAAGGACGACAAGCTGAAGGCGATGGTCGAGGCCATCAAGGCCGTACAGTGATCAAGCGGCGGCGCGGGCATTCCGCGCCGCAATCCTCTTGCGGAGAGAACCGGTGACCTCCAGCTCAGAACAGAGACCGCCCCTGTCCGGCATCGCGCGGGTGATGTCGCGTGTCAGCACGGCGGCGCTGTGGATTGCCGGCGTCGGGCTGGTGCTGATGACCGCCTTCGTCGCCTGGCAGGTGTTCGGCCGCTACGTTCTGAACCGCTCGCCGAGCTGGACCGAGCAGGGCTCGGTGATGCTGATGAGCTGGTTCATTTTCCTCGGCGCTGCCGTCGGGGTTCGCGAGAACTATCACCTCGGCTTCGACGTCCTGCTCTACGTGCTGCCGAAAGGCGGCAAGCGTTGGCTGAGGATGATCTCGGACCTCGTCGCGCTCGCCTTCGGCATCGGCATGATCTGGTACGGCAGCCAGCTGGTCGCATTGACCTGGGGCGCCACCTTGCCGTCGCTCGGCATATCGGGGGGCTGGGACTACGTCCCGCTTGTCGCGGGAGGCGCGCTCATTGTGCTCTTCACGCTGGAGCGCATCGTGCTTCGACTCTCCGGTGCGCCGATCGACGACGCGCTCGATGAACTGCCGCCGGCGGAAGTCGCAGCCGAACTCGACACAGCCAACGTGAAGGTCTGATCGCCATGGAACTCTGGATACTCTTTGGCGTCTTCACCGTTCTGATGCTTATCGGCACGCCGATCGCTTTCTGCCTCGGCGTCGCAAGCTTTGCCACCGTCCTCTACATGGGCCTGCCGCCGCTCATCGTATTCCAGCGCCTGAATTCCGGCATGAGCGTCTTTTCGCTGCTGGCCATTCCGTTTTTCATCTACGCCGGCGACTTGATGGTGCGCGGCGGCATCGCCAGCAAGATCGTTGCCTTCGCCGGTTCGCTCGTCGGCCACATGCGCGGCGGCCTCGGGCAGGTCAACATCGCGACCGCTACACTGTTCGGCGGCATTTCGGGCTCCGCGGTGGCAGAGGCAGCGGCGGTCGGCGGCTTGATGATCCCGCAGATGAAGGCGCGTGGATATGGAGCGGATTACGCGGTCAACGTCACCTCGATGGCGGCGCTGATCGCGCTGCTCCTGCCGCCGTCGCACAACATGATCATCTACTCTATCTCGGCAGGCGGAAAGATCTCCATCGCCGACCTGTTCACCGCCGGCATCATCCCGGGCCTGCTATTGGCTCTCGCACTGATGATCACCGCCTATTTCGTGGCGCGCTCCCGCGGCTATCCGACCGAGCCGTTTCTGGGCTTCGCCGCCGTCGCGCATCTCTTCGCTGTCGCGGTGCCCGGCCTGCTGCTGATCGCGATCATCTTCGGCGGCGTGCGATCGGGCGTTTTCACGGCCACCGAGAGTTCCTGCATCGCCGTCATCTATGCGTTGCTCGTTACTGTCCTGGTTTACCGGCAGATGACTTGGGAAGGTTTCGTTCATGCCACCCATGGTGCCGTGCGCACTACGGCCATGGTGCTGCTCATCATCGGCATGGCGGCGGCGTTCTCGTGGTTGATGGCCTTCCTGAGGGTGCCGGCAGCGCTGATAGCCTCGATGAACGCGATCTCGGAAGATCCGCTGGTCGTGCTTCTCCTGCTCAACCTCTTGATGCTGTTCCTCGGCACGTTCATGGACATGGGGCCGACGATCATCATTTGCACGCCGATCTTCCTGCCCGTGGCGCAGGCCTACGGCGTCGATCCGGTGCATTTCGGCGTCATCATGATCCTCAACTTCGGCATCGGGCTGAACACGCCGCCGGTTGGCGCGGTGCAGTTCGTGGCGTGCGCAGTGGGCAAGATATCCGTCTGGGCAGCGATGCGCTCGATCTGGCCGTTCTATGGGGCCGGCCTCCTGGTGCTGGGGCTCGTCACTTATATCCCGGCCATCTCGCTGTGGCTGCCGAGCGTCTTCAAATAGGGGTTGGCAATGGCATCGGATACGGCGATCAGCCTGAAGATCGAACGCAAGCCCAAGCTGTCGGAGACCGTGGTCGCGGCGATCCGCAAGCAGTTGCAGGCGGGCGAGATCCAGCCGGGCCAAAAGCTGCCGACCGAGGGCCAGCTGACCGAAACCTTCGGGGTCAGCCGCACCGTCGTCCGCGAAGCGCTGGCCAAGCTTGCCGCCGATGGTCTGGTCGAGCCGCGCCAGGGCGCCGGGGTCTTCGTCACCGAGCACATCTCGACGATGTTCGGCACGCTGGCCGCGGACATGGGCAGCAAGGATTCGATCGCCCTCAACGTGCTCGAAGTCAGGTTGGCGATCGAGATCGAATCCGCCGGTCTCGCCGCTATCCGTCGCAACGCCGCGCAGGAAGCAGCGATCCAGGAGGCGTTCTTCGAGTTCGAGCGGCTGCTCTTGAACAGCGAGCCGACAGGTCCGGCCGACCTTGCCTTCCACCGCGCGATCGCCAGCGCCACCAACAATCCGTTCTATGTCGAGATGCTCGACGTACTCGGCCGGCGCGCCATTCCTTGCGACGTGACGTCGCCGTGGTCCACCGAACTCGCCCAGTCCGACGCCTATCAGCGTGGGCTGCAAGGCGAGCATCTAGTGATCCTGAACGCCATTACGACAGGCGATGCCGAGGCCGCTCGCGAGGCCATGCGCGCCCATCTCACCGCCAGCCAGCAACGCTACCGTGAGCGCCTGCATGCACGTCAGATTTTTTATGCCGATTCGGTCAAGGCCGCGGCAAACCGAATGATCAATGAGGCAGCCCAATGGGACAGCAATGAATCACACTGAAAACCACACGGACTTCACCTCGCGCTTCGCCATCGACCCTGTCACTGCTGCGGCGATGGGGACGGACGAGCTCCGTCACAATTTCCTGATCGAAGGCCTGTTCCAGCCCGGCCGCATCGGCCTGACCTACACGCATTACGACCGCATGATCGTCGGCGGCGCCATGCCTGCCGGGACACCGCTTCCGCTGCAGGCGATCAAGCCGACCGGGACAAAGAATTTTCTCGATCGCCGCGAAATGATCGCCGTCAATATCGGTGACGCCGGCATCGTGCAGGCGAGCGGCCAGTCATACGAGCTGCAGCCGCGCGACATGCTGTATCTCGGCATGGGCGCCAACGAGGTGTCGTTCGCCTCAGCCAATCCAGCCGAGCCGGCCAAGTTCTATCTGCTCAGCGCGCCGGCGCATCAGAGCCATCCAAGCCAGCTGATCCCCATCGGCGATGCCAAGCGGCTCGATCTCGGCAGCCAGGCGACCTGCAACGAACGCTCGATCTTCCAGTTCATCCATTCCGGAGGCGTGAAAACCTGCCAGCTCGTCGTCGGCATGACCCAGCTTGCGTCAGGCTCGGTCTGGAACACCATGCCGTGCCATGTGCATGACCGGCGCATGGAGGCCTACCTCTATTTCGACCTGCCGGAGACGGCGCGCGTGTTCCACTTCATGGGCGAGCCGGACGAGACACGCCATCTCGTCATGCGCAATGAAGAAGCAGTGCTGTCGCCGGGGTGGTCGATCCATTCGGGCGCCGGCACCTCCAACTACGCCTTCATCTGGGCGATGGCCGGTGACAATGTCGACTATACCGATGTCGATCCGGTAGCGATGGAAGAGCTGCGGTGAGCGACCTCTCGGCTTTCAGCCTGACCGGCAAACGCATCCTCGTCACCGGCGCCAACACCGGCATCGGCCAAGGCATCGCCCTGTCGATCGCGCGCGCCGGTGGTGCGGTGGTCGGCGTCGGCCGTTCGGCGATGGACGAGACGGCGCAAAAGATCGATGCGGCGGGCGGACGCTTCGAGGCGGTGCGCTGCGACCTTGCCGATCATGCTGCCGCCCAGGCGATGCTCGATCGCATCTGGGACGAAACCGGGCCGCTCGACGGGTTGGTCAACAATGCCGGCATCATCCGGCGCGCCGACGCCGTCGATCTGGCGGAAGCCGATTGGGACGATGTCATAGACGTCAATCTGAAGACGGTCTTTTTTCTCAGCCAGTGCTTCGCCCGACGCGTGCTTGCCGATCCCGGACGGCGCGGCAAGATCGTCAACATTGCATCCGTGCTGAGCTTCCAGGGCGGCATCCGCGTCGCCTCCTACACGGCCTCGAAACACGGCGTGCTCGGCATCACCCGGTTGCTCGCCTGCGAATGGGCGTCGAAAGGCATCAACGTCAACAGCATTGCGCCCGGCTATATCGAAACCAACAACACCGAGGCGCTGCGTGCCGATCCAGACCGCAGCACGGCCATTCTGGCGCGCATTCCGGCCGGGCGCTGGGGCGAGCCGGAAGACATCGGCGACGCGGCCGTCTTCCTGCTGGCGCCGGCGTCAAACTACATGCATGGCGCAGTGGTGCCGGTGGACGGCGGCTGGCTGGCGCGATGAGGAGCATGCCATGACGAGGATTTGGCGATGACCGGAACGAAGATCTTTGCGCACGCCGGCGAGGGCGCATGGACGCCGACCCCGGATGGCAATCGCAGGCGTGTGCTGCTGCACACGGACGAATTGATGATGGTCGAGTTCGGTTTCGACAAGGGCGGTGTCGGTGCGCTGCATTCGCACCCGCATGTTCAGGCGAGCTACGTCGCCGAAGGCCGCTTCGAGGTCACCATCGACGGCAGGACCGAGGTCCTGGAAACGGGAAGCAGCTTCATTGTCCCTTCCAACCTGATCCACGGCGTCAAGGCGCTCGAGGCCGGCCGCCTCGTCGACAGTTTCACACCGCACCGCGCCGATTTTATCGACTGAGGGCGAGCGAACGCAGGTCATTGCCGCGTGTGTCCGGCCCGAAGAGCAGGATCGCCTGCCGCTTCCTTCAAGCACATCCCGGAAACGAAAAGCCCGCGCCTCCGGAGAGACGCGGGCGTGTTGCCTGGGCGCTTGTGGCGCCGCGGTACTCAAAACATCACCGCAGAACCTCAGCCTGCCGAATCATGGTGAAGATCGGATTAATCGGCCCGAGCCGGCGTGCGATATCCACAGTCAAAGCGAATAGAGGCTGGAATCACGCTCGCATATCCGCCAATGAGAGGGATATCCTTTCAGACGGTGCGGACGGAGACAGGACTTGAGGGGCGTTTAATGTTCGAATCGGCTGTCCAGGCAGTCACCCGGCGATTCGCCAGGGAGATGTCGTCGCAGTCCCCGAGCCCGCTCACTTTTCGGGCGGCGCCGATCATAGAAATTCCTTGATGCAGGGATCGGCGGCGAGCGTCCGGGCGGAGGATCCCAAGCGGCGCGTCCTGAAGGACGTGTTCGGCTTCGATGATTTTCGTCCCGGCCAGGACGCTGTGACGGAGGCCCTGCTGGCCGGGCGTCATGTGCTGGCTGTCATGCCGACCGGCGCTGGCAAATCGCTCTGCTATCAGGTCCCGGCGCTGGTCCTGGGCGGGCTCACCATTGTCGTTTCGCCCCTGGTGGCGCTGATGCAGGACCAGGTCGCCGCATTGCGTCTTGCCGGCGTGGCGGCCGATACGATCAATTCCTCACTCGACCGCGATGCCAATGTCGCCGCCTGGCGCCGCGTTGCGGCGGGCCAGACGCGCCTGCTCTATCTTGCGCCGGAACGGCTGATGACGACGCGGATGCTCGAGGCGCTGGCCAGGCTCGATATCCGGCTGATCGCTGTCGACGAGGCGCATTGCATCTCCCAATGGGGCCCGGCGTTCCGGCGCGAATATGAAGAGTTGTCGCGGCTGCGCGATATTTTCCCTGATGTGCCGATCATTGCGCTGACGGCGACAGCGGACGAGGCGACGCGCACCGATATCGCCGCACAGCTGTTCGCCGGGCGCGTCGAAACCCTGGTGCTGGGTTTCGACCGACCGAACATAAAGCTCGGCATCGAGGCCAAGCAGGACAGCAAGCGCCAATTGCTGAGCTTCGTGCAGCGCCATGCCGGCCGCAGCGGGATCGTCTATTGCCTGTCGCGCAAGAAGACGGAAGAGACGGCGGCGTTCCTCGACCGGAACGGCGTGCGCGCCCTGGCCTATCATGCCGGCATGAGCAAGGACGCGCGTGAAGCGAATCAAAACGCATTCATGACCTTGTCCGGTGTCGTGATGGTGGCGACCATCGCCTTCGGCATGGGGATCGACAAGCCTGACGTCGCCTATGTCTTCCATACCGACCTGCCGGGCAGCCTCGAAGCCTATTATCAGGAAATCGGCCGCGCGGGCCGCGACGGGCGGGCTGCCGAGGCACATATGCTCTTCGGTCTCGGCGATATCCGCATGCGGCGGCTTTTCATCGACGACGAGGACGCGCCGGCGGAGCATAAACGGCGCGCGCATGGCCGGCTCGATACGCTGATCGGCTATTGCGAAACGGCCCAGTGCCGTCGCCAGATCTTGCTTGGCTACTTCGGCGAATCAGCAATGCCTTGCGGCAATTGCGACAACTGCCTTGACCAGACGCCGCATGCGGACGGTGAGGCGGAGGCACGAATCATCCTCGCGGCGATCGCGCAGACCGGCGAGCGCTTTGGTGCTGGCCATATCGTCGATGTTCTGCTCGGCCATGAAAGCGAGAAGGTCCTGGCCAGGAACCACCACAGGCTTGCCAGCTTCGGGACCGGTGTGGCGCACAAGAAAAATGTCTGGCAGTCGCTGGTGCGCCAACTCGTCGCGGGAGGGTTCCTGACGTTGGACCCAGGCGGCCATGGCGGGCTCGCGATCGCCGAAAAGGGCCTTGAGCTGGCCCGTGGCGAGGTCCCGTTCCGGTATCGCGTAGAGGCGCCGCGCCGCGCACCTCGTGGCAAGACACGTCCCACCCCGGACACCGCCGCGGGCACGGAAGCCCTGGATACGGCGCTTTTGGCCACGCTCAAGGCGGTTCGGCTGCGTCTCGCCCGCGAGCGCCAGGTGCCGGCCTTCGTGATCTTCTCCGATCGTACACTGATCGACATGGCCGAACGCTGTCCGCGCGACCTCGACGCCTTCGCCGCAGTCAATGGCGTCGGCGCCGCGAAGCTCAGGGAATTCGGCCAGATATTCCTAGGCGCAATCGCCGCGCATCAATCCGGTGCGGCTACACCATGATCGTCAGTCTACGAGGCAACATTTTCTTGAATTTCCTGCCGCTTCCACAAGGGCACGGATCGTTACGCCCGACATGGCGCCAAGGATTTTCGGTCGGCGTCGCGTCTGACCAAGGTGCATCCGACAAAGTTCCGTCTGGCCAAAGCGATTGCGGATCTTCCTCGCCAATGTCTTCCACGTAGCTGGTCCAGGAGGACAGCTCAGCTCCGGTGCGGGCTTTCCGATGAGGACTGGTCAAAGCTCGCCCTCTGCAATAGGTTACATGTAACCACTAGCGGGAGAATCGTCATGGCCTCGGCATCGAAGCCTAAGTCCTCGGGCATGAAGGTGCGGGAACATCGTGAACGTCTGCGCCGGCAAGGTCTGCGCCCGATACAGATCTGGGTGCCGGACGTGCGTGCGCCGGGCTTCCGTTCGGAAGCGCATCGCCAGTCACTAGCGGTCGCGGCAAGCGCCCATGCACGCGAGGATCAGGCGTTCATCGACGCGATATCGGATTGGGGTGATGAATGAAGCGTGGCGATATCTGGACGGTCGCCGGCGGCAAGGATTACGCCGGCAAACCGCGTCCTGTCGTCATCATCCAGGATGACAGTTTCGATGCGACGGATTCGATTACCATCTGCGGCTGCACGACCGACGAGACGGACGCGCCATTGTTCCGTCTGGCCATCGAACCGAACGAGCGGAACGGGCTGCTCGCCGTCTGCCGACTGATGGTGGACAAGATCACCACGGTCCCGAAATCCAAGATCGGCGCAAATATCGGGCGGTTAGACGACGGGGACATCCTGCGCCTCAATCAGGCCGTTCTCGTTTTCCTCGGCTTGGCCGTGTCGCCGAGACTGAAGCCGTGACGGTGAGGATGACCGAATTCACGGTGCTGTCGAGCCTCTGCGAAATTGATCATTCTTCGGTCTTCGGCTGCACGTTCTGACGCCGCGCCGCAAATCAGCACTTGCTTCGTCTCGCCGCTGCGATCGCAGCCTGCTGCTGCCGCAAGCGCTCGATTCTCGCGCTCTGGCGGGCAGTGACGGTAGAGGCGACACGCCGGGCTCCCCACAGCCAGTTCGGAATGTTGGATTTCGCGACTTTGCCCCGGGTGATCGCTGTCGCCGACAGCTCCTTGGCGACTTCGCCCACGGCCACGTTGAGTTCGACGCAACTCATCCTGTCGTATTTCGCGGGGTCAAAGGACGCGTGGAAAGCCGATGCGCAACCTCCGATAAACACGAGGCTGCATATCAGGGCCGTGGCTGTAGAGATGGCTTTCATTTTATCAAGCAGATTTGACGCCGGACGGGCGAATGAGGCATGTGAACCTCTACAACACTCTGCCTTGGGCGTCATTCCCTATTCATCCTCGAAGAATTTCGAGAGAGCCGCTGCGGTCTGGTGAGGGTGCTCTTCTGGAAAGAAGTGCCCGCCCGGAACGGGACCTCCTTCAACTCTGTCGGCCCATTGCCTCCAGATAGCCAGCGGTCCGCCTTCCTCCGCATACCAGGTTTCCAGGCCGCCTCGGCTACTCCACAGTGCGAGGAGCGGACACTTGATGCGACGACCGTTTGTCTGGTCCAGCGCGTCATGTTCGCGATCGATCGTGGCAGCGGCCCGATACTCTTCGCAGATCGCATGAATATGAACGGGATCGCGAAGCGCCTTGACATAGGCCTCCCTGATCCTTTCGGAGAACATTTCTGCCGGCGATCCCCACTGCACAATCGCATTGTCGACGATGGCATCGGGCGCCGCGCCTATCAGTCGCTCCGGCAGCGGTTCCGGCTGCGCAAGAAGGCTCCAGGGCCAGAAGCCGAGAGCCAGTCTGGCGTCCGCCCTGTCCCACGCTGCGGCGGTGGGGATGACGTCGAGGATCGCGACCCTGGATATCTCATCGGGGTGATCGAGCGCCAGGCGATAGGCGACTCGCCCGCCGCGGTCGTGTCCGGCAACCATGAACTGCTCAAATCCCATCTGCTGCATGACTTGAACCATGTCTCCGGCCATGGCGCGTTTGGCGTATGGGCTATGATCGGCAGAGGAGACCGGGCAGCCGCTTTGCCCATAGCCTCGAAGATCGGCGGCGACGACTGTGAAGCGGGGCGCCAAGGTCTCGGCAATATCCCTCCACATCAGATGCGTTTCGGGAAAACCATGAAGAAGCAGCAGCGGCGGACCGGCTCCGCCGACCCTTGCGAAAATGGTCGTGTCGTCCAGTTGCAAGCTGGTGGCCCTGAGACCTGCAAACACGGTTCGTCTCCCTCGGCGTGCCCAAAGGCGACAACGCACAAGGTGCCAGAAGGATCACGTCAGCGGCCGTGTCTGGAGTCGAGGCGATCCGCGAATTCTCCTTAATGGCCGAATACGGAAGGTGGGCTACTGATATTTCGATCGGCGCACCCCATATGAGCGCCAGAGTGTCGCTTAGGGATTTGCCATGATAATTTCGCGTTCGAGCCGGTTTGCAGTTTTGTTTGCAGGACTGTTCCTGGCATTTTCCATGGTCACAGCCGATTACGCCGAGGCGCGCCGTGGCGGCAGCTTTGGCAGCCGCGGCACGCGTACTTTCCAGTCGGTCCCGCCGACCAGAACGGCGCCCCAGCCGGCCGCGCCGGTCGAGCGCTCGATGACGCCCAATACCGCAACGAACAATGCGGCCCGCCAGACGCAGGCATCCCAACGACCAGGGATCTTCAGCGGCCTCGGCGGTTCGATGATGCGCGGGCTGCTGCTCGGCGGTCTGATCGGACTTCTTTTGGGCCAAGGGTTCGGCGGCTTGGCCGGCATGTTGGGCCTGCTGCTTCAAGGGCTGCTGATCGGCGGCGCGATCATGTTGGCCATCCGCTTTTTCCGGTCGCAATCGGCACGCAACCAGGCGCCCGCCATGGCCGGTGTTCCGCGGAGCATGGGGAACTTTGGGCGAAACGCGGCAGCCCAGCCCGAGGCGGACAACGTCTCATCTTTCCCCATTCCAGGCATCGGGTCTGGATTTGGCGGGACGGCTCCAGCCTCCGATGAAATTACAATGACGCCGACCGATCTCGATACATTCCAGCAACGGTTGACGGAGGTTCAGGAAGCATTCGGGCGTGAAGACCATGCTGGCTTGCGCCGGCTGGCGACTCCCGAGATGGTGTCGTACTTGTCCGAAGAACTCGCCGACAATGCCAAAAAGGGCATCAGGAACGAGGTGTCGAACGTCAGCCTGCTGGAGGCCGATATTGCGGAGAGCTGGCGGGAAGATGATCGCGACTACGCGACGGCTGCCTTGCGCTACGAGTCTCTCGACGTGATGCGCGATCGCGCCAGCGGCAAGATCGTCGCCGGCGAAGCCGATCGGCCGACGGAAACAACCGAACTGTGGACCTTCACGCGCCAGAACGGCGGCGACTGGAAGCTCGCGGCAATACAGCAGCCCTAACTGAGACATGGCAACCTCGGCCGGTCACGTCCTCTTGCGAGCCATGATGTACAGACGGTTGTCGTCGCCCTCGTTGCCTGGCTTTCAGTGGCAAGAACGTCGAAGCCCGCGGCATCGATAGTTACTCGCGATGGCGCAGCGCGTCGACCAAGGCAACGAAAGCAGGTGAGGATTGCCGGCGGCTCGGATAGTAGAGATGGTAGCCATCCCAATATGGCGACCAGTCTTCCAGGACCCGGGCCAGCCGACCTTTCGCGATGTGAGGAAGGGCAATTTCTTCTGGAACATAGCCAAGGCCGCGGCCGGCGAGCGTAGCGTCCAGGACATGAAAGATGTTATTGAAGACGAGCTGTCCATCGACGCGAATCTTGATCTCGCGGCCGTTCTCCTCGAACTCCCACACATAAAGAGCCCCGGACGTTGGAAAACGGTAATTGATGCAATTGTGCTGCACGAGGTCCTGCGGCTTCTCCGGCTCGGGATGCTCGGCAAAGTAGGATTCTTCGCCGACGACTGCGAACCGGAAATCCGGTCCGATGCGAGCGGAGATCATGTCTTTCGCAAGCTGCTCGCCCATGCGGATCCCTGCGTCAAAGCGCTCCGTCACGATGTCTGTGAGGCCGTTGTCGAGCAGGAGTTCGACCTTGATGTCGGGATATTTCGGGAGAAAGCGTTTCAACTTGGGCCAAAGGACGCTGCTGATAGCATAGTCAGGCGCTGAGAGCCGGATGGTTCCGGCGGGCTTTTCTCTCAATTCGTTCAGGGCATCGACCTCGACTTCGATCTGGTCAAAGTGAGGCCCAATTCGCTGCAAAAGCCGCTCTCCCGCTTCCGTCGGGGCTACTGCGCGCGTCGTGCGTGTGAGCAGGCGAACGCCAAGGCGAGCTTCGAGTTGACGGATAGTGTGGCTTAGCGCCGATTGCGATATGCCGAACCGGGCTGCGGCTCGCGTAAAGCTACGCTCCCGAGCAACTGCCAGGAACGCGAGCAGATCGTTGACATTCTGCCGCGACACTCATGAATCCTTCTTATAGCCGGAACTCGATTATACCGGATAAATCGAAGGCGAACACAGAGACTTCATTTTGCGGCAGCTTATGCAATTCGCACCGCTCGCCCTCCGGTGACGAGCTACGAGCGGATTGCGCAGGTTCAGTCGGTGCGTTCAACTCGGACAGTGACGGGACCGGGACGATCAAAGATCGAGACGTCGCCAGTGACCTGCCCGAGCACAATGATGCCAGGTGCCGGGACGCGACCGCTCCGATAGTAGATCACGAAATGATCGGAACTCCACAGTCCAAGCGTGCCGACAGAGAAGTCGCGTTGCCGCGCCAGCTCGGGCAAGGCGGAAGGCAGATTGCCGGTCTTTTCCTGGCGGAGATGGTCGGACATCTCGATCGTGAGCGGCAGCATCTGCGCCAGAGATTTTGCGGCTTCGTTGTCGGCAAGATCGGCTGTGACCTCGCCCCAATCCGAAGAAATGCGAATTCGTTCTTGAGCCATGACAGGTCCAACCATTCCTAATGCGACAACAGCAGAGCTCAGCAATAGTTTCAGCATGCCGTCGTATCTCCCGATCAATGTTGATGGAGCCTGCTCCGTCCGGCACAGGCCCCGTCGCGCCGCTCACGCGGAGAGGTGCTGATTGAAGAAGCTGGTCAGCTTGTCGAACGGGATCAGGTCGACGCGATCGTAGAGATCGACGTGCCCGGCGCCGGAAATCCACACAAGCTCCTTCGGCTCGGCCGCTCGTTTGTAGGCATCCTCGCTGAACTCGCGCGAGTGAGCCTGATCGCCCGCGATGAACAGCATCGGGCGCGGCGAGATCGTCTCGATGTCGTTGAACGGGTAGAAGTTCATGAACTTGATATTGCTGGTCAGCGTCGGATGCGTGGTGATCTGCGGGTTTGCACTTGCGGGCGTGAATTCACCCCGCGGCGTGCGCTAGAAGTCATAGAACTCCCGCTGGATCGGATGGGTGTCGGCGGCCAGCTCATGCACCGTGCCGCTGGTATATTCGACCGCGCCGCCTTCAAACTCGGCCCAGCGCCGCTCGGCAGCTGCAGCAATGATCTCCTTGCGCTGCTCGACGCTCAGCGAATGATTGAGCGCGTTGCGGTTGGCGGCCCCCATATCGTACATGCTGACGGTCGCGACGGCGCGCATCCGCGGGTCGATCTTGGCCGCACTGATGACGAAACTGCCGCTGCCGCAGACGCCGATCGCGCCGATGCGGTTTCTGTCGACGAATGGCCGCGTGCCCAGGAAATCGACCGCGGCGCTGAACGCTTCGGCGTAGACGTCAGGCGAAACGATCTGGCGGGCCTCGCCCTCGCTTTCGCCCCAGAACGGCAGGTCAATGGACATGGCGACGAAGCCCTGTTCGGCCATCTTGGTGGCGTAAAGATTTGCGCTCTGCTCCTTCACCGCACCCATCGGATGCCCCACGACGAGCGCCGGATGGCGCGCATTGCGGTCGAGGTTGTTGGGAATGAAAAGATTCCCCGCGACGTCCATCTCGTATTGGCTTTTGAAGGCTATCTTTTCGAGCGTCACCCGATCGCTGGTGTAGAAGTTGTTGGCGCCGTTTGACATGTCTTGAGCCTTTGCGAAAGGGATGCTGAAGAGCGACGCCGCACCGAGCGCGGCAACGCCGGCGCCGGTCAGCTTCAGGATATCACGCCGGCCAAAGTCGACACTGGACTTCGGTTCCGCCGTGCTCTCGATTCCGATCTGCTTGTTCATGCCTGTCTCCTTTGATCGTCCTGACCTGTCGCAGGCCTGCCGGGCCATGCTCATTCCTCGGCATGCGCGGCAGAGTTGCGAATGTCCAAATAGAATAGCGACGACGCCGGTGATCGATTAGGCGGCAAAATCCGCATGTCGTCATGATTCAGATTCATCAATCGCAGTTAGCGCAGGCGTCCCGAAGGTGAACAGATTCGTCCGCCTCCGGCCGCATCTGCATGCACAGGAAGAAGGTCGCCACCGTGCTCGCCGATCAAAGGTTCCGCGTCAACGAGTTCGACGATACCATTTGGCCCTTGAGCTTCATGCACTATGATCTTGGATACTTCGACCTGGAACAGAGGTCATTGCAGACCATCACAACCCGTTCGGCACGGGTTGTCACCATGTCTTAGGTACAATCTGTTACCCATTAACTCCGGGTCGGACACGGCGGCAAATGGCGGAGAGGGAGGGAGAAGAACCCGGAAATCCTCCCATTAACGCTTTCAGACACTTAGGTAGGCCTGCCGACCTGAAAGTAGACGAAACTGTACCAGATGACTGTACCAGTTCCAGCGAAATATGCGAGGCAAAGTTAAATTTGGCCAGTCCCACTTTCGCGTTTAGCTCGAAGTCCTCAATGCTTGGCGATGGCTGTTTTTCGGGGAGGAAATCTAGCGTTTCAACAGCTCCTTTGGCCCTCTTTGAGGTCCCGCTCGACACCGTCATCGGCTCCGAAATTCTGCAACTCCTGGCTTGCTTGATAGCGGCGACGCAAGCGCCGGACGTACGCTCGAAATGCAAATGACGCCCGACAAAACAATGTCTTTTAGTAACCTGAGAAATTCACTCTTTGCCGTGGTCGAAAATTGGAGTACAAATGTACTTCTGAATAGCGGGGAACAGCAAAATGAACTATGTTTTGCGAGGCCTTCTTGCCGCAGTTTATTTTGCTTTTTCAATAAGTTACTATCCTGCCTTTGCTGGCACCGCTTCGACAGATTTGATTAATTTTGAAAGCCTTTCAAAGTTTTCGCCGCGAGCCAGAAGTGATCTAATTTTGGCAATTGTCCAAAACTGGGAACAAGCCGAAAGCGCGGGGATCAAGACGGAATTGCGCATAAGGCACCTTCTGTCTCAGTTTGCCACCGAAACTGGAGGCTTAAGAAGGCTGGATGAAAATCTCAACTATTCCGAGTCTCAGATCCTCAGGGTTTTTGGAACGCGAGTGACAGAAATCGACGCGGCGCAACTCGCCCATAAACCAATGGAATTGGCTAACAAGGTTTATGGATATCGTGAGGACCTTGGAAATGGGGGGCCCAATGACGGCTGGAACTACCGGGGTTCGGGATACATCCAACTGACTGGCCGCAGCAATTTTCGAAATCGTGGCGAAGAACTGAAGCTTCCACTGGAGCAGGACCCTGACCTTGCCAGACGGAGGGTCGAGGGTTTTCAGGCCGCAATCGCCTTTTGGAATGCAAGGAAGATAAACAAAGCCGCCGACCTTGACTCGGTTTATCAGGTACGACTGCTAGTGAATGGTGGAACTAATGGGCTCGCAGACGCCAAGATTTGGTATGCACGTGCAAAGCGTTATCTAATATCAGTTGATCAAAATGGCCAAGCGGCTTCTCCTGAAACGTTAGCTGCTGAAGAGCTAAGTGCCGTGCAGGAAAAACTCGAAGACCTGGGGTTTCTGCCGCCAGATGAAGCTGCTGCAGACATTGGAGTTGTATCACAAGGTTTAAAAGCATTTCAACGCAGCAGGGGAATTCCAGAAACTGGGCAGATGGATGAAGATACGCTCTATGCCATCACAGACCCAGACGAACGTGCTCGTGATTAGTGTTTGAATCAGGCTTTACGGCAACGGGGCGTGCTAGACGCCGTGGCCCACAAAAGCTGTCCGCTATGAGGCTCATGACAATGTTCAACCTTACTCGGCGAAATGTTTTCTTTGTCTCGCTTTGGCTCGGGTACAATATATTTGGCCCTGCATTGGCGCAGGATGTTTGTTTCACTCCTGTCGGCTATACGTGTTATATGCAGCAGCTCGGCCCTTATGGGGGCCCATGCTATTGTCCGATGCAAGGAGGCGGCGTTCTGAATGGTGTGATAGGCTCCTCCCAGACCGCCGCGTTTCCACAGCAGCAATTCCCACAGCAGCAATTCCCGCAGCAGTTCCCACAGCAGCAATTCCCGCAGCAATTCCCACAGCAGCAATTCCCGCAGCAATTCCCACAGCAGCAAATCCCGCAGCAATTCCCGCAGCAGCAAATCCCGCAGCAATTCCCGCAGCAGCAAATCCCTAGTGCAAAGAATCCTATACCGAACTCCGGGAATCCGGATTGTGCGTCATATTGGAAGGGCTCGCCTTTCCAGGCCCCAAAGGGACCAAACGCGCCTGACCCGAGCTGTTAGGCGGCTGAGTAAGAGGCGGAGGAATGCCTTGATGCGTGCGAGGATAGCCTGGCTACTTGTCCTAGTTGGACTGAGTTGTGTTCTGCCAGTTCGTGCCGAAGAGGCAAAACGCGATAGCGCGCAAGCTGGACGATTTCATCCTTACTGTGCGGCGGCTTTCAAAAAACTACCCATCGACGAAGCTGGAAGAGCCACGAATGAGAACCCTGACGGCACGAAAGTGTTGGTGGGGGCCGAACCTGAGAAGTTAAAGCAGCACTATCTTAGATATGCAAAGGAATATATAGCCTATGATGCAGCTTGTTTTTTTGGTTGGAAGTGTAAGAGCGGGTGCCTAAGCGATGCGACTCGCGATTTTCTCTCGAATAACGCAGGTGCTTTGTTCATCGACGAAGGAACAGGGGGTCTGATCCCGTTCTGCACAGCATTCAGAATCTTCGAAGATATAATCGTAACTGCAGCACATTGTAGCACGCGTCCGAACAAACAATTTCGGTTATTTGGCGATCCGCACACTCCTATCAAAGTAGAATTCAACGCTATTCGGTTTGGGAAAGCCGGTAGTGATTTGGGCGATTATGCATTGTTGAGAATTGTAAACCCGAAGCTTCCGTTTACCTGGAAGTCTGCGGATTTCACGCGCGATATATTGCCTCGCCAAAGTATTATAATTGTAGCCATAAGTAATGCCCTGTTCACCGCTAAAAGCATGGGCGTTGAAGATTGGCTGGACGCCGTTAGATTCTCGCGGACGAACGCCTCTCAGGTGCTGCCTATAGAGGAAGTGAAGCCCCCTCCTGCAACCGAGGAATACAAAGCAGAATGCATCTACCATACTGCCCCAACATTCGAAGGGATGAGTGGTGCAGCGATTTTGGGTGTTCGGCGTCCGACTAGTAGCTCTCAATCACCAAGAAGATACCTATTGGGAATCCATATTAGAAATGGAGCATGGAATGGGCCATGTGGAAATCGCAGCTCTGTAAATGTCGGGATTAGAGTGCCCAAATCCGTATTGGAATCAGTTGCTAAGTGACACATGAATGATGGAGTAATTCGATGGTCATGCAGAATCGTTCTGTAATGCTGCTTGCCAGCAGCATCGCCACGTCCCTCTTTATCACGCCGGCCCTAGCGCATGATATTCTCGGCCTTCTGGTAGAATCTAGCTCTATAAGCCCCGAGACAGCCCAAAAATTTGACGAGATTGATCGCAGTCGCGACATGCTCGCCGGTGCCGCTAGTGGCCATCAAGAGGAAGCTGGCCTCGAAGGTGTGGTACGAGAAGCACTCCGGTGGCCTGGCAACACCATATCTGTATGTTTCTTTGGTGGAACCTCGCAAGCACGAGAGCAGGTTTCACAGATTGCGAGTGAATGGACAGCGGGATCAGGTATCTCCTTTGACTTTGGACCGCAAGGAGGGCGAAGGTCGTGCAACCCGGAAAAGCCCAGCAACGTAAGGGTGAGCTTTGATGGGATGGGCTTTTGGTCTTATGTCGGAACAAAGGCGAGATTCATCGACCCATCCAAACAGACCCTAAATCTCTCCGGAATGGGGGCTGCGAGACCGCTCAGCTCATCGGAAAGAGGAACAATTCTTCATGAATTTGGACATGCGCTAGGCTTCGAACATGAGCACCAAAGTCCCGTTGGGGGATGCGACAATGAGTTTAACTGGCAGTATTTATATACGGCGTTCGGTTGGGATAAAAATAAAGTTGACTTTAATATGCGGATGCTTTCCGAGTCATCTCGAAAAGATGGATTATTATACGTAACGCCCTTCGACCGCGAGTCGATAATGCTTTATTCGTTGGCTCCAGAGGCGTTTATTGATCCAACAAACTCGAACTGTTACATTTCGCGGAAAAGCGATACTCTCTCCGAGGTGGATTTGGCTACGGAAAGAGCAATGTACCCGGCATCTCTCGGCAATGAAGATGCGCCGGCGATGGCACCGGCCGAAAGGCCTGCCATAAGCAATTTGGAAATACGTGGCACGGTGTCCGTTCTTCAGGAGATGACTGGAGGTCAGTAGGAAAGTGCCAGACGGCCGATCAAGGCAATGGTTGGTGGGCCCAAACGGGAATAACAAGGCTTACAAAAGGCAAGGCTAGATCTGGTTCTCCAGCCGCACCATTTCTTGTGGCGTAGAGACTGTTCGCGCTCTTCAGGTGAAGTGCGGCGACTCCAGGGAAGAGCGCCGCCAATTTTCTCCCAATTTTCAGGTGGCTGGGCGGCTTTGTTTTCAGCTCGAAACCGTCATTGGCCCGAACTTCTGCTCGCACCGCGCGGTCCGGGATTGCGCCAAGGACGTGCGTGCGGCGGCATTCCTATTGCAAGGTGTAATGGGGAGCTATGTCGGGTGGATGGCGCTGGCGGAGCTAGAAGGCGGGTAAAGGACCGTTTTGGGGTGGATGGTGGATCTCGCCTGACGCCCAGCCCACATAAAGCCGTGGTGCGGCTCTGCCGAGGCGAGGCGATTGGCCAATTTCTGGGCGTGATCGGGGCTGGAGCCTGAGCAAGAGCATAGAAGAGACAAAATGTCGGGCATTGCCCAGGCTACCCGCCCTGGCGTGGCGAGGGCATCGCTGTGGGTTTCCAAATCCGCCAAGCTCAGCCAGTGGAATGCTGTTCTGAAACGCTTCGCAGCTGCTTCAGATGGGTCACGATTTTCGAATGGCTGACGCTGTTTGCGGATGAATGTCCAACTATGCCACGCGTTTCCCAACCCGGACCACGGGATGGGCGCGTGGGTAGGGTGTTCCGGGTTCCTGCGAGAAACAAACGCGTTCGCCAGTTTTCGGACGCGTCCCGTATACGCTTTGCGAATGGAAGAATATGCGCTCGCCGCTATCCGACCTGAGTAACCCGTGAGCGTAGCTGAACTTCCATTCTTCAACGGTGCCATAGGAACGCCTCGCCTCCGAAAAACAGAGGTTTTCACACAGCTTCACGATGTCAGCCGCCGAGGGTCTCTTCGCTGGTTCAACAGACAGACATATTTCAACGACTGCTTGCAATTCTTTGGATAGTGGTGAGAACTGCGGCTTCGCAGTCATGAATGCTGGCCAACCGGCACGTTGGTTCATTTTGATGTAAGCGGGAACCTCGAACCCTGTTCCAAACGGATAAACTCCCGCCATGATACGGAACATCATGGCACCCAATGACCACACATCGGCTTCCCTTCCCGGATGCTCCCCCGGCTTTCGGAACATCATTTCCGGTGCCATATAAGGCAGGGCACCCTTAACCGTTCCGGATTGTGAACGAGTTAAATCGCCTCCGCCGCTTCTTATGGCTTCATCGAAGACTTCGCCTGCGAGTGTGGCAATGCCGAAATCGGTAATTTTTATGTGGGTGAGATTGTGTCCACCTGCTATGAGCACATTGCTCGGCTTCAAATCCCTGTGGACTACGCCAGCGTCGTGCGAGCCAGAAATGCCCTTTGCGAGCAGAAGGAACACCCGTGCGGCCAGATGAGGATCAAGCGCATCTACTCCGGCAATGAGGTCGTCCAAAGTCGAGCCATGCACGAACTCCTCAATTAGGAAATGGTCGTCTCCAATGGAGACATAATCATATGTTTTGGCCACGTGGTGATTGTTAATTCGGGCTGATATGCGCGCGCTGTCTGCAAACGTTTTTGTCTTCTGGCCGGGAAGCGGTGTCTTCAACGCTACAGACCGTCCAGTCAAACCGTCAGACGCTTCGTAGACCGATTGCATTCCCCCGTCTTGCACGTGACGAAGCACGCGATAGCGGCCAGCCAACTCAAATCCGGGTTGTATCACGGCTCGACCTCAGGCCGAGAGACATCAAACGTCATGAAGGCTCGTGGGCCGCTGTTTCCAAATGTCACAACACAATTCGCCGGCATCGTTGCATTGGCCCTCACAATTCCATTGTTAATGTAGACTGCGCCCGTAGCACTCTTAGCGACAAAGGACAGACCGTCGTAATGCACTTCCAGAGAGCCGACAGGCGTTTTGAATGTCACTGATCGCTTGGATGAACTTAGTTCATCACTGCGACCGTCCATCGTGACCCGCGCTCGGTGCTTATCTTGGAGAAGATATCGGGCCAACAGATCGCGTACCCCCTCTGCAGTGGGTCTATTGGAGGGGGTACTCGCCAAACAACTAGCGATTAAGCTTTGAACCTCCGCAGGAAAGACGCCCAAGAGTTTCGGAACGTTTGCGACCACAATCGCTGGCTCGGTAGATAGCGCAGACCCATCCAGCAAACAAAGAGCGGTGGCGCCAAAGGAATACAGGTCAACTGCGGAACTAAACGGAATTGGAGCAACCGACTTTCGTAGCTCCGGTGCCATGTAACCAAGCGTCCCAGTGACACTGTTGGTCTTGTCATCTACGCCAATCTGTCGAGCCAGTCCGAAATCCAACAGCTTTATAACGCCACTGCGATCCCTTCGGATGTTTGCTGGCTTAACATCTCTGTGAATGACTTTTGCGCTATGGATATCGACGATCCCGCATGCAATCTGCCATAGTGCAGTCAAATAGGCCCAGTCTGCTTTAAACACTCCCTCACGCAAATCGTCCCCGTCGATTTTTTCTAGTATGAGACCGATCTCTTTTTCACCTCGAAATTCGTAGTCGACTATGTCCAAAAGCTCTACTACGTGGCGTGACCGAAGGTGAAGCAGCGCTTTTTTTTCATCCAACAACCGATGCGCGTGTGTCGAATTCTTGATACGTTTGAGCATTACCAGCCGGTCTAGGTGCCGGTCGCGAAACTCGTGAACCTCACCCATGCCACCCCAACTGGCATTTCCGGTCGGCTCATACCGATCAGCGATCAGCATCGGTGTCACCATCACTCGGGACAATATCGATAGAAAGGTGTTCGCTTTGCGGCTTTCGCTTCGACGCTTTGCTCTTCTTAGGAGCCTTTGCGCCCTGCTCGACGGCTTTGCTATCCCTGGCTTTCGAGGAAGGCGGACTTGCTTGCTGGATTTGATGATCGCCGTCTGAGCGAGAGATATTCCAAAGAATGCTTAGGTTGTCTCGAACCCCCCAGAGCTGGACAGGCGCAATGCCCGGAGCCTCATCGAAGCGGAACTCAGCTAGGTTCAAACTCGCTATCGACGCATTGTCTCTACCACCCAGCCAACGTGAAAGGGCAAGCAATCGATCCGCTCCGATCTTCAGGTCAGGTGCAAGCGACAACACTTCGCCCATTAGATGATCGCCGATAACGTGGGCACCATCTGTAGTGAGGTAGAGGATAGAGCGAGTTGATGAAACCGGAATGATATGTGGTTTCAGACCCTCACCGATACCGATGAACTGGAGAAGGTCCTGACCGTGCCCGCCGAAAGCCTCCTCAAGTGTGTCATCAACCGTTAAGCGACGAACCGAATGCTGCAAACCGCCAGCTTCTGTTTCATAAACACGACTATCGCCGACATTGACAATAAGCGGCTCGCGACCCTGCTCCAACAATATCGCTGTCAAAGTGGCCCCGCCTCGTGCCTGTGCAAACTCGAAAACTCTTGCATTGGCATGTCTGGTCGCCATCTCGATACGCGTCTCCATGGGCACGTATCGTTGCTGGACTAATGCATCAAAAAACGAAGAAACTGCGAGTGTTGCGCATTGAGCACCGTCCTTCATGCCGCCCATTCCGTCGCTGATGGCAACGCAGAAAAACGGGTTTGGTTGTCCTTGCCCGTTCTGAACTCGAAGCACGGCGACGCGATCTTGGTTTTCCGGACGAAGGGTTCCGCTGTCGCTACCGATGGCCAGCGAACCGCTCCTAACGGTGCGCGTGGAACGTTCCTGATGTTGTGTTTGAAGCCAACTCGCGATTTGCTGCTCAATTTCTGTTCGCACGAGCTGGATCATTTGTCTGACCTCTTCGAGCAGGGTCGGCATTTGCACACGATCAAGCTGTAGTCAGAGAAGCTGTGCGGCGGCGCTGTCGTGAAACAGATGAACATTCGTAAATACCCTGCAACGACCAGCTTTCGAGTTATGACGGTCCCGGCAATGTCTAACCAATTTTTCGGAGCGACGATAGGACAGTACTGACTTCGTCCCTGTGCGCTCAGTGCGTCAATAACCTCCATCCCAGATTTGAGACTGGGGTAACCTCATCCAAGGAAGCGGCATTCATTGTGCCATCGAAGTGCGTCGGGGTCCGGTCGGACGGCAGTGGCTCTAGGCAACGCAATTTCCGATCCATGAAGTTCATAGTAGTGCCGCCCGTTTTCGAACTCCTCCCGGATCCGGCGGCTGACCTCAAAACGATGCTCCGGCGTGACGGTAACGTAGCCAGCGTCGAACAGGCTATGAACGTCGCGCCGCATGAGGATGCCATTGATGGGAGAGTGCTCCCCGCCATCGGCATAGGGTCGAATGTGAGCTGCTTCTAAGGCTGGAAGCGTGCGCTCCTTCGTTATAGCGCAGCGTCTGTCGTAGAGGTCGGTAACAACAAGCCTGAACGCTCCCTGACCGAGGCGCGGGCGGATCAATGTCGGCTCGCCATATCGCGCTTGCGCTTCGGGCAAGACGAGCTGTTGGACCGTAGGGGTCATCGCCTCATGGATGGCTTTCCAAAGCCCGATCCCCTCTGGCTCACCGGTGCTGTAGCCCCGAAGGGAGACGATGTTCGGAGACCACGACGCAGGTGGAGAAAACCACCGGCCTTCTGGCAGGAAGAAGGGCTGAGTGAGTATCCGGCACCCGATCTCTACAGGTCCCGCTGTCGCCGGGTCCATTTTGCGATAACGCAGGATGCGAGACCGCATTTCTGCAACGCTGGCCACGCCATTAGCAACTCCAAACGCCTCCCATGCGAGTGACAGCGGCATGATGCTCGACGACGCGAACACGCCGCCTCCGACGATCATGTTAATCGGGGCATGGAGCTTGAACAGAAACAACTCGCCCGGTTGCAGGGCGCGGAAGGTCTTCGGCGAGGGAGACCAGAAGTTGACCTCGGTCAAATCAGGTTGGCGACGTACCTGGTTGAACCAGTCTCCGTCGGTAACCGCCACCACCATCTTAACACTCACGGTCTTGCATCCCCACTTTCAGCTCTGTCTCAGCGAGACGAGGTTGCCCGTTCAGTTCGCCAGTAGCGCCTTCACTTCTTCCACCGATAGCCATTTGTGCGAAGAATGAACCACTCGATGACAATTTGCGCAAAGCAGTGCCAAGTCTTCTAATTGGGTCTTCGCCGCTTCGGTGAGTGTGTGAAGAGGGCGCAAATGGTGCACCTCAATTGCCGTCTGACCACGGCCACCATAAGTTCCGAGAAAATCGTTGTCACAGGCTTCGCAGCGTAGTCCACCCTTTTCCTTCAAAACGCTTTTCTTCTTCGCCGTCACCAACTCACGGCTGCGCTCTCGCACGCGATGAAGTCGGGTCAGCACCCGCCCCTCTAGGGCCTCCGAAATCTCGGGTTCGTCTGCAACAGCAATCGTGCGTCGGTCGTCGTCGTTTTGAATGGTTGCCCGGATCGCCTCTGCGACCCCAGCCAGCCGACCTGGATCACCTGAGAATTCGTTCCAGGCCTCAACATCCCCTTTGCCGCCCGCCTTCAGTCCGACCCGACCCTCCGTAGTGTACTCCGGGTCGAGGCTGCGAAAGTTCATCAGCTTCATGTAAACGCCGTTCGCGTTGCGATACGTCGAACTGTCAGGGGCATCCAGGGTGAGGCCGATACGCCCGAGAAGTTCGGACAACTTGGCGATCTCATCGCTATTCTTTCCGGGAGACGAAGGCCGGCTCTTCAAATAGAGATCGAGCGCTAAGACAAGCTCGTCCCGTGTCCAAGGAGGATTTCTTCCAGCGCCATTGCCATTGAAAGGCAGGAGGTCTTCAAACGGTCGTGCCTCGTCCTCATCGAGCCAAAGCGTCTGGCTTAACGTGTATCGGAACAGTGATTGGAGCGCTGGAACGTCCTCAATATGATCGCTCAGAGCGCTCCAACCGGTGGGCGGTATTGCGAGTTCAAGCGAGGCGAGCCGAACGTCGAACCCACCTTCCAAACCTGTAAATTCCGCGATGCGACCACGCGCGGTCACGCCCGCCCCTCCATTGTTCTCGTGCACCCAAACGTACATGAGATCGCCTTTCTTGAATTCCTTAGCCTTGGCTATGTGGCCGACAAGCGAACGCGGTTTAGGGACCAGGAGCCGGCTTGGTCTCCATCGGTTCAAGGACAGCGGTTGCGCAACCTTGTTCGGGCAATTCTCTGGATTGATCTTCGCAACATAGATGCCCATTGCCTCTCCCTGCGCGCATGCGCTCCGAACGGTGCGGCACTAACTAGCGATAGTTCTCGCGAAATACGCCAATTTGCCGCGCTTTTTGATTTCGTCGTTATCGCAGCTATCGCAGCATGCAGAGCGCCGAATTTTCTTTTCGCTCGTTCCAAAAGCCCATTCGAGTATCCGTTCGGAGAGACTGAGTGATCTATCGGTCAGGCCACCTTCAAAATAAGTGGTGATCGACCGGCGGAAGCAAACCCTGAACGGAGCATGGCTGCGACTTGGTCAATTTGGCAGAAACGCTGTTCGAGCATTTTGTCGCGTGCGCGTGGGTCAAGAGTTGCCGTGTCCACGGTCTTTTCGGCCATAAACTTGAGCCGATGGGCGTCGCGGGGGCTGGCTATGCCCGATTTAGAAGGCGGACCGTTATTCTCTCGTCATGCTGATTTTCTGCCAGCGCCAAATATCGCTTGCGCGCCTCGTATGTCATCGGCACGGAACGCTTATTGCCAAGGTGATTTAGTAAGCCGAAATACGCCGAAAACGTTGCCGATGCGGTTTCAACCGACACAGTGACCCAAGCAGGTGTTGCCCTTTCGGCTTGCGCCAGCCTGTGGACTTCCTCCAAAGCCATGCGCGTAATATCATCAACTGTTTTGCCCTGCGATTTTAGCAACCGGTTCTTAGCGTCGTTGACCAAAACAAGATTGTACGAACCGTTTATCCCCACTCGCTCCTGCCGCATCTCGTTGCGTGTTTTCACACCAATAAGGAAGCGAACATCCTCGCGCACGGCTAACAGATCGGCGAATGGATAGTTGTGTCGGATGCTGTTCACGTTCATGACTTCAGTAAAGCCGTAACGAGTAAGGCATTCGGCGGCGAGCTGTTCGCCAAGCGTTCCGAGCTCGTTAATTCGTTCAATTGTCTGCAGCAGCATGGACATTCCTCAAGACGCTCGCCGACACGGATGATCTTCGCTGCTCAAGATGATCGAAGCAGCAGTTTCCTTGCCAATTCGACCACCCGATTTCGCTCGGACGTGGTCCAACCCTGAGGATGACGCGTCTCGATGGCGAGCGCTCCCTCGGACGTGGCAGTTAGCTTGGTGTGGCCGTCGCGAAATCCAAGCGTCCGACTTTTGTAACCAAGGTCCTCTAGCAATGAAGCGATCGTGGCACCGCAATACCCGGAAGTTGCGAAGAGGATGACGCGGGGGGCGAGGGATGCAACCTCCTCTTTCAATGCCTGTAGGTGAGGCTCCGCAATAGCTGACCATCGATGCGCTGGCGGCGGCCTTGAACCGCCGACCTCGTCCATTTTGCAAATGTTCGTCCAAGCGATGCGGCGGCGAGACGGATCGATGAGATCGACCATTTGCCAGAAGGCTGACTTATTTCTCTTTTCGACCATCCACTTGGTAGACGCGGCCCCGCTCGTAGTCTGATTGGTGTTTGAACCCACGAGCGTGCCTAGCGGACCCGCGCTCTTTCCGACGTAAAGCAATGCCAAATTGCTTGTCGGATCGTATTCAGGGCCGACGCCGGTCGCAAACACTCCGGGCGATGCCCAGCCTTGCTTAACGGCCACACGATTGCATTCGGTAAGCTGTTTCCAAGTTGCGTCACTGATAGGCAACTTCCTTGACATGAGAAATCCCCCAGCATTTCGCTATTAAGAGCGCTCCGCATGAGAGACAGTCAAGTGGACTAGTTTGAACCCCTCAAAGCAGGAGGGCCGTAGCATTGCCACTGAACATACCTCCGTCTCGAATGTATCGTGACAACATGGCGTCACTGGCATGCCCGGTTTGGGCTCTAATCTTCCATGTCGATGCTCCCGCCATAGCCGCGCTTGTGGCAAAGCCAGCACGAAGGCTGTGGCCCGAATAGCCCGACGGTTCGAGGCCTGCCTTCGCCGCGCGCCCTTTAATCACAAGCGATACGGCCTCACTAGAAAGCCGCTGCTTGCTGATATGACCATGACGGCTGACCCCGAGGAACACTGGTCCGGCATCAACGGCACTTCGCAACAGCCACTGATCGAGAGCTGTGACCGGGCACCACCGAGTTCGGCCAAACGGAATGCCGATCTTTCGCCCTGTGCCCTCCTGGTCTGTCTTAGAGCGGCGTAGATGAACTATGATGCCCTGCCTTGTATGGTCGATGTCCTCCACATTAAGGCCAACGAGTTCGGAGCGCCGGAAACCTCCCGCAAAGCCGACTAGGAGCAAAGCGCGATCTCGGATGCTCTTAATATCGTCTGCCATTTTCTCAAGGACCAGAAAAAGATCTTCACGCAGGAGAGGTTTGGCTTCGGCTTGGGCGGTTCCCCGACTGCGTTTGATCCCCTTGATCGTCGCTTTGACGAGTTCAGACGTTGTTGGACTGATTAGTCCTTTCGCAGTGTGCGCCTTGGAGATCGTTGCCAGACGCCGACAAAGTGTTGCGACGGAGAGGATTTCCGCATGTTCCGCGAGATAGCTGGCAATGATTGCATCGGCTGCCGGGATGCTCCCGCCCCAGGCTTCAAAATGCGCCAGATCGGCGGCGTAGGCCCGTTTCGTATTGGCCGCCAACCCCTGCTCGACGTATGCGGCGACCTTTTCCGACAGTGTTGCAGTGAAGTTAATTTCACGCGTTTTTGCGAGCCTCTCCGTTTCTTGCTGTTGGCTTCCCGTGAGATCAGGTGTGTTATTGTTGGTTCGCGATAAGTGAGAGTTATCCGGTGTTAGACGGCTATAGAACATGTTGGCGCTCCTTGTTCAGGAGCGGGATATCGGCGCGAAGCAGTGAGATGATTTCGGCGGCGTCGGGGCAATTCGGGCCTTGGCATTCGATTTCCCAGGACCGCCGGAGTTCGTCCGCCACGGGCCATCGATAGTGGTTCCGCAACAGCCCGCCTTCCGCTGCAAATAGGATGTTGCCGAGGAACTTAATCCGCTGCGCTGGAGGGACATGCTGGCGAACCCAATGCGTTGTGTTGCAGTCACGACCAAGGAACCGCTTCAACGCCAATTGGCCTTCACGGCTGTAAACGTCCAAAGCCCAACTTGGCACGACGCCGCACATAGTTTCTGGCGGGAACTCGTCGTCCTTGACCGCTGTTGGATGAGCAGGCTTCAACGACGCAAGCAAGACAACCAGCGGACACAGGACCTGGCTAGTCCTGCGGAACCCCTCCCGGGCGACTTCGACTAGCGTGTGAGGATGGCCTGCTTCACACATCGCATCGAAGACCGTCTGTGGATCGCCCTTTCTTGTCCGCATATGTGGGGAAGGATAGCGATCTGTCCCCACCGCGTACCAGAGCGCCAAGGCTCGCTTTGGCAGCGGGGCGTTGCTGTTCGCTGTCCGCATTAGTTCAGGGATCGTGCTGTAGGTGAGACCTAGCCTGCAATGCTCATATGCAGGATGCCGCTCGGCGAACATCAACAGATCATCTGCGGCGCGACATTTTGGTGCGTTGACCAACCGCTCGACAATGAAACTGGCGACCCGCCACTCTCCTCCGATCCGTGACCGGAACGTCTTGCCGGCGAGGGATGCTATTATTAGGCTCACCGTGTCCAGATCGGCCACACCGACATCTTCGAATGCAATGGCGGCGCAACGCCTCCAGAACCCTTCGTGCGATTGCTGAAGCAGAGAGGCGGTAGCCTGCAAGGCGAATTGCCGATGCCCGCGTCGTATCGCTTTCTGCAGCAGCGCCAAGGCGAGCCAGGGCGAAACGGCGAGGGGTTTAGAAATTGGAGGAATGGTGTGCTGTATCTCGTGTTCGAGTTCAGCACGTACGCTTGCGAGAACATCAAGTCCGTTCATTGGCTTTCTCCTTGAAGGGTTCAAGGGGAGAGCTGAAACGTCAGTCCCACTATTAACGTATTGAAATTATTACTAAATGCAAGTTTTAAGCGATTCTACGCAAAGTTTTTATTGCTTAAAGTTTCAGTATTTTCCAGATTGCGGCGTCTCTAACTCAGTTGGGCGAATATAGGAGCAAAAAGGCTTCGACAATAACTCTTGGGGATCATGAAGGGGGAGGGATGCGTCGGCTATTCACGAACGGTTTATCCAAAGACTACGTAGTCAATCCATTTGTAAGTGCCTTGACGGGGTCGTCCTCCGCCTTTCTGGCAGCGCCGTACTTCACACTTTCCAAACAAATTGTCGAAGCTGCCGTTGGCGGGACAATCATCCAGCTGCTGATCGGCTTGAACAGTGCAACGGATCCTGCGGCCGTTAAGGCCGTTCTTGACGCCCCAAACATTGCGGTCCGATACCTTACGCGCCGGTTTCATGCGAAGATTTATGTATTTGACCAAATCGCCATCGTGGGTTCCTCGAACTTGACCGATGGTGGTTTGTTTTCAAACCGCGAGGCGGCCATCCTTTTGCATCAGGTTGATGACCCCGACGTGGTAGACGAGGTTCGGTCCCTATTCGCAGAGCTTTGGGAAGCTGCGGACGTGCTTACCCCGAAAATCTATGCAACCTTCGACCTTACCTGGCGCGGAAACAAGCAGGTTGGCCCCGACCCAGATACCGAGATTGAGAATGCTATCGGGAAGGTTGAGCCACCGAATATCAACGTCGGAAGCCAATCCCACAGTAGCCAGCGTCTATTTATTCAAGGATTGCGTCGGCAAGTATTTGAACAATACGGGCCCGCATTCGACGAAGTGCAAACAATCCTTCAGCAAAACGGTCTCCAGCGCGGCGAACTTGCGAGTTTGGGCGAAGCCAGCGCGACCAATCGGTTTCTGAATTGGGTACGTCTTACCCACGTGCAAGGCGATGCGGCGTGGCAAGCGGCCCAACCAAAGGCGCAAGAAATTCGGCGTGCGGATGTTCTACGTCTTGGAGGTGAATGGATTGCCAGCAAGGACCCCCGCATTCCCCCCAACTATATAGAATGGGTTGGGATTGTTCGAAAATCGTTCGCGACGTCCGAGGCAATTCTATCCCTTTCGAAAGAAGAGTTGGTGGCCGGGCTAATGTGCACACACGCCTTTCTGGAGCAGCTACGATTTGTCAAAGGCGGTGAGAAGAAACTGCCGGAGGCATTTTGGCAGGCCAATCAGAACGATCTTGGAAAGGTGAAAGAAACGCTAGATTACCTGTTGCATGGGACGGGAGATTTCATCGAACGGCTGCACGACACCCTCTACGATCAGTCTCGCAAGATTGCATACTTCGGTATGTTCTGCGCGCTGGAGCTAATGGGAACTGTCCACCCTGAGCACTGTCCTCCTATAAATGGCCGGATGGCAAAAGCCCTGCGCTATTTGGGCTACGAGGTGCCGGCATGATGAACATTGACAAAGCGTCCATGGATACGAGTAGGTGGGGACATTCATGGAATAATGAGGGACAAAAAATGTCTCCGGCAAGAAATTCAGCGACTAGTCTTCCTAGACATGTCGAACAATCCACCATTAGTGCTTCTTGCATAAAAAAAGCGATGCACGGCATGGTTTCTGGCTACTCGATTAAGCCATTGAAATCCTGTTTATATTCAGCTCACCGTAGGCTATTGAACCCCCTTCGATGTTGGCGTCGTTGATGTCCCCGTTCGTGTCTCTGTGACCGCAGCGTGTCCCCCAATTCAGGGTCGTTGCGAGCGGGCTGAATTCAAACCGGCAATCATGGCTACGACCGCCTCCTCTTTACCTATTAGTCCCCGGCCACTCGACTTTCCTCCGTGGTCGAGAATGGCTTTTCGGAAGGCAGCGTACTGGCCTGGATTGAAGTACAGGATTACGCACTTCGATTTCGAAGCGGGTGGGTTTTCCGGCAGCATCCGCTTCAACTCGTGCGCGGTGTGCGTTTCCGCGAATTCGAGCAGCTCGGAAGAGGGCATGCCCCCCACGTGGCGCAAAACGATTTGAAGTTTCGTCCAGCCGATCTTGGTTAGTCGGTCAACCGTGGCGTCTACGTCCGTCAGCTTGCGACCGATCTCGGCCAGAAAGTACGCCTTTCGCCGGCTGATCCCCGACCGACGAATGAAGTCTGTCAAAGGCTGCTCGGCCTGGATCTCCGCCAGACACCGCGCAAGCTCGATTGACCGATCCTTCTCCTCAGCCGCTAAACCGAGCGCGCGTCGTACCAAGGTTTTCGCGTGGCCCGCTTGAAGTCTGGTCGTAGGTGCCTTTGGTCGTGTAGCCATGATCCGTATTCTCAATCCGTTTTCGTGCACTACCGATCTGAATGTTCTTCACCGATAACCGTGCCTGTTCAAGAGTTTAAACGGGCGGATTTACTTCCTGTGTTTTTCGCCCGGATCGACGTTTGTACCATCGCGACTGTCCCCCATTGCGCATCAAGTAAACCTGGTAATAGCGTTCTGGGCGTTCCTTAACGATCCAGATGGTGTGAAAAATGCAGTCTGAGCCAGTACGTTTAAGATCGGGAGAGGCGGCCCGGTACGTGGGGCTGTCCGCGTCTACTTTGTCCAAGTTGAGGATGTCCGGCAGTGGCCCCGTATTCCTCAAGATCGGACTTCGCAGGGTCATCTATGACAGGCACGATCTTGACGAGTGGCTAAGAAGTTGCCGCCGACGCTCGACGGCATCGAAGGCGTAGTTGGTATCACGAAAGTGAAGTTAATTACACTGTAAAGGAAAGAATGATGATGACCAACGTTAGCTGGAAAGTTGCGATCCAACTGATCGAAAACCGCGCCAATCGCGCATTGAGACGTCGTATCGCGAGCAACGAAAACGCGAGCGGTTCAACTACCGTCAAATCAGATTTAAATAATTATCAAACGGCGATCACTGCGTACCTAAGGCAGCTATGCAGTTTGGGTAAAGCCGCTCAGACCGGGAGCAGGACAAAGATCAGGGCAGCGAAAGAACGCGCCTTTGATGGTTTTGCAGGCCGGCTAGTCGCGATCCTCCAGGCCACCGACGATATTACCCAGAACCTGTCGTTCGATGATCTGGAAGGCCGGGCGAAACAGCTCTCGATGCACGAGACGTACAATGAGGTTCTGACGATCAAGCCAGAGCCCAAGGCGGGGAAACCATTCGAGTGGCGACCGCTGGGTCTCTCAGGCCGTCGGCGCAAAGCCCAACAGCGCATCCTGATGGACATGGCGCTCGTGATGATCGGCGACAGCCCGTGCGATAGCACCGTGGCCGGCTCAGGCGGCGAAGCCTCACAGTTCACGGAACTTACACGCGCGATTGGCGAGGGATACCATTACTGGGTCAGCCTCGACCTTTGCGATTATTTCCCGTCACTGAGACCGGGGCATCTGGCGGAGTATCCACTCCCAAAGTGGATGATCGAGAACCTATTGTTCTTGCCGCCAGATACCAAGATCAGGTTCGTAGACCCGAAAGGGGGTATATGCATCCCAGCATGTGCCATTCAGAAGGCGAGCGAGAGTGATCTCCCTTATGGATATCCATACTCCATGGGCTCTATTAGGGCGACGTTTCATAAGGTCCGGCAGGGCCTCATACAGGGCGATACCTGTGCTCCGCAAATCGCGCGCACGTTTCTTTGCCGGGAAATTCAGCGCACGCTGAACAACAAAAGGGAAGTGGCATTCTGCAGTCATATCGATGACGTGCTGCTAGGTGCGCGCACCCAGTTGGAGCTGGAGTTGTCTATTAAGGCCCTAGCCCATCGGCTTCAAAGCCACCCTGCCGGACCCCTGAAACTCCACGAATATGCAATCCGCCATGCGAGTGAAAACTTCCACTATCTCGGCAATCGTGTCGGGTTGCTAAAAGACGGTTCGGTCCATGTTCGTCCCGGAGAGAAACGATTTAACCGCTTCCGCGACCGGCTGCTTGAAAAGTTGAAGACGAGTACCGCGTTCACCAAGGACGAACTAACCGAGGTGGCCTTTACATATGCGCGCAGTTGGTTTCGCGCCCAGCCGGCATGGACAAAAGAAGGCGTCGGTTCAGGCAATTCTAAATGCGAAGGCGCAAGCTGGGATTGTGTCGTCTCCGAGGTGAACGTCATCGTCAACCGTTTCATGTACACCGAACTGATGGCGGGCAGCGGTATCTGGCATGAAGATGACATCGATTTTGAACTCCTGAAACAGGCAGGAGGCGGCGATGAATTTCAGTGAGTGCAAGGACCTGGGAGTTGATGTCCTTGCACGACAATTGCGGAACATCGCTCGGGGGAACGAAGTGATTTTTCACGGGACAAGATACGCTCGCAGGATCCTCATGGACGACACACTTCTCTATAGTCGTTCTGGATATCACGCCGTATCATTCACAAGAGACCCTCGCGTGGCTGCGTACTGGGCGCTGCTCGAACGCGATGATGACGAGCAAGATGGTGCCGTGTTTGTCTTCGACCGCCAGAGATTGCGTGCTCGCTATCGGCTTGAGCCGTTTCACGATCCTATCTGGGATACATTGCATCAGCAGAACGGCGAAGCTGAAGAGCATGTTTGGGGGCGAAACATCGCACGCGTGCATGCTTATCTTGTCGGTGCAGTGTGGTCGCGACAACTCTCCAGCCGTCGGAATCGCACCTAATAAATGACGGCACCAAGCCCTACGTTTTCGGATCTTGCATCACAGCTGACAGTTCGAACGGATAGCCGATCCGATCAATCGTCTTCTTCATCACCGACAACGATGGCCCGCTACCGTAACTTGCGTGGACGTTTTTGTCGGAATGGCCCATCAATGCCTTTGCAATGTACTCGGGCGCTTCAACTGCTTGTAGTGCATCCTTGAAGCAATGCCGAAAACTGTGGAATGCCGTGTCCCTGGTGCTAACCCCGATCTGTCGAGCGTAGCGGCCCCACCATTTTGAAAAGTTGTGGCTGTAGTAGCCGTCCTTTCCTTTTTTGATATCGGGAAACATCCGCCCCGATCCCTTTGAGTGATGGAGGAGGCCGAGATCGAGGAGGACCTTGTGTACCGGCACTTTCCTTACGCTGGATTTCGTCTTGAGGGTTTTGTCCTCGCCTTCGCTCTTCGAAACGTCAAAATAAGCGATGCCGTCCTGCGTCTTTACATCGGACACCAGGAGCTGAACGATCTCACCCATTCGCATGCCGCTGTAGAGGGCAATCAGGGGCACCCAGAATTTTCCGTCGCGGACCAACACCGAGCCGGGTTTGTGACATGTGGTCTCCGACTGATGCCCCTTATAGAGCGGCGAGCCGAATATCGCCTGCAACTGCTCCTTTGAATATGGCTTTCTCTTTTCCCCTGCATCGACCTTGGCCGACCCTGCGATCTTCACTCCCTCTCCGGGGATCTTGTCGATGTAGCCCTCGTCGTGCGCCCAGTTCAGCAATTGCCGGAACATGACGAAATATTTGTCCTGGGTCCGGAGCGACAGCGTCGGTCCGTCTGTGTTGGCCGCGATAGCCTCTTTGGGGCCGATCCCCTTATTCGCGGTTTGCTTCATGTAATTTGGCGGGAGAGAGGCGAGGGCGTCACGCATCGCCTTGACGTCTTCTTTATCTAGTTTCTTGATTGGCTTTTTCTCACCGATAACCGACTTGGCAAGCGACAGCACCCGGCTGACGTCCGCTGCCGTCTTCTTCACCCAGTCATGCTTCGCCTTAAAGGCGTGGAACAGCGCTGCAACGGACGCGAGCGTTTGTTCGGGAGGGGCCGCGGGTTCTTCTCCAGCAACGGGCGGCGGATCATTTACGAAAATCCCGGCAAACATCGGGTCTTTTGGGGCAGTCTCATGATATTTGCCCGCTAACCTAGCAGCGAGACTGCGAGCGGTTTCGTGGTCCGCTCTCAGAATACCCTCACAGAGCTGCTGGAACCTCTCTGACGCGGGTGCAAGCTTTTCCGTGAGAATGGTGCTCAAAAGCGCGTGCGCCTCTGACTGCACCGTTGCTGGCCATGATCGATGGGCTAAGTGGGCTTCCAATTCCTGCATGCGGTTTGTCAGGTAACCAATTTCCCCGGCCTGATCGTAAAGATGATCTCTCGGAAGTATATGGGCGAGTTCGATGGATTGGCTAAGAGCATCCTTAAAATAGCCCCTGATGAGGCCGGAAATGTCTTCCAAGGTCAGCTCTGGCATACGGGGTAGCCTATGCAGAAACGCGTCCAGGACACTGCTGAGGCTGGTCCCTCGCAATTTTGCCAGAAGAGGGTCCGCTGTCCGCAGCGAGACCTTGATCTCATGCCCTCTCAGCCGATGCGTCAAGTGCCGTGGAATGGCCATCCGGAAGTAGTAGGTATTTGCGCGCCTCACGACACGTGGCGTAGATCGTGGCACGCCATCCTCCATTCTGGTCCAGGTTTCTGTACCAGGTCGGAGAACTGCCTAAAGTTAGTTCCTAAAAGCGTAGATAACCCAGAGAGTTACGATGTTTCTGGCGGAGAGGGAGGGATTCGAACCCCCGATGGGCTTGCACCCATGCCGCATTTCGAGTGCGGTGCATTCGACCACTCTGCCACCTCTCCGCGGTCATGGTCCGCCGTTGCCGGCGCGGCGCACTAGATAACGGCTGGGCGAACAGGTTACAAGGGCCAATCTGCCCGGCGATCCGGCTTCTTGTCAGGCTGCCGCCCGGCTCTCTGTGCTGCCGCGCGCTTGGCCTGAACGTTCGGCTGCTCGCTACTGGCCCAGGGCAACGAGTCCAGGTTAACGGGGTTGGAGAGCTGCCATCAGGTAGTCGGTATCCCAGGTTGCGAGTTTTCGC
>NZ_JBVVQY010000024.1:0-2396 GCF_055811615.1 Mesorhizobium sp. WSM4807
AGCGAAAACTCGCAACCTGGGATACCGACTACCTGATGGCAGCTCTCCAACCCCGTTAACCTGGACTCGTTGCCCTGCGCAAGACACCGCAGCGCTTGCGTTTGTCGCGCATCCCCTCTATATGCGCGCTCATTCCACACACGGACTTTGGTGTCTGCCCGGGAGAAATCCGGCTGAAACCTCCGGTGGCGTTCGAGGACAAAGTCCAGAAATGCCTGTGTCCGTGGAGGCTAACCGGAAAGGATACTCAAGAATGGCTCTGCCTGATTTCAGCATGCGCCAGCTTTTGGAAGCTGGCATTCACTTCGGCCACCAGACTCACCGCTGGAACCCGAAGATGGCGCCCTATATCTATGGCGCCCGCAACAACATCCACATCATCGACCTCTCGCAGACGGTGCCGCTGCTGCACCAGGCGCTGAAGCAGGTTTCCGACACCGTCGCCAAGGGTGGCCGCGTGCTGTTCGTCGGCACCAAGCGCCAGGCGTCCGACATCGTCGCCGACGCCGCGCAGCGCTCGGCCCAGTACTATGTCAACTCCCGCTGGCTCGGCGGCATGATGACCAACTGGAAGACGATTTCGAATTCCATCCAGCGCCTGCGCAAGCTCGACGAGATGCTGGCCGGCGAGGCCCAGGGGCTCACCAAGAAGGAGCGCCTCAATCTTGATCGCGAGCGCGAGAAGCTCGACAAGGCGCTGGGCGGCATCAAAGACATGGGCTCGACGCCCGACCTGATGTTCGTGATCGACACCAACAAGGAAGCGATCGCCATCCTCGAGGCCAAGCGTCTCGGCATTCCGGTCGTCGCCATCATCGATTCCAACTGCGACCCGGACAAGATCGATTTCCCGATTCCGGGCAATGACGACGCGGCCCGCGCCATCCAGCTCTATTGCGATCTGATCGCCAAGGCTGCAATCGACGGCATCGCTCGCCAGCAGGGCGCGCTCGGCGTCGACGTCGGCGCTTTGGCCGAGGCTCCGGTCGAGCCGGCACTCGAGCCGACGCCGACCTCCGAAACACCGGCTGCCCAGACACCGGAAGCGTAGCAGCGAAGGCCGGTTTCGGCCTTCATCTTTCTCATATTTTGGCGCGCTAAGCGCTGGCGCCAGGCGCATCATCGAGGACCGGTGGTGCGTCGGTGCATTTTAAACAAAGAGGCGACAATGAGCATTTCGGCTGCACAGGTCAAAGAACTCCGCGACTTGACCGGCGCGGGCATGATGGACTGCAAGGCGGCGTTGAAGGAGACCAACGGCAACCTGGAAGAGGCCGTCGACTGGCTGCGCAAGAAGGGCATTTCCAAGGCCGACAAGAAGGCCGGCCGTACTGCCGCCGAAGGCCTGATCGGCGTCGATTCCGGTATCCGCGAGGCGGCGGTCGTCGAGGTCAACTCTGAGACCGACTTCGTTGCCCGCAACGCCGCCTTCCAGGAGATCGTCGCCAAGGTCGCCAAGGTCGCGCTCGCCTATGGCGGCAAGACCGAGGCCGTCGCAGCCGCACCGTATCCGGGTTCGGACAAGTCGGTCGCCGACACCATCAAGGATGCTGTCGGCACGATCGGTGAGAATCTTGGCTTCCGCCGTTCGGCCAAGCTCACCGTAGAGCACGGCGCTGTCGCAACCTACGTTCACAATGCGGTTGCCGACGGCCTTGGCAAGCTCGGCGTGCTGGTCGCCATCGAGACGACAGGCAACGCGCAGGCCGCCAACGCCTTTGCCCGTCAGGTCGCTATGCATGTCGCCGCCACCAACCCAATGGCGCTGACGACGGAGCAGCTCGATCCGGCCGCGGTCGAGCGCGAGAAGGCGATCTTCGCCGACCAGGCGCGCCAGTCCGGCAAGCCGGAGGCGATCATCGAGAAGATGGTCGAGGGCCGTCTGCGCAAGTTTTACGAAGAGGTCGTGCTGCTCAAGCAGGCTTTCGTGCTCAATCCCGACATCACCGTCGAGAAGGCGCTGACGGATGCCGAAAAGGAAATCGGCGCACCGGCCAAGATCACTGCCTATCTGCGCTTCGCGCTCGGCGAGGGCATCGAGAAGGAAGAAACCGATTTCGCGGCGGAAGTCGCGGCGGCGGTCAAGAAGTAAACCGCACTCTATTTTCTGAAAAGACTTTACGGCCGGGTGTCCGCGAGGATGCCCGGCCGATTTCTTGCGCGTTATCGATGAAGGCCAGGCGGTCGGCGGCAAGCCAGCTGGCTATCTGCCGGATCTGCTCATGCCCGGATCTGCTCGTGCAAGATGCATTTGCCGGCGTAAGCTAACGACTGGAAGAGAGTTTTCCGGCTCGGGGGGGGGGGGGGGGGGCCGGGGGCGCGGCGGGAGGGGGGACACAACAAATATGGGGGGCCCCCCCCCGCGGCCGCCCCCCCCGCCCGGGGCCCCCCCGCAA
>NZ_JBVVQY010000024.1:2406-98568 GCF_055811615.1 Mesorhizobium sp. WSM4807
GTTTTTCTCATCTCCCGTTTTCCTGTGTTAAATTTTTTTTTGGGGGTTTTAAAAAAACCTATTTTATTTTTTTTCGGGGGGGGGGGCGCGGGGCCACCGGGGGCCCCCCTTCGTGTATCGGAACCCCAATGTTTCGGGGCAGCGCCTGCGCGGCGGCAGCCCGAGGCGCGTCGCACGCACGATAATGAGGACCAGATGACGGTGAAGCCCCTCTACCGACGTGTCTTGCTGAAAGCGTCGGGCGAAGCGTTGATGGGCGAGCAGCATTTCGGCATCGACGTGTCGGTAGTCGATCGCATCGCTGCCGACATCGCCGAGGCCCGCGCCCTGGGCATCGAAGTCGGCGTCGTCATCGGCGGCGGCAACATCTTTCGTGGCGTGGCGGTTGCTTCCAAGGGAGGTGACCGGGTCACCGGCGACCACATGGGCATGCTCGCCACCGTCATCAACTCGCTGGCGCTGCGCACTTCGCTGAACAAGATCGGCGTCGACGCGGTGGTGCTGTCGGCAATCGCCATGCCCGAACTTTGCGAGAGCTTTTCGCAGCGCCAGGCGACCGCCTACATGAACCAGGGCAAGGTCGTCATCTTCGCCGGCGGCACCGGCAATCCGTTCTTCACCACCGATTCGGCCGCGGCGCTGCGCGCGGCGGAAATCGGCGCCGACGCGCTGTTCAAGGGCACTCAGGTCGACGGCGTCTATTCTGCCGATCCCAAGAAGGACCCGAATGCGACACGCATCGAGCGCATCAGCCATGGCGAAGTCATAAAACGTGGTCTTTCGATCATGGATACGGCCGCGATTGCACTTGCGCGGGAAAACAACATTCCGATAATCGTCTATTCGATCCACGAGAAGGGTGGTTTCGGTGATATTCTGAGGGGCGGCGGCCGTTGCACGGTCGTCACAGACGACTGATCGGGAGCCCGATCCCGAACCGAAGGTTTCCCGTAGGCGAAAAGCGGGAACCGGTTTTCGGATTGAGGCTTGAATACGGGGTTACCCTGAACAGTGAACCCGGGCTAACGGGTCGAGGAGACGATGATGAGTGGCGAATACGATGATCTCAAACGGCGCATGGACGGGGCGATCGCTGCGTTCAAGCACGATCTGGCTTCGCTGCGGACCGGCCGCGCTTCGAGCAACCTGCTCGACGCGATCCAGGTGCAGGCCTATGGCACCACTATGCCGATCAACCAGGTGGCAAACGTGTCGGTGCCGGAGCCGCGCATGATTTCGGTTTCGGTCTGGGACAAGTCGATGGTTGGCGCGGTCGATCGCGCCATCCGTGAATCCAATCTCGGCTTCAATCCGATCGTCGACGGCACCAATCTCAGAATTCCGCTGCCCGAACTTAACGAACAGCGCCGCAAGGAGCTGGTTAAGATCTCGCATGGCTATGCCGAGAATGCGCGCATCGCCGTGCGCCACGTGCGCCGGGACGGCATGGAGTTTCTCAAAAAGGCGGAAAAGGACGGCGATATCAGCGAGGACGATCATCGCAAGCGGTCCGACCAGGTCCAAAAGCTCACAGACGAGATGATCGGCACCATCGACCATCTGCTTTCCGATAAGGAAGCAGAAATCATGCAGGTTTAAGGGTAGGTGACCGACCCGAAAGCGAGACTATGACAAGCCCCGCGCATGTCGCGATCATCATGGACGGAAACGGACGCTGGGCCAAGGCGCGCGGCCTGCCACGGCTTGCCGGCCATCGCGCCGGCGTCGAGGCGCTGCGCAACACGGTGCGCGCCGCTCCTGGCCTCGGCATCTCCTTCCTGACCGTCTACGCCTTCTCGTCGGAAAACTGGTCGCGGCCGAAGTCCGAAGTCAGCGACCTGATGGGCCTCTTGAAAATCTTCATCCGCCGCGATCTCGCCGAGCTTCACCAAAACGGCGTGCGGGTCAGGATCATCGGCGACCGGGCAGGGCTGCAACCTGATATCAGGACCCTGCTTGAAGAGGCCGAAACGCTCACCGCCCGCAACGACGCGCTGACCTTGGTCATCGCTTTCAACTATGGCGGACGCGACGAGATCGTGCGCACGGCGCGCAAGCTTGCCTCGGCGGTGGCGCGCGGCGAGCTCGACAGCGAGGCGATCACGGCCGAATCCTTTGCCGGCTCTCTCGACACCCAGGGTATTCCAGATCCGGAACTGGTCATCCGCACCAGCGGCGAGCTCAGGCTGTCGAATTTCCTTCTGTGGCAAGCGGCCTATAGCGAGCTTGTCTTCCTGCCTTGCTACTGGCCCGATTTCAGCCGCGAGCATCTGGCCGACGCATTGCGCGACTTTGCCAGTCGCGAGCGCCGTTTCGGCGGGCTTGGCGCTCAAGACGTCGCCGTGACGGCCAAGGGATGAGCAACCTCCAGCTTCGCGTCATTTCTGCCGTCGTGCTTGCGGTCGTCACACTCGGCCTGACCTGGCTTGGCGGACTGCCCTTCCGGTTGCTTTGCTCCGCCATGACGATCCTGATCTTCTACGAGTGGACGCAAATGTGCCGCCCGGTCGCCGCCACGGGTCTTGGTTTTCTGCCGGAGGCGCTGCTTCTGGTTTTCGTCGGCGGTTTGGTCGCCGGCCTGCCGGCGTCATGGCTGCTGCTACTTGTGGCAGTGATGGTCGTTGTCACCGCGGTCGTGGGTTCGATGCGCCAGACTTCGACGGGCCAGACTTCGATGCATCAAACGGGACAGTGGGACGCGTCCGGCCTTGCCTATGCCGGCATTTCCGGCCTGTCACTTGCCCTTTTGCGCGACGGCGACCATCCCGGCCTCGTCGCCATTCTGTTCCTGTTCGCGGTGGTTTGGGCGACGGACATATCAGCCTATTTCGTCGGCCGCGCTGTCGGCGGTCCGAAGCTGGCGCCATCGATCTCGCCCGGCAAGACCCAGAGCGGGGCGCTCGGCGGCGCTGTCGGCGGCGTGGTTGCCGGGCTGCTTTTGGCCGCTGCGGCCGGAGCCGGCAATCTTGCAGTGCTCGGCGTCGTTGCACTCGTGCTTTCGCTGGTCTCCCAGGCTGGCGACCTTTTCGAATCATGGGTGAAGCGCCGCCACAACCGCAAGGATTCGGGCACGCTGATACCGGGCCATGGCGGCGTCATGGACCGGGTCGACGGGCTTGTCGCGGCGGCATTCGCCCTGTACGTCATCGGCTGGATTTCGGCGACCGCCGACCATCCGGCACAGGGGCTGTTTCCAGCTTGATCGGCATTGTTTCCTGGCCTGGTATCTTGACCTGCGCAGGATGCGCCATGGATTCGCCTGGATTGATGCCACAGTCGCGGTACGACCGTGCTGCGGACGAATTTTGAGGACATGAGTTGAACGAGATTCTTCACGCGGTTTTCGGCACGGAAGGCTTTGTCCTTGGCACGCTGGTGCCGTTCCTGTTCGTGCTGACCGTAGTCGTGTTCGTCCACGAGATGGGGCATTATCTCGTCGGCCGCTGGTGCGGCATCGGCGTAAAGGTCTTTTCGATTGGCTTCGGCCCGGAACTCTTCGGCTTTAATGACAGCCATGGCACGCGCTGGAAACTCTGCGCCATTCCACTCGGCGGCTACGTCAAATTCGTCGGCGACATGAACGCCACCTCGAGCCAGCCCAGCTCGGAGGAGATCGAATTGCTGACCGATGCCGAGCGCAAGGTTGCGTTTCACACGCAGCCGGTCTGGAAGCGCGCGGCGACTGTGGTTGCCGGCCCGCTGTTCAATTTCCTGCTGACGATCGCCGTCTTCGCGGTGCTCTTTACCGCCTATGGCCGCCCCGTGATGGAGCCGATGGTGGCTGAAGTCACCGCCGACAGCCCAGCGGCGCAGGCCGGCATCCTGCCCGGGGACCGATTCGTCAGCGTCGACGGCAGCAAGGTCCAGACCTTCGCCGACGTCCAGCGCCGGGTCTCGGGCCGCGGCGGCGACGCCATCACCTTCGTCATGCTGCGCGGCGGCAAGGAGATCACCGTTACGGCGACGCCGCGATTGATGGAACAGGAAGACGCGCTGGGCAACAAGGTCAAGGTGGCCGTGATCGGCGTCGTCAACAACCAGGAGTTCGGCCAGCCCCGCCTGATCACCTACAGCCCGGCTGGCGCACTGGCTGCCGCGGTCGAGGAAACCGGCCACATCATCCAGGGTACCGGCCAGTTCCTGCAGCGTTTCGTCGTCGGTCGCGAGGATAAATGCCAGCTGGGCGGCCCAATCAAGATCGCAAAGATGTCGGGGCAGGCGGCAAAACTGGGCTTCGACTGGCTTGTGCAACTTGTTGCGCTGTTGTCGGTCGGGATCGGTATTCTCAACCTTTTGCCGGTTCCTCCCCTCGACGGCGGCCATCTCCTGTTCTACGGCGTGGAGGCCGTCATTCGGCGACCGGTGTCGGAACGGATGATGGAGATGGGTTACAGGGCCGGCCTGCTTCTCGTCTTGGGCTTCATGGGGTTCGTTTTCTGGAACGACCTGTTTGGATGCTGAAATCATGAAGAAATTTGGCTTCGGCACAGTCAATGTTGAGACGCCGTTTACCATGCATGGGGATATGCGTGACGCGAAAGCCACGCAACAGGGTTAAGTAAATACAAATTAACCAGGAGCCTTGCGTGTAGGGAAAATCCGGTTAATACGGTACGGGAAATTACCGCACGTCCGGTTTTCTCGCCGTGGGGACTTCGAGAAAAGGTACAAAAGCCCGATGAAGGCAGCATCCAAGTTTCTGAGCGCCGCGTCCGCGGTGGCCCTGTCCGCCGCCCTGGTCGTACCAGGCGCGCTCGCAGTGCAGTTCGTTGCCACATCGGCGGCCGAGGCCGCTGTTGTTTCAAGAGTTGAAGTCAGCGGCAATCAGCGGGTCGACGCCGACACGATCCGCAACTACGTCACGATCAAGCCCGGCAAGGCCTTTTCTAGCTCCGATATCGACGATGCGGTCAAGGCGCTGTTCGGCACCGGGTTGTTCTCGGACGTCCAGATCAACCAGGTCGGTTCGTCGCTGATTATCAAGGTTTCCGAATATCAGGTCGTGAACCAGGTGCTGTTCCAGGGCAACAAGAAGCTCAAGGACAACGCCCTTGCGGCCGCGGTCCAGTTGAAGCCGCGTGGAACGTTCTCGCAGCAGGCGCTCGATGCCGATGTCGAGGCGGTCAAGGCCGCCTACAGGCGTATCGGCCGCGACGACGCCGCCGTGACCACCCAGATTATGGATCTCGGCGACAACCGCGTGAACGTGGTCTTCAACATCAACGAAGGCGGCCGCACGCAGATTGCCGCGATCAATTTCGTCGGCAACAGCGCCTACTCGAGCCGTCGCCTGTCCGACGTCATCTCCACCAAGCGCTCGTCCATCCTTTCGTTCGTGCTGCGCGACGATGTCTATGATGAAGACAAGCTGCGCGCTGACGAGGAGCTGCTGCGCCGTTTCTATTACAACCACGGCTATGCCGACTTCCAGGTGATTTCCGCGGTCGGCGAACTCGACGAGACCACCAACAAATATACGGTGACCATCACCGTGCAGGAGGGCGATCGCTACACCTTCGGCGACGTCAGCGTCGAGAGCACGATTCCCGAGGTCGACGCTGCATCGCTGCAGTCGGTGGTCGAGACCCGCAAGGGCGAGGTCTACAACGCCGAGGATGTCGAAGACACCATCATCGCATTGACCGAGAGGGTCGCCGGTTCCGGCTATCCCTTCGCCCAGGTGACGCCGCGCGGCGACCGCAATTTCGAGAACCGCACCATTTCGGTGGTCTATACGATCGACCAGGGCACGAAGGCCTATGTCGAACGTATCGAGATTCGCGGCAACGACCGGACACGCGACTATGTCATTCGCCGTGAATTCGACGTGAGTGAGGGCGATGCCTTCAACCAGGTTCTCATTCAGCGCGCGAAGAAGCGGCTGGAAGCGCTCGATTATTTTGAGAAAGTCGAGGTTTCGACCGTGCCCGGCTCTGAGCCGGACCAGGTGGTGCTCGTAGTCGACGTGGTCGAGAAATCGACCGGCGAGTTCTCTGTCGGCGCCGGCTATTCGACAGGCGGCGACACCGACGGCCCATCCATCGAAGGATCGATCACCGAGCGCAACTTCCTCGGACGCGGCCAGTTCATCAAGCTATCGGCGGGCGGCGGCAAGAATTCACGTGACTACAGCTTCTCCTTCACCGAGCCCTATTTCCTCGGGCGGCGCATCGCTGCCGGTTTCGATATCTTCAACCGGACCAGGGAATACGACGACTATAAGAGCGAGACGATAGGCGCGACAGTGCGCTTCGGCCTGCCGATCACCGACGACATCTCGACGCAGCTGGCGTATAATATCTCGCAGGAGAAGTACAAGCTCGACGATGGTTGCGATCCACTGGCTGGCTGCGACGTCTCTACGGCTATCCTAAACGGCATTGAGGAAAGCCCGTGGCTCAAATCGTCGGTCAGTCTCGGTCTGGTCTACAACACCATCGACGACATGAAGAGCCCGCATGAAGGCATCTTCGCCAATGTCACCACGGAATTCGCCGGCCTCGGCGGCGACGCCAAATTCGTCAAGGTGACAGCGCGTGGCACCGTTTACCAGACATTGTCTGAGCAGCTTGATCTGGTTGGTTTGATTTCGGGCGGGGCCGGCCATATCCAGGGCTACGGCAGCGACGACGACCTGCGCATCTTCGACCATTTCCAGAGCAGCGATCGTATGATCCGCGGCTTCGCCTATGGCGGCATCGGTCCTGTCGACGACCAGGGCTTTGACGACCATCTCGGTGGCACCACCTATTTCAACGCCTCGGCGGAAGCCCAGTTTCCGATGCCGGTCATTCCGGAGAGCTTCGGCCTGCGCGGCGCGGTCTTTGCTGATGCGGCGACACTTTATGGCAACGATGTGGCGGGTGTCGATCCATCGACAACCGGGATGGAGTGGCGCGCCTCGGTCGGTCTCGGCATGATGTGGGCGTCGCCCTTTGGCCCGATCCGCATCGACTATGCGATCCCGGTCCTCAAGGAGGACACCGACGACGTGCAGGAATTCAACTTCGGCATATCGTCCCGCTTCTGATCGGCGGGCAACGATACTTCCGGGCCGTAGGGGTCCGGAAGAAAGTGATCCGACACTACAGCGCCGCGCGTCCTTCTTGGATGCGCAAAGGAGGCTGTAGAACTTTGATTTTGCGCATGATCTTTTCCGAAGATCGATTCCGATTTTCGGGGTCATGCGCTAGCTGGATATAGCTTCTGGAATGACCGATCCGGTGTTCTTCGCGCCATCACGCCGGTATACGGCTGGCGAAGTCGCGAATCTGACCGGCTCGGTGCTTGTCGATTCCGACCTCTCCGATATATCGATTGAAGCCTTGGCGCCGGCAAGCGAAGGCGGCGAGCACGCTCTTGTCTTCGTCGATGGCAGACGCAACTTCGCGCTGATGCAATCGCTGCGAGCAGCGGCGGTTCTCTGTCCCGCCGAATTTGCCGGCAAAGCGCCGGCGGGCATTGCGGTTCTGGTCCATCCGCGCCCGCAACAGGCTTTCGCGATGGTCGGACGCCTTCTTTTTCCGGCGGCTGCGACACCAGCGCCGATGACCGGCGAAACCGGTATCTCGCCGCATGCCCATATCGATCCATCGGCGCATGTCGAGGCCGGCGCGATCGTCGAGGCCGGCGCGATCATCGGCCCCCGCGCTTCGATCGGCAGCGGGACCGTCATTGCTCCTCATGCCGTTATCGGTCCCGCCTGCCAGTTCGGCCGCGATGGCTATGTCGGTCCAGGCGCCAGCATCCAGTACGCGCTGATCGGCAACCGCGTCATCATCCATGGCGGCGCCCGCATCGGCCAGGACGGTTTTGGCTTCGTGGCCGGGGCCAAGGGCCCCGAGCGCGTCCCGCAAATCGGCCGGGTCGTTATCCAGGACGACGTCGAGATCGGCTCGAACACAACGGTCGATCGTGGTGCCATGTCCGACACGATTATCGGTCAAGGCACCAAGATCGACAATCTGGTGCAGATCGCTCATAACGTCCGCATCGGCCGCAATTGCATAATCGCCGGCCTTTCGGGTATTTCCGGTTCCGTAACGGTGGGCGACAACGTCACCATGGGTGGCGGTGTCGGTCTTGCCGATCATCTGACCATAGGGACAGGGGCCAAGCTTGCTGCAAGAAGCGGGTTCATGAGCAACGTCCCCGCGGGCGAGATTTGGGGAGGTTACCCGGCGCAGCCGATGGCGGAGGCGATGCGGGAGATAGCGGCTCTGCGAAGACTGGCCAGGGCGCGGAAATCGGGCGACGGGGGGAAGAGCTGAGATGGTGGCGGCGACGACGCTCGAGGCGGTCGACATATTGGGGCTGATGAAGCTCCTGCCGCATCGTTATCCGTTCCTGATGATTGACCGCATCATCGACATCGATGGCGACGAGTCGGCTATCGGCATCAAGAACGTGACCATAAACGAGCCGCATTTCCAGGGTCATTTCCCGGATCAGCCGGTCATGCCCGGCGTGCTGATCGTCGAGGCGATGGCGCAGACGGCCGGCGCCATCTGCATCCGCAGCCTAGGCACCCAAAAACCGTCGCTGGTCTATTTCCTGACCATCGACAACGCCAAATTCCGTAAACCGGTCGTTCCCGGCGACCAGTTGAAGATCCATGTGAAGAAAATCAAGAAACGCGGCAACCTTCTCAAATTCGCCTGCGAGGCTCTCGTCGACGGCGTCAAGGCCGCGGAAGCCGAGATCTCGGCGATGATGGTCGCGAGCGACTGACGATCGAATGCTTATGAAAATCCAGACAGTCATCCATCCATCGTCGGTCATCGAGGCAGGCGCAAAAATCGGCGAAGGCGTCCGCATCGGGCCATTCTGCCACATCAGCGCCGACGCGGTGCTCGGCGACCGCGTCGAACTGGTCAGCCACATCTCGGTGATGGGCGCGACCACCATCGGTGCGTCGACCAAGGTCTATCCGATGGCGACACTGGGCGCGCCGCCGCAGAATACCAAGCACAAGGGCGGCCGCACCACGCTGGTCGTCGGTGAGAACTGCACGATCCGCGAAGGCGTGACCATGCACCTCGGCACCGATTCCAGCCGCGGCGAGACGACGATCGGTGACAACGGCAACTTCCTTGCCTACGCCCACATCGCCCATGATTGCATTGTCGGCAAGAACGCCACCTTCGCCAATCAGGCGACGTTGGGCGGCCATTGCGAGATCGGCGACAACGTCTATATCGGTGGTCTCAGCGCCGTTCATCAGTTTGTCCGCGTCGGCGACAACGCCTTTCTCGGCGGTTGCTCGGCATTCGTCGGCGATGTCATTCCCTACGCCATCGCCGTCGGCAATCGCGCCAGCCTTCGCGGCCTCAACATCATCGGCCTGAAGCGCGCCGGCCTGCCGCGCTCCGAGATCCACACGCTGCGCAAGGCTTACAGGGCGATCTTCGATCGCTCCCGAACCGTCGGCGAAAACATCGAGTTCGCCAAGGCGGAATTCGCCTCGTCACCGACCGCCATGAAAATCATCGATTTCATCGCCAGTCGCGGCAAGCGGCACTATGCCGTCCCGTCGCTCAAGGCTGGCGACGGCGACGATGCAGATGACGAAGATTGAGGCCACCCGGACCGGCCTTGATCTCGCGCCAGACGCCAAGGTCGGCATCATTGCCGGCGGCGGCAGTTTACCGGTCGAAGTCGCCAGGGCGCTTGCTGTGCAAGGCAAGTCTCCCTTCGTGGTAGTAGTGGCGGGCGAGGTCGACCGCATAGCCGACTTCGACGCCTACGAGCAGGCGACGTTGAGACTGGAGGATGTAGGCTCACTGCTGCCGACGCTCAAGAATCATCATGTTACCCATTTGGTGACAGCGGGCCATATCACACGCCGCCCCAGGCTGAGCGCCATGCGCCTCAATCTCGGCCTGCTCGCCTGGGTGCCCAGCCTTCTTGTCGGTGTAACCCAAGGCGACGACACCGTGTTGAAACTGTTCGTGCGAAGGGTCGAGCGAAGCGGCATCAAGGTTGTCGGCGCCCATGAGATCGTGCCGGAACTGGTCGCGGCCGAAGGGACGCTGACCAGGGCTGCGCCGCGGAAATCCGACTGGCGCGACATCGAAGCGGCGCATTCAGCGGCAAAGGCCATTGGCGCGCTGGATATCGGCCAGGCGGCTGTTGCGATCGGCGGCCGCGCCATCGCGCTGGAAGGCGTCGAGGGCACTGACGGATTGCTCGATCGAACAAGGCAGTTGCGCGGCCATGGCAGGCTGGCCGGCAGAACGCGCGGCGTCCTGGTCAAATGCGCCAAGCCCGGCCAGGAGTTGCGCGCCGACCTGCCCTCCATCGGCCCGCAGACGGTCGAGGCGGCGCATGCCGCCGGACTTGCCGGCATTGCCGTCGAAGCCGGCCGCTCGCTGGTTCTGGAAGGCCCTACGGTCGTCGCCCGTGCCAATGCGCTCGGTCTGTTCGTGATCGGCCTGCCTGCTGCGGAACTGGCGCATGGCGACTGAGAAACCGCTGAAGATCGCCATCGTCGCCGGCGAGGAATCCGGCGACCTGCTTGGCGCCGACATCGTAGAGGCGCTCAAACGCGCGACCGGCCGCGAGGTCCGGCTCGTCGGCATCGGCGGCCGCCATTTGCAGGCGCTCGGCCTTTCTCCGCTCTTCGACAACGGCGAGATCGCGCTGATGGGCCTGAGCGCCATCCTGCGCGACCTGCCGCGCCTGATGCGGCGGATCAGCCAGACGGCAAATGCGGTCGTCGGTGAAAAGCCCGACTGTCTCATCACCATCGACAGCCCGGATTTTTCGCTGCGCGTGGCTAAGAAGGTGCGTGCCGCCGATCCGGCAATCCCGATCGTCCACTATGTCTGCCCGAGCGTCTGGGCGTGGCGGCCGGGCAGGGCGGTGGCGATGAAACCGTATGTCGACCATATCCTCTGCATCTTGCCCTTCGAGGTGAAGGAACTCGCCCGCCTCGGTGGTCCGCCCGGCACCTATGTCGGCCATCGCCTCACGCACGATCCGGGCGTGATCGGCGCTGCCAAGGCGCAAAGCCTGCCGCGCGACCTGTCCGACGATCGTGTGAAGACACTGCTCGTGCTGCCCGGCTCGCGTCGCGGCGAGGTGCGACGGCTGGTCGGCCCGTTCGGCAAGACGATTTCGATCCTGCGCGCACGCGGACACCGCTTGCGCCTGCTGTTGCCGACGGTGCCGCATGTCGCCGACCTGGTCAGGGCTTCGGTGGCAAGCTGGGACGAGAAGCCGGAAATCATCCTTGATCCCGAACGCAAATGGCAGGCCTTCGGCAAGGCCGATGCAGCGCTGATCTCATCGGGAACGGTGTCGCTGGAACTGGCGCTGTCAGGGGTGCCGATGATCTCCTGCTACCGGCTCGATCCGGTCATGCGGATGGCCCAGCGCCTGATCACCGTATGGAGCGCCGCCTTGCCCAATCTCATCGCCGATCGCCCGATCGTGCCGGAAAGCTACAACGAATATGTGCGGCCGCACTATCTGGCGCGGCAGTTGGAGGCGCTTTTTTCCGACACCCCCTATCGCGCATGGCAGAAGGACGGTTTTGCCGAGGTGGCCAGACGCATGGCTGTCGACGGACCTTCCGGCGATATCGCTGCGGGGGTGGTGATGAGGTGCATCAAGGGAGCGAGTAGGAGTAGTGAGTAGTGAGTAGTGAGTAGTGAGTAGTGAGTAGATTGCAAAGCACCGCTCAGCGTCTAGAATTCTTATTCACTACTCACTACTCACTACTCCTACTCACTTCTTCTCTTCACCGCTTTGCAATCGGCACGTAGTCGCGTTCCGGCGCACCTGTATAGAGCTGGCGCGGGCGACCGATCTTCTGGTGCGGATCCTCGATCATCTCTTTCCACTGCGCGATCCAGCCGACGGTACGGGCGACCGCGAACAACACGGTGAACATAGTGGTGGGGAAGCCCAGCGCCTTCAGCGTGATGCCGGAATAGAAATCGACGTTCGGATAAAGCTTCTTCTCGATGAAATAGGAGTCGGTCAGCGCGATCTTTTCCAGTTCCATGGCGATGTCGAGCAGCGGGTCGTCCTTGATGCCCAGTTCGCCCAACACCTCATGTGCGGTCTTCTGCATGATCTTGGCGCGCGGATCGTAGTTCTTGTAGACGCGGTGGCCAAACCCCATCAACCGGAACGGATCGTTCTTGTCCTTGGCGCGGGCGATGAATTCCGGGATGTGGTCGACATGGCCGATCTCGCCCAGCATGTTCAAGGCCGCCTCGTTGGCGCCGCCATGGGCGGGTCCCCACAGGCAGGCGATGCCGGCGGCGATGCAGGCAAACGGGTTGGCGCCTGACGAACCGGCGAGGCGGACGGTCGAGGTCGAGGCGTTCTGCTCGTGATCGGCATGCAGGATGAAGATGCGCTCCATCGCACGCGCCAGCACCGGGTTGATCTTGTATTCCTCGCACGGCACGGCAAAGCACATATGCAGGAAGTTGGCCGCGAAATTCAGCTCGTTCTTCGGGTAAATGAAGGGCTGACCGATGTGGTATTTGTAGGCCATCGCCGCGATCGTCGGCATTTTGGCGATCAGCCGCATCGATGCGACCATGCGCTGATACGGGTCCGAGATGTCGGTGGAATCGTGATAGAAGGCTGACAGAGCGCCGACCACGCCGCACATCACCGCCATCGGATGCGCGTCGCGGCGAAAGCCGGTGAAGAAGCGCGACATCTGCTCGTGCACCATGGTGTGGCGCGTCACCCGGTAGTCGAAATCGTCCTTCTGCGCCTTGGTCGGCAATTCGCCATAGAGCAAGAGATAGCAGACTTCGAGGAAGTCGCCGTGCTCGGCCAACTGGTCGATCGGATAGCCGCGATGCAAAAGGATGCCGGCATCGCCATCGATAAAGGTGATTTCCGACTCGCAGCTTGCCGTCGACGTGAAGCCGGGATCGTAGGTGAACGCCCCGGTGGTGCTGTAAAGCGAGCCGATGTCGATGACATCAGGTCCGACCGAGCCGCTTCGCACCTTGAGCTCGTGAGTTTTGCCGCCGAATTCAAGTTTAGCAGTCGACGCGTGGGTTTTGCCGCCAAATTCCATCTTTGTCGCAGCTTCGGACATTGCAAACTCCTTTTGGTTTTCTCATGCCGGCAAAGGCGAAATATCTGCAACGCAACACGTCGAAAGCATCGGAGTTCGCGCGTTTGCGCCCGCAATTGGAATTGCGTGCCAAATTGGGCCAAAGTCCTAATGTTGCACTGCGAAACCCACCTTTCAATGCCAATCTTCTTGGGCCAGTTTTGCTAATCGATTTGATCCGCGACGCGCGCCAGGCTTTCCTCACGGCCAAGCACGGCAAGCACGTCAAACACGCCGGGCGAGGTGCTTTTGCCGGTGAGCGCGGCGCGCAAAGGTTGGGCCACAGCGCCGAGCTTATGGCCGCCGGCCACCGCATATTCCCGGATCGCAGCCTCCGCCGCTTCGGCCGCCCAATCGCCTGTAATCGCCTCTAGCGCCGCGTGGGCGCCCCGCAGGATCTCGCGCGCATCACCGCCGAGCAATGCAGCCGCCTTCTCGTCGATCGGCAGCGGCCGCTCGGCAAACAGGAAGGCGGCACCGTCGGCCAGTTCGACCAACGTCTTGGCGCGCTCCTTTAAGCCTGGCAGCGCGGCGAGCAACTGTGCCTTGCGCGTGTCGTCGAGGCGCGCTGCGATCGCCGGGCCGCCTTCGAGATAGGGCAAGGTGTTGATGAAGATATCGAGCAATTCGGCGTCGTTCATGCGGCGCATATGCACGCCGTTCAGCGCCTCGAGCTTGGCGAAGTCGAAGCGGGCGGCCCCCTTGTTGACGTCGCCGATGTCGAACCAGGCAATCATGTCGGCGATCGACATGACCTCGTCGTCGCCGTGGCTCCAGCCGAGCCGCGCCAGGTAGTTGAGCAGTGCCTCAGGCAGGTACCCCATGGCACGATAGGCTTCGACGCCGAGGGCGCCGTGCCGCTTCGACAGCTTGGCGCCGTCGGCGCCATGGATCAGCGGGATATGCGACATCGACGGCACGTCCCAGCCCATGGCTCGATAGATCACCATCTGGCGGGCGGCATTGGTCAGATGATCATCGCCGCGGATGATGTGGGTGATGCCCATGTCGTGGTCGTCGACGACGACGGCATGCATATAGGTCGGATTGCCGTCCGAGCGCAGGATGATGAAATCGTCGAGATCCTTGTTGGGGAAGCGGACTTCGCCCTGCACGAGATCATGCACCACCGTCTCGCCGTCGGCCGGTGCCTTGATGCGGATCGCGCCCTTGGCGCCGGCCGGCGCCTCCGACGGGTCGCGGTCGCGCCAGCGGCCGTCATAGCGGGGAGGCAAGCCCTTGGCCCGCGCGCTCTCGCGCATCGCTTCCAGTTCAGCCGGCGTCGCATAGCAGTAATAGGCCTTGCCCATGCGCACCAACTCCTCGGCGACCGTGCGGTGGCGCGGCGCGCGCTCGAACTGCGATACCGGCTCGCCGTCCCAGGTGAGGCCGAGCCAGGCGAGCCCGTCGAGGATGGCGGCGGTTGCCGCATCGGTCGAACGCTCACGATCGGTGTCCTCGATGCGCAGCAGCATCGTGCCGCCGGTGTGTTTCGCATACAGCCAGTTGAACAGCGCCGTGCGCGCCCCGCCAATATGCAGGAAGCCGGTGGGCGAGGGGGCAAAACGGGTGACGACCTTGTCGGACATGGAACTCTCAGGCAAGCGCAGGAAACGGATGTGATTGCACGGACTTTCGCGCGTCGCGCGTTCATGTAGCATAGGAGGTCAAGGGCGCAAGGGGCAGACCCGATGGCTGGACCAGGCCGCGGCGCGGACAAGAGCGAGGGCGCGACCACAAGCGTCAGCGAACGATCGCTGTTTGCCGACGTTCCCCACGCCGAGCCGCTACCCGTTTCGCTGCCTGCGTCGCACCCGGGCATTCAGCCTCTTTCGCCGGACCGCGCCGCGCCTACACCGGCTCCAACACCCGGGCCTGTCATTCGCTTCTGTCGACAGCTCAGCCATCTTTCACCATCCGGTATCCGCAACGGCGTGGCCTCGGCAGCCGGCTTGGAACTAGACCGCGGCGTCGCCTTCCTGCTGGTGCCGGTTTTTCTGGCATGCGGGGTGATCGTCTATTTTTCGCTCGCCGTCGAACCGGACTTTCCGCAACCCATTGCCGTCGTGGTCCTCACGGCATTGTGTGCGGCGGTGACGCGCTCATGGCGCAAAACGCATTTGTGCTTCATGGCAGCGTTGCTGTGTGCACTCGGTGTACTCGCCGCCAAGGTTGAAACCTGGCGCGTGGGAACGCAGATGCTCGGTTCGGAAATCCAGACCCAGCTCACCGGCCGTGTCGTTAGGCTCGATCAGATGGCGAACGGCCGGATCAGGCTGACCATCGACGTGATGTCGACCGCCCGGCCGACACTGCGTTATGCGCCGGAACGTGTCAGGGTTTCGGCACGCAAAATTCCCGCTGAGATGACCTCAGGCTCGGTGGCAACCGGCTATGTGAGGCTTCTGCCTCCGACTGGCCCGGTTAGGCCGGACAGTTATGACTTCTCCTTTGACAGCTATTTCGCCGGTATCGGTGCCAGTGGCTTTTTCCTCGGCAATCCGAAGATCGTCGTTTCCGAAGATACACCGTTCGCCGCGCGGCTTTCTTCCTCGATCGAAAAGGCGCGCGAAACCATCGCCGACCATATCAGGGACAGCATCGGTGGCGCCGAGGGGGAGATTGCCGCCGCGCTGATCGTCGGCGTGCGTGCCGGCATTCCCGAAGAGATAAACGAATCGATGCGGCGCACCGGCATCTACCACATCATCTCGATTTCCGGCCTGCACATGGCGCTTGTCGCCGGCACCATCATGGGATTGCTGCGCGGCGCCTTTGCGCTGGTTCCCGATTTTTCGTCGCGCCGGCCGGTCAAAAAATATGCGGCTGCTGCCGCACTCGTTTCCATCGCTGCCTATCTGATTTTTTCCGGTATCGTGGTCGCGGCTGAACGCAGCTTTATCATGCTGGCGGTAATGCTTGTCGCCGTGCTGTTCGACCGGGCGGCACTCACCATGCGCAATCTGGCGATTTCGGCCATCGCCGTCATCGTCGTGTCGCCGCACGAGGTGGTCGGCCCAAGCTTCCAGATGTCCTTCGCCGCGACCGCTGCTCTCGTGGGCGCCTATGCCGGCTGGTCCGACTATCGTGCCGACAAGGCCACCGCGCCGCCACAGCGACGGTCAACGATCGCTTTCGTCACGCGAAAACTTGCCGCTGGGACAGGTACCATCGCAATGACCTCCATCATTGCCGGCAGCGCCACCGCACTCTTCGCCATCTGGCACTTCCAGCGCGTCTCGCCGCTCAGCCTGTTCGCCAATCTGGCCGTCATGCCGATCGTCACGGTCGTCATGTTCCTGGCCGTCGTTAGCGCCTTGGCAATGCCGTTCGGCCTCGACGGCCCTTTCCTATACATGATGGGCAAGGGGCTGACGGCCATGATTGCAATATCGGGATGGATCTCCGAGCGGTCGCCGGTCGATGCCGTCGGGCTGATCTCGTTGCAGTCGGTTCTGCTGGTGACGGCCGCCCTGGTCATCGCCACGATGGCAACGACATGGTTGCGGCTTGCGGCACTTCCCTTTGCGCTCGCCGGCCTGCTGACGATTTCCGAGACGCGCACTCCCGACGTGCTGATTTCGGAAGATGCGCATCTGGTGGCGCTGCCGATCGGCGGCGGCGAACTTGCCGTCAACCGGGTGCGCTCGAACGAATTCATCACCGACAACTGGAAACATGCGCTGGTTTCAGCGACCATTGTCGAGCCGGAGACATTCGAAAAAGGAGACGTGCGGTTCGACATCGTCGACCCGGCCGACCTGCCGCCGGGAGCGCCCTTCTACTGCACTGCCGGCCTGTGCCTCGCCCGGCACCAGTCCGGCGCGATCATCGCGCTCGCCGACGACCGCAAAACCGCACGGCCAGCCTGTGCCTTTGCGGATTTGATCGTCATCGATGATGCCACAGCCTATTATAATCCCTGCCGCAATCCGCTGGTTCTCGTCGTCACCAAACGGCAGCTCGCTCGCATGGGCAGTGCCGCCGTCTTTTTCGATCCGCTATCTGCGACGACGCGCGCAGAAATCCGTTTTGCCGTCAGACAGCCCTATAGGCCTTGGCATGAGCAGCGGAGATTTTCGCGCGAGGCGAGGGGCCTGCCGCCATACCGCAGGGCCGAGAAACCCAAAAAGCCTGCCGTTCAGTAACGCCGGATCAGTCCGACGAGCTTGCCTTGCACCTTGACCCGGTCCGGCCCGAAGATGCGCGTCTCGTAGGCCGGATTGGCGGCTTCCAGTGCGATCGAGGCACCTTTGCGGCGGAACCGCTTCAGCGTCGCTTCCTCGTCGTCGACCAAGGCGACGATGATCTCGCCAGGCTGGGCGGTGTCGGCGTTGCGGATGATGACCGTGTCGCCGTCGAAAATGCCGGCCTCGATCATCGAATCACCCTTGACCTCCAGCGCGTAGTGCGTGCCGCCGGTGATCATGTCCGGTGGTACCGAGATCGAATGCGTTTGGTGCTGGATGGCATCGATCGGCACACCGGCAGCGATGCGGCCCATCACCGGTATGGAGATGGTGGCAACGACGTCGTCGTCATTGCCGGCCGCGGGCATGCGCGAAGGCGCCGGCTTGATCTGTCGTCCGAGGCTGCCCTGCCCAAGGCTGCCCTGAATGACGCTTGGCGAGAATTTGCGCGCCGCATTGAGGCCGGGCGCGATCGAATCGGGCAGGCGCAGCACCTCCAGCGCGCGGGCGCGGTTGGGCAGGCGGCGAATGAAACCGCGCTCCTCCAGTGCAGTGATCAGCCGATGGATCCCCGACTTCGAGGCGAGGTCGAGCGCTTCCTTCATCTCGTCGAACGAGGGCGGAATGCCGCTTTCCTTCAGCCGCTCGTGGATGAACATCAGCAGTTCATGTTGTTTGCGTGTCAGCATCGCGACCCCCAACAGAATCAGAAAAACAAACCCAGAACAAACACTATCTGTTCCAGTTGTGTTCCGCAACCGTTTAAAATTTAATGAATGTGTTGACGTTTTGTTCAGCGTAGCATCAGCACGCTGCACGCGGCGCCCGTCGCGGCTGGGGGAGCGAACGGCTCGCGCACGATCAGCCCGTTGGCGTCGGCCAGCATTTTGAGCATCGAGGAATCCTGGATGCCGAACGGGGTCGCCAGCAGCGTGCCGGCTTCTTCGCTCACCACGGCGCGTACATAGTCCTGCCTGAGATCGTTGGCCGGCATGGCGGCGCCGAGCCGCGCCTGACGCATGTCCTGCCGGAAGGCGCGGCCGCCGAGCCGCGCAAGCAGCGGCGTCAGAAAGAGCTGCGTGCAGACCAGGCTCGCCACCGGATTGCCAGGCAGGCCGATGCAGCGGATGTCACCCAGCCGCCCGAACATCAGCGGCTTGCCGGGCCGCATGGCGATTTTCCAGAAATCGAGCGTCATGCCTTCACCGGTCAGCACGTCATGGACCAGGTCATGGTCGCCGACCGAGGCGCCGCCCAGCGTGACGATGACGTCGGCGCCTGCGTCGACCGCTTGTTTCACCAGCGTGGCGATCGCCTCCTTGCGGTCGGGGGCGATGCCGAGATCGAGCGCGCTGGCGCCGACCGAGCGGGCCGCGGCGGCGACGCCATAGGCATTGGACGAGATGATCTGGTCGGGGCCAAGGTCGCTGCCCGGCGGCAGCAATTCGTCGCCGGTGGCGATGATGGCGACCAACGGCCGTTTCACCACGCTGACCTGCGGGTGGTTGGCCGACGCCGCCAGCGACAATGCCGCCGGATCAAGCGGGCGGCCTTTCTCCAGCAGGACGTCGCCCTTCGAGAAATCGAGCCCGAGGCGGCGGATGTTGCGGCCTTCAACCGTCGACGCGGTCACTTCGATGCTGCCGCCGCCGAGGTCGCGGACATTCTCCTGGATGACGATGGTGTCCGCGCCTGCAGGAAGCGGCGCGCCGGTGAAGATGCGCACGGCCTGCGCCGGGCCGACTGTTCCGGCAAAGCCGCGTCCGGCCGGCGCCATGCCGATCACCGAAAGTCTTGCGGGCACGGACGCGACATCCTCGGCCCGCACGGCATAGCCGTCCATGGCGGACGCGTTGAACGGCGGCTGGGTGCGGAGCGCCAGGAGCGGCGCCGCCAGCACGCGGTCGGCGGCGTCCATCAGGGCGACGCTTTCAGCCTGCAAGGGCGCAGCATCCTCAAGCAGGCGCTCGAGCGCCTCGGCGACCGGAAGCAGTGCCATTATTAGCCTGCCCCCTTGGCATCCGCCTTGTAGTCGCCGGATTTGCCGCCGGTCTTTTCCGCCAGCCTGATGCCCGAGATCACCATGGCGCGGTCGACCGCCTTGGCCATGTCATAGATGGTCAGGCAGGCGACCGAGACGGCGGTCAGCGCTTCCATCTCGACGCCGGTCTTACCGGTGACGCGGGCCAGCGCCGTGACCTTCAGGCCTGGCAGCGTCGCGTCCGGTTCGATGTCAATGGATACCTTGGTCAACAGCAGCGGATGGCAGAGCGGGATCAGCTCATGCGTCCTCTTGGCCGCCATGATGCCGGCGATGCGCGCCGTGCCCAGCACGTCGCCCTTCTTGGCATCGCCGTCGAGAATCATCTTCAGCGTTTCGGGCCGCATCGAGACAAGACCTTCGGCGATTGCCGTGCGCGTCGTCTCCGCCTTGTCGCCGACATCGACCATATTGGCTTCGCCTTTCGCGCCAAGATGGGTGAGGGCGGCCGTCATCGTCAGGTCACCTTAGCGCGACGTGCGTCCGTCTGGACGCGCAAAGCACGCTCTAACACTTTGAATCTATGCATCGTGCTCTCCGAAAATCGATTCCGATTTTCGGGCCGATGCAATGGCGGGCGCATTGCCCGTCAAAAGCAGGCGCGTCGCAGTGGCCACGTCCTGTTGCCGCATCAGGCTCTCGCCGACGAGGAACGTACCGATGTCGCTCCCTTGCAGCCTGCGGCAGTCTTCGTGCGAGAAAATACCGCTCTCGCTGACCAGCAGGCGGTCTGCCGGCATCATCGTCGCGAGCCGCTCCGAGGTCTCGATGCTGGTTTCGAACGTCCGGAGATTGCGGTTGTTGATGCCGATCAGCCGCGATGACAGTTTCAGCGCGCGTTCCGTCTCAGCCTCGTCATGCACTTCGACCAGCACGTCCATGCCGAGTTCGAACGCCGTCGTTTCGAGTTCGCTGGCCACGGCGTCATCGACGCTCGCCATGATGATCAGGATGGCGTCAGCGCCCCACGCACGGGCTTCGAACACCTGATAAGGCTCGAACAGAAAATCCTTGCGCAAAGCGGGCAATGTCACGGCGTTGCGCGCATCGGTGAGGAATTCAGGCGCACCCTGGAAGGACGGCGCGTCGGTCAGCACCGAAAGGCAGGCGGCGCCACCTTTCGCATAGGCCCTGGCCAGTGCCGGCGGATCGAAATCGGCACGGATCAGGCCCTTGGACGGGCTCGCCTTCTTGATCTCGGCGATCAGCGCGAAGCTGCCGGATTTGCGCCTGGCTTCAAGAGCCGAGAGAAAGCCGCGCGCTGCATCGGTGTCCTTCGCCCGCGCCTTGATCTCGGCAAGCGGCACGCGCGCCTTCGCCGCGGCGATCTCGTCGCGCTTGTAGGCTTCGATCTTGCGCAGGATATCAGACACGGCTCTATCCGTTCGAAATCTCGACCAGCCGATCGAGCACTTTCAGCGCCCGGCCGCTGTCGATGGCTTGCGCCGCCGTCGCCATGCCGTCGACAAGCGTCGTCGCCTTGCCCGCCACCACCAGCCCGGCGCCGGCGTTCATCAGCACCGTATCACGAAAGGCGCCGGCAGCGCCGCCCAGCATCTCGCGCAGCGCCTGGGCGTTGTAGGCGGCATCGCCGCCGCGCAACTCGTCCTTGGTGTGCCGCTTCAGCCCAACCGCTTCCGGTGTCAGCGTAAAGGTGCGGATCTCGCCGCCGACCAGTTCGGCCACTTGGGTTTCACCGGTGGTGGTGATCTCGTCATAACCGTCGCCATGGGCGACCCAGGCGTGGTCGGCGCCCAGTGCCCTCAGCGTCTCGGCCACCGGCATGATCCATTCCGGCAAGAAGACGCCAACCATCTGCCTGACGACACCAGCCGGATTGGAGAGCGGGCCAAGCAGGTTGAAGATGGTGCGGGTGCCGAGCTCGACGCGGATCGGGCCGACATGCTTCATCGCCGGATGATGCGCCGGCGCGAACATGAAGCCGACGCCTGCATCGTGGATGCAGTGGCCGATCGTTTCCGGCGGGATATCGATCTTGACGCCGAGCGCGGTCAGCACGTCGGCGGCGCCGGTCTGCGAGGACAGTCCGCGATTGCCGTGCTTGGCCACCGGCACGCCGCAGGCGGCGATGACGAAGGCGGATGCGGTCGAGATGTTGACGCTGTGCGAATTGTCGCCGCCGGTGCCGACGATGTCGATCGCGCCAGCGGGCGCGTCGACGCGCAGCATCTTGGCGCGCATGGTCGCGACGGCGCCGGAAATCTCGCTCACCGTCTCGCCGCGCACGCGCAGCGCCATCAGGAAGCCGCCGATCTGGCCGGGCGTAGCGTCGCCCGACATGATGATGTCGAAGGCCTCGCGCGCTTCCTCGAAGGAAAGGGAATTGCCTGCGGCGACCTTGGCGATATGGGTCTTGAGCGCGCTCATCTGGTCAGGGCTTGGGCAACGGCGGTCTGGTCGATGCGAATGTCATATTGCGTCTGCAGCTGCGCCACCAGCTGGTCGAGCAGGTCATCGGACATGCCGGCGGTGAACGATTTCTGCGCCTCATCCGGCACCGAGCTGGCGTCGGCTCCGGCAGGCTCGAAGACTTCGGCGATCTTGAACAGGATCTGTCCGTCGCCGGTGGGCGAGGGGATCAATCCGGTCCCGCCTTGGCCTTCGCCGAACATCGCAGCCGCCCCTTCCTTGCCGAAATCGACGTCGTCCGCCTCGCGCTTGACGCCGCGCTTGGTCTGCTTCTCGAGCTTGAGCTCGCTCGCGATCACATCGAGCGTAGCGCCGGCTTCGAGACGCTTTTCGAGTTCGCCCGCTTTTGCGGTGAGCCGCTTGGTCGTTTCCGCCGCCGTCCAGTCGGCCACCACCTTCTGGCGGACTTCATCCAGCGTGCGGTCGCGGGCCGGCGTGATCGACTCCACCTCGTAGAACACGAAGCCGTTGTCGGCGGTGGTGAGGTCGGGATTCTCGGTGCCGGGTTCGGCGTCGAACACCGCCTTAATGAGTTCCGGCGATTCCGGCAGGTCCTTGACGATGGTGCCGTCCGGCCTCAGGCCGGTGCGATCGATCGCGTCGATGGTGACGACCTTCAGCCTGAGTTTTTCGGCCGCTTCCTTGAGCGTGCTGCCCGAAGCGCGGATATCTTCGTAATTGTCATGCACGTCCAACAGAATGCGGCTTGCCTCGCCCAGCGCCAGATCCCTGCGGATATCGGCGGACACTTCGGCCAGCGGCTTCACCACTTCGGGCTTGATGTCGGTGACGCGCAGCAGCACCGGACCGAAGGCGCCCTGAACGACCGGACTGACTTCGTTGACATTGAGCGCAAACGCCGCATCCGCCACTGCCTTGTCAGCGATCTTGTCTTTGGACAGCGTGCCGAGCAGCGTGTCGGCTTGCGTCTTGCCCTCGGCGGCGACGATCTTGTCGAAGGTCGCGCCGGTCTTGAGTGAATCGAGCGCGGCCTTCGCGGCATCAGGCGTTTTGAACACGAGCTGTTCGATGGTGCGCGTTTCGGGCGTGGTGTAGCGCCCCTTGTTCTTGTTGTAGTCGTCGCTGACCTGTTGGTCGGTCACGGCGCTCAGATCCATGATGTCTTGCGGCTCGAGCCTGACATAGGAGAATTTGCGGTATTCGGGCGCCGCATAAGTCTTCTTGTTTTCCTCGAAATAAGCTGAAAGCGCAGTGTCGGATGGCGCTTCAATCGGCTCGACCAGCGATTTCGGCAAGGTCAGATAGTCAATGGTGCGGTCTTCGCCACGATAAAGCGCGACTGCCTTCAAGAAAGTATCCGGAGCCTTGAGGCCGTCCGAAACCGCCTCGACGATCTGCTGGCGCACAGCCACCTGGGCGCGATTCCTCAGATAGTCTTCCGGCCGCATGCCGACCTGTTGCAGTATGTATTCGAAAGTCCTTCTGTCGAAGGTGCCGCCGGGACCCTTGAAGGCCGGGTCTTCATGCGTGAGTTGGGCCAGCCGGTCCTTGGACAGCCCCAGCCCGAGCTTGCGGGCCTGCTCATCGAGGACTGCACCCGACACGAGTTGCGCCAGCACCTGGTTGTCGAGGCCGAGCGCCGTCGCCTGCTCGCGGCTGATGCGCTGGCCGAATTGCTGCGACATCACGCTGATCTGGCGATCATAGGCGAGGCGATACTCGTTGATCGACACTTTGGTGCCTCCGGCCGTGACAACTGCGTCGTGGCCTGCAAAACCACCGACCATCTGCCCGGAAATGCCCCAGACGGCGAAGCTCAACACCAACAATATCAGCAGCGCCTTCGCGACCCAGGTCCCCGCCGCGCTTCTCAAGATACTAAGCATGGTCACTTCCGATTTTTGCGCATTTTCGCATGCGTCGAGTCTGAAACAAGCGCAATAGCGTCCTTCCGGCCCACTGTCGATTGCTTTGTGGGCTGAGTTTGGTAGTGAGGACGCAGCCGAATATTGCCCGGAGAAACAAATCCCATGACGCCAGGAATCCGCCCGCTGGTCGCAGGCAACTGGAAAATGAACGGCACCAGCGCCTCGCTCAACGAACTCAGGATGATCGGCAACGGCTTCATGAGCGGGCTCGATGCGGAAACCGAAGCGCTGGTCTGCGTTCCGGCGACGCTGCTGGCGCATGCCGCAGAGATTTTGTCGCGCACCCCGGTTCGGGCCGGGGGCGAGGATTGCCACACCAAGGAGAGCGGCGCCCATACCGGCTGTATTTCGGCCGAGATGCTGAAAGATGCGGGCGCCAGCCACGTCATCGTCGGCCATTCCGAACGCCGCGCCGATCACAATGAGGACGACGCCATTGTACAGGGCAAAGCGTCCGCCGCGTGGCGCGCCGGACTGGTAGCCATCATCTGCATCGGTGAGACGAGAGCCGAACGCGAGGCAGGCGCCACGCTCGATGTGCTGTCGCGCCAGGTCGCCGGCTCGGTGCCGCCCGACGCCACGGCGTCGAATACCGTCATCGCCTACGAGCCGGTATGGGCGATCGGCACGGGACTGACGCCGACCGCCGCCGACGTTGCTGAGGCGCATGCGCATATTCGCGAAAAGCTGTCGGAAAAGCTTGGCAGCGCGGCGGCGAAGATGCGCATCCTCTATGGCGGCTCGGTCAAGCCGTCGAACGCGGTCGAACTGCTCGGCGTGAAAAATGTCGATGGCGCGCTGGTCGGCGGCGCCAGTCTGAAGGCGGCGGACTTTCTCGGCATCGCCGAAGCCTATCGAAATATCTCGTAGCATCGGAAGGCTGTCGGGCACTTCGGATAGGCTGTGCCGCAGCGGAAATCGTTGCAATGGGCGCATTGCTTCCCATATTCCGGCCACGGGCTTGGAAATGCCGTCAAAGCATTGTATTGAGCCGCCTCCAAATCACCGGCCGTATCCGCGGCCGCGCAAGGCTTTGCCAGGGTAAACTATGGAAACCGTACTGATCGTCGTCCACCTCATGGTCGTGCTCGCTCTTGTCGGCGTGGTGCTGCTGCAGCGCTCCGAAGGCGGCGGCCTCGGCATCGGCGGCGGATCGGGCTTCATGACCGCGCGCGGCGCGGCCAACGCGCTGACGCGGGCGACGGCGATTCTGGCGGCGGCTTTCTTCGCCACCTCGCTGACATTGTCGATCGTCGCCCGTTACGGCGAAAAGCCGATCGACATTCTCGATCGTGTACCTGCGACGAACGGTGCGGGCGGCGTGCTCAACCAGTTGCCTGGCACCACGGCGCCGACACCACCTTCCGGCAATACGGCGCCAACGCCGCCTTCCGGAAATGATGCCGCAGCCCCGGCGCCGGCTGCGCCGCCTGCGGCGGGTTCGACCACGCCGCCGGCCACAAACGGCGTCACCCTGCCAGTAACGCCGCAGGTTCCAAACCAGTAATCAGCAAACGTTCGGCGCCGCGATCTGTTGTTGTTTGAACACAGTCGCGGCAAATGCCGCACGATCGCAAGGATTCGACCGGGCACGGCACGACAGGGCGCTTGAGGCGTCTCCGATTAATCGACTATAGATTGCGCGCGGCACTTTCGGGGTCCTTGGGGGACGCCGGGCGACGCCGTGGGCAACAAGCATTGAACGATCGGATCTTCGCCATGCAGCTTCGCAGCTTCATTTTAGCCGGCCTTTACGCCGTGCTCAGCCTTGGTGCGCCCGCTTACGCGGCCATGCCGGCGGGTAATTCGGCCTCTAAAACCGCAGTTACAACTGACGTCGTCAACGTCGCCGCCAAAAGCGATACGGCGCAACTTAGGCTCCTCAAGAAGAAGAAAAACCCGACCGCGGACGATCTTGCCCAGATCAGCAAGATCGAAGCCAAGATCGCGGCCGACAAGGAGGCCGCTCGAGCCAAGGCGCTCGAGGCCAGGAAGCTGGCGATGCGCGAGGCGGCCAAAGCCAAGGCCGACGCAGAACGGCAGGCGTTTCTTGCCAAGAAGGGCCTTGCCAAGAAGGACACGTCCGCTGCCCGGCTGGCTAAGAAGACGATCGTCAGGATCATCGAACCGGTTCAACCCATCGCACCGATCCAGTCGGCCGAGCCAATTTCCACCGAGGCCATGAACGTCGCATTGACCGGCAACAACGGGGAATTGCGCAGCGAGCCGGTTGGACAGAAGCCGCAGAGCGTCGGGCTGTTCGCCGGCCTGTTCGGCGGCACGTCCTCGTCGATGTCGCTGCTCCCCGAGACCCGCGCTCTCGATGCCGCACTCGCCAGGAAGGAAGCCAAGAAGCAGTTCAAGGTGAAGCCGGAGTTCGTGCCGCAAGAGGTCGAGTTCACCGGCTACAGTCCCGGTACCATCGTCATCGATACCAGCGCGCGCCGCCTCTACCTCGTCGAATCGTCATGGACCGCCCGCCGTTATGCGATTGCGGTCGGTCGTGACGGCCTGCAGTTCAAGGGTACGGTCGCCGTCGGCGACAAGCAGGAGTGGCCGCGCTGGATCCCGACGCTCGAGATGCAGAAGCGCGAGCCGAAGAATTACGGCCGGTACAAGGACGGCATGCCCGGCGGCGGCGAAAATCCGCTCGGCGCGCGCGCCATCTATCTCTACGAGGGCAAGAAGGACACACATCTGCGCATTCACGGCACCATCGCGCCGCAGTCGATCGGAACGAGCGCCTCCAACGGCTGCTTCCGCATGATCAACGAGCACGTCATGGACCTTTACCGCCGGGTGAAAGTAGGCACCAAGGTCGTCATCATCTGACGCCTTAACGGGTCATCCCAAAAGGGCCGGTCTCGCCGACCCTTTTGTTTTGGTTCACGCACCACCAGAGCGCCTTCTTGGGAAAAAGCCTTCGCGGTGGTTTTTTCTCTGGCGGAATCAATTCGGCCGCGTTAAGCGATGACTCCCATGGCGCGATATGTATTCATCACAGGCGGCGTGGTTTCCTCACTTGGAAAAGGCATCGCTGCAGCGGCCCTTGGGGCTCTCTTGCAGGCGCGAGGCTATCGCGCACGCATCAAAAAGCTCGATCCCTATCTCAACGTCGATCCCGGCACGATGTCGCCCTACCAGCATGGCGAGGTCTTCGTGACCGACGACGGCGCCGAGACCGACCTCGATCTTGGCCACTATGAGCGCTTCACCGGCCGCTCGGCGAACCAGCAGGACAACATCACCACAGGCCGCATCTACAAGAACATCATCGAGCGGGAGCGGCGCGGCGACTATCTTGGCGCCACCGTGCAGGTCATTCCGCACGTCACCGACGAGATCAAGAATTTCATTCTAAACGGCAACGACGACTATGACTTCGTCCTGTGCGAGATCGGCGGCACCGTCGGCGACATCGAGGCGATGCCGTTCCTGGAGGCGATCCGCCAGCTCGGCAACGACCTGCCGCGCAACAACGCCGTCTACGTGCACCTGACGCTTATGCCCTACATTCCAACGGCGGGCGAATTGAAGACCAAGCCGACCCAGCATTCGGTCAAGGAATTGCGCGGCATCGGCATCGCACCCGATATTCTGCTGGTCCGCGCCGACCGCCCCATCCCCAGGGAAGAGCGCCGCAAATTGTCGCTGTTCTGCAATGTCCGCGAGAGCGCGGTCATCCAGGCGCTCGACGTGCCGCACATCTACGACGTGCCGATGGCCTATCACAATGAAGGGCTGGATTCGGAAGTGCTGGCCGCCTTCGGCATCGATCCGGCGCCGAAGCCGCGCATGGAGCCCTGGCAAGCGGTGTCCAACCGCATCCACAATCCGGAAGGCGAGGTGACCATCGCCGTCGTTGGCAAGTATACCGGCCTCAAGGACGCGTACAAATCGCTGATCGAGGCGCTGTCGCATGGCGGCCTCGCCAACCACGTCAAGGTCAAGCTCGACTGGATCGAGAGCGAGATATTCGAAAAGGAAGATCCGGCGCCGTGGCTGGAAAAGGTCCACGGCATTCTGGTCCCCGGCGGTTTTGGCGAGCGCGGCGCGGAAGGCAAGATCCTGGCAGCGAAGTTCGCCCGCGAGCGAAAAGTGCCGTATTTCGGCATCTGCTTCGGCATGCAGATGGCCTGCATCGAGGCCGCGCGTTCGCTGGCCGGCGTCGAGTATGCCTCGTCGACCGAGTTCGGCCCGACCGAGGAACCGGTCGTCGGCCTGATGACCGAATGGCTGAAAGGCAACATGCTGGAGAAGCGCAGGGAAACCGGCGACCTCGGCGGCACGATGCGGCTCGGTGCCTATCAGGCGGACCTCGCCAAGGGCTCGAAAATCGCCGACATCTATGGTGACACGCAGATTTCCGAGCGCCACCGCCACCGCTATGAGGTCAACGTCGACTACAAGGAGCGGCTCGAGGATTGCGGCCTGGTCTTTGCCGGCATGTCGCCGGACGGCGTGCTGCCGGAAACGGTCGAATACCCCGACCATCCCTGGTTCATCGGCGTGCAATATCATCCCGAGCTGAAAAGCCGGCCGCTCGACCCGCACCCGCTGTTTGCCAGCTTCATCGAAGCGGCGATGGAGCAGAGCCGCTTGGTCTAAACCGACAGGCTACCATGCAAACCTACGTCGCTCTGCTTTACAGCATCGTCCTGGGCGAGGGGCGGCGTGTCGTCATGTCCGATCTCAGGGCCATGACAGAAGGCCTGGGGCTGAACAACCCGCGCACGCTGGTGGCGACCGGCAATCTGGTCTTCGAGACGAAAGAGACAGAAATTGCCGCGCTGGAGCGCCGATTGGAGACGGCGTTCCAAAAGACCTTCGGCCGCCGTGTCGACATCATCGTGCGCCGCGCGGAGGACTGGTTGAAGCTTGCGGCCGGCAATCCATTTCCCGCCGAATCGGCTGCCGCCGCGGATCAGGTAGCGGTGCGCGTGATGCGCAAGCCCGTTCCCGCTGAGGCTGTCGCGGCGCTCGAGGCCTATGTCGGCAAGGATGAGCGGATGCAGGCGGTCGGCGGCGACATCTGGATCGCATTTTCCCGCGAGACGCCAAGTTCGCGGTTGCTTGCAGCGGCAAGCCATAAACGGCTCGGGGTCGGCACCTCGCGCAACTGGAATACAGTGCGCAGGCTGGCCGAGATGGTCGGTGAATAGGGCTTCCCACAAGCAAGGGGAGAAGGGGGAATTATGTCATGCCTTCGCCGCTCCGGCTCCGGCGGAACGCGCCATTTTCCCTGTAAAGAGCCTCGACGCGAGGGAACCGGCAACCGATTGGTTTGCCGGCTTAGGCCTTATAGGCGTTCGATGAAACTCCCGCTTATCGCAGTACAACGGTTCGTCGCACGTTTGTCACGTTTGGTGATTCGATTTCGGTCGAACGATATGAGAGACTTCGTTTTGGCTCGGCCTTTTTTTGCGTCGGGCCCTGTTTGCCGGAACCAAGTTGTCAGCCGTAAGTTTAAAGGTTCGATCAAGCACATAGCGATCGACCGGGAGGAAACGATGGATCGCCTGCACCTCTTTACGCCTGTGCGGATTTCGCGCGGGCAGGAAAGCCCTGCCGAAGAAATTTATAGCGTAGCCGAAGCGATGGGGTTCTTGCGTAAATGGCCGACAGGCCGACGTGGGCCAGTCTACCAGTGCGCAGTGAATTGCTGCTCCGCTGCTTTGGCGGGCCGGATGTCGGCAGAGGAAGCAAGGAAGGCTTTTGCCGGCTTCGCCCGCATCACGCGCTTGCTCGACGACGACATGGCACTGCCGATGGGCGGCGAAAATACTGATAACGTGCATGCGCTGAGGCGATGAACGTTCACATCTGCACCTGCCACGAACGCGGCACCCTGCGGCAAAGTCACAGCACCTCGACTGAGGCAGCGAAGACGTAGCCAGCGCCCCGCTCGGTGACAACGAGCTTCGGCTCGCTCGGGTTGACCTCGAGCTTGCGGCGCAGTCGCAATATCTGCACGTCGATACTGCGATCAAACACCTCTTCGTCGTGAATCCTGCTGGCAGCGAGAAGCTGCTCGCGGCTCAGGATCTGCTGTGGCGATTGCAGGAACGCTGCCAGCAGATTGAACTCCCCCGCGGTCAACGGCGTTGCTTCGCCCGCGGGCGACCTCAGACGCCGCATCCGCATGTCGAGTTCCCAGCCGGCAAAGCGGCAGCGTTTGTGCTTCTTGCCACGCGAATGCTGACGCGTTGACCCCGATCGTCGCAGCACGGCGCGAACGCGCGCAAGCAGCTCCCTGAGGCTGAAGGGCTTGGTGATGTAGTCGTCTGCTCCGAGCTCCAGCCCGACGACGCGATCCACCTCGTCGGGCCTGTGGCCGGTGATGATGATGACGGGGGCTTCCGGCGGACTGCCGAGTTGCCGCATGATTTCAAAGCCGTCCTCATCAGCAAGCCGCATGTCGAGGATCATCAGATCCACCGGTCTTTCGTTGAAGACGCGCGACATGGCCCGGCTATCGGCGACAGCGCTGACCCTGAAATGCTCGCTCTCCAGGTAATTGGTAAGCATCTCGCGAATTTCGGGGTCGTCATCGACGACAAGGATATGCTTCGCCGCCGCTGCCTGTTCAAGTCTGCCTTTCGACTGCTCTTCGTAGCGAGTGTTCTGTTCGGCTAACATCTCAGACCGTCCGCACGTATGGAACCCATGACCGAGCCGTTGCTTTACTAGACTTAACGCTGATTTCGGCGATTTGTTGGTAAGCGCCGATGATCTTCGTGATCGGATACCACAGGCTCACTCGATGGCGCATGAGCAGATTGGTAAGGTTCGGGCGGCGTTTTTTGTTCCGCTTTGCCTGGCAGTGGCGGCACCATTTGCGTTGGCCTTGGTCAATCAGCCGGCCCCTCCGATCAGTGAGCCGATTGCTCCGATAACGGGCATTGGTCCTTCCGACCAGGCGAAGATCGCACTCGGCGAGAGCCTGTTCAACGATGTCCGGCTGTCGCATGACGATGTCATCGCCTGCAGCGGCTGCCACAGGCTCAATCTCAGCGGCGATGATGGCAAGGCTCGTTCCACGGCGGCGGATGGCGGGCAGCTCGATTTCAACGCGCCGACCGTCTTCAGCACAGCGCTCAATTTCCGGCTGAACTGGCGCGGCAATTTTCGCACTGTCGAGGAGCAGAACGAGGCAGCCCTGCTCGATGACAGGCTGATGAACACGAGTTGGGAAGAATTGCTGCCGAAACTGCGCTCCGACCCGGACTATTCGCAGCGATTCGTGAAGGTCTACGGCGGCGCCCCCGGCCGGACGGATGTGCTCGACGCTCTGGCCATCTTTCAACGCTCGCTGATCACGCCCAATGCCCGTTTCGACCGCTATCTCAAGGGCGAGCGCGACGCGATCACGGCGGACGAGGAACATGGCTATCAGCTGTTCAAAGCGTATGGCTGCATCGCTTGCCATCAGGGCGCCAATGTGGGCGGCAATCTGTTTCAGAAGTTCGGCATCTTTCAGGATCCCTTCGCCGGCCAGAAAACTCTGACCAAGGCGGATCTCGGCCGCTTCACTATTACCGGCGTCGAGAGCGACCGCCATGTCTTCCGCGTTCCCAGCCTGCGCAATGTCGCGGTGACGGCACCGTATTTTCACGACGGCCGTACCGCATCGCTCGCAGACGCAGTGAAGATCATGGCGCGGAACCAACTCGGCCGGGAGCTCGACCAGCGCGATGCCGATCTCATCGTCAAATTCCTCGGGACGCTGACGGGCGAGTATCGCGGCCAGCCGTTAACCAGCGCAGCTGATCACCTGCAGCAATGAAGTCGTTACGCATCCTGGCGCCGATCGTCGCGTGCCTGCTCATCATCCTGACTTACCTCCTGGTGCAGGGCGCGGCTCCTGATGCGGCGCGCCACGAACGCACGCTCGACGCTCTCAGGACGGTCATCCTCTATAACGCCGCCCTCCAGCGCGACGTGTTGCGGGCTCGCGCGGGGCTGCTGCGCGGCCGCCCGGGACATCGCCAGCGGCGAAGCACGGGCGGATATCGACCGGCGGGTCGCCGAGGTCATCGCCGCGGTGGGTGACGAGGAGGCGCTCGTCGAGGCGTTCAAGTCGGACAACGCGCTGCTGCAGAACTCGTTGAACTATTTCAACTACATGAGCGGTCGGCTTACGACCGAGGGCGATGGCCTTCGAACGGTCGAGATCGGAGCCCTGATGATCACAATGTCGCGGTTCATCAATGATCCCCAGCCGGAGGCGGCAAAGGCAGTGACTGCTGCGCTCGACCGGCTGGCCGGGCCGTCCGTCGACGCCGTGCCTGCAAGCGACGTCCACTCGCTCGTTTCCCACGGCCGGCTTATCGTCACCAGGCTTCCGGCGGTCGACGACCTCGTCGCCCGTCTACAGACTGCGCCAACGAGCGAACGCGCCCGCGCGCTGCAGGACCTTTATCTCGATGCGCATGGGCGCGCTGCGGCGCGGGCCGCGCGGTTCCAGACGCTACTCTACATCGCCGCGCTGGTCCTCGTGGGCTATGTGGCCTATTTGTTCGCCCGGCTGCGCCACAATGCGCGGATCCTGCGCGAGCGGCTGCAATTCGAGGGCCTGATCGCCTCGATCTCCACCCAGTTCATCAATCTGCCGCGTGACCGTATCCGGGCCGGCATCAGCAAGGGCCTCGCGCGCCTGGTGGAACATGCCGGGCTCGACGGCGCCCAGATTCTCGTCAGCCGCACATACGATGCCGATTTTTCCGGCGGCTACTTTTATCGCCGCCCGGGCGGGAGCTCGACGGCCCGCCTGCCGAACGACACCATCGAGCTGGCTTCGCGCTGGACGCTCGCGAACCACGAACGGCAAGGCTGCATCGACGTCCCCCGCGTCGGCGAGCTTCCCGACGGGCAGGAGAAGGCATGCCTGCAGGCGCGTCAGATTCGATCGTGGCTGTGCATACCGATGTGGCATGCCGGCGAGCGGCTGGGTTTTCTGGCTCTCGATAGCGTCACGCATGAAAAGCATTGGACCGACGACGACATCGCCCTGCTGCGCACCGCCGCCGAGATCTTCTCCAACGCCATCGCGCGCGAGCACAACGAACGCGAACGCGAGGCGCTGCAGGCGCGGCTCAACCAATCGCAGCGGCTGGAAGCAATCGGAACGCTAGCCGGCGGCATAGCGCACGAGTTCAACAACATTCTCGGCGCCGTCCTCGGCTATGGCGAGATGGCGCTGGCGGTGCTGTTGAAAGAATCCCGCGCGCGGCGCTACGTCCAGCAGATCATGAAGGCCGGCAGGCGGGCGCAGGACGTCACGGAGCAGATCCTTGCCTTCAGCCGTCGCCGCGAGCGACAGCATCACGCGCTGCGGGCGCAGCCCGTGGTTGCGGAGGCGATCGATCTGCTGCGCGCCTCGTTTCCCGCGACGCTTTCAGTGGAGACGTATCTTGCAGCCGCGGATGCCGCGATGATGGGCGATCCGACCGAACTTCAGCAGGTGGTGATGAATCTCTGCACCAACGCGGCGCAGTCGATGAACAACCGCGGCGTATTGAAGATCGGTCTCGACATGACGGAGTTCGTAGAGGCGCAGGTGCTGTCGCACGGCAACCTGCCGGCCGGCCGCTATCTCCGTCTTGCCGTCGGGGACACCGGCAGCGGCATGGATCAGGCGACGCTCGAACGCATCTTCGAGCCGTTCTTCACGACCAAGCCGGCAGGGCAAGGCACCGGGCTCGGCCTGTCGACGGTGCACGGCATCGTTGCGGCGCATAGAGGCGCGGTCGACGTGAAGAGCCAACTTGGCCAAGGCACAACCTTCGAGATCTATTTTCCGCAGATCGAATCCGCTGCAACCCAGGACGACGATGAGGGGGAGGGCACCGAGGTTCGGATCCAGTATGGCAATGGCGAGACGATCCTGGTCGTGGACGACGATACGCCGTTGATGCAACTTGCAGAGGAGATGCTCGCCGCGCTTGGCTACGAGCCGTTCGGGTTCGACCGCAGCCCTGCTGCTCTCAGTGCATTCCGTACCGATCCGGAACGCTTCGACCTGGTGCTGACGGACGAGGTCATGCCTGATATGACGGGGGTCGAGTTCTCCGGCAAGTTGCATGAGATCCGGTCGGACCTGCCAATTGTCCTGATGACTGGTTACGGCCGCCCGCTCCGGTCGCGTCAACTGACGGCGGCCGGCATAAGCGAGGTCATCAAGAAGCCGCTGCTGTCGACCGCCGTCGCACAATGCCTTGCTCGCCATCTGCATTCAGGCTGATCACGGGGTTTCGTTACAGTTGTAACCAAAATTCCACTGGGTGAAATCAACCTGTAGCCGGGCTGTTCGATGTTCCATCCGCGTCCAGACCATGATCCGGAAAGTGGAAACCGGTTTTCGGAAAGGATCATGGTCTCGTCGGAGTCAAATAGCAGCAAACCGGAGAAGCTGATGACACGATGGGTTCTCATCGGAATTGCCGCTCTTGGCCTGGGCGGAGTGCCCACAGTCGCGACGCTCGACCAAAATGAGGTGGGTGCGGCGACAGCGGCCGACTCGATCGAGCGCGGTCGGTACCTGGTGAAAATCGGCGGCTGCAACGACTGCCACACACCAGGGTATCTGGAGAAGGCCGGCAACGTTCCCGAGGATCGATGGCTGATCGGCGGCTCCCTCGGCTTCAATGGGCCGTGGGGCACGACTTATCCAACCAATCTTCGCCGCCTTTTGCGGACCATGGACGAGGACGAGTGGGTAGAGTCAGCGCACAATCGAGACGCGCCCTCCTATGCCGTGGTTCAACCTGCGTGCCATGACCGAGACCGACCTGCGCGCCATACACCGCTACGTGCTTTCGCTGCCGGCAGACGATACGCCGGTTCCGGACTATGTGCCGCCTGATCGTCCGCCGAAGACACCGCATATTGTGTTCGTACCGCAGCCTCCGAAATCGTAGTCGCGTCCGAAGACCGGGCGGAAGGTGTTCTTCGCCCGTGCGGTACGTCAGACACGGCCGCCTGTTTCAGTCGTAACGCAATTCCCGATTCCGGAAATCACGTTGTAGCACTGATCGCCGATCGTGACGGTCCAACTCAGGGCGGCCACACGGGCTGCCCAGCCAGGCAATCGGGAGTCAAATCCAGACAGATCGATCAGGGAGTCGAATAATGGACAATCTGCTTGCCGAATACGCGCCGAAGATCGACCGCGATCAGGGCACAACGGATCCGCGTCCCTACGCCTTGGGCTACACGGAAGGTGAATTCAAGCGCTTGGAGTTGCAGGGATCGCTCATTTACAACCTTACGGAGCATGTCCTGCGCAGCGCGGGAATAGGGCCTGGCATGAGCGTGCTCGACATTGGCTGCGGCGTCGGCGACGTATCCTTGCTGGCCGGAAAGCTGGTCGGACCCTCGGGAAGAGTGCTCGGCGTCGATCGCTCGGCAGAGGCTGTGGACATTGCCGAGCGGCGCGTCACCGAATCCGGCCAGTGTTACTGGACATGTTTCACTGTTGGTGAGCTCGATACATTCTCGCCCGACGAGACCTTCGATGCGGTGATCGGCAGGCTCGTCCTGATGTATCTGCCCGATCCGGCCGCAACCCTGCGCAGGCTTGCGGCTATTTGCGGCCGGGCGGCATCATCGCCTTCCAGGAAATGGCGATGCCGCTCGCCCGCAGTTTTCCAGAGGCGCCGCTGTTCAGCAAATGCCGCGGCTGGATCATCGAGACGATCGAGCGGGCGGGTTTCGAGGTCGACATGGGTGGCAGGCTGCCCATGGTCTTCGCCGGCGCAGGGCTGCCTGCGCCGCAGATGAATTCCGCCGGCCTTGCCGGCAGCGGGCCCAACTCGCCGATCTACGACTATATTGCCGGAACCTTGCGCAGCCTGCTGCCGATGGCCGAGGCCGTCGGCGTCGCGACCGCCGCCGAAATGAAGGTCGATACGCTCGCCGAGCGATTGCGCAACGAGGCTGTCGAACAGCAGACGTGTATCATGTTGCCGCCCTTTGTCGGCGCATGGGCAAATACGCCGGGATAACGAACCGAAGGGAGACATCGGATGCTCGACACTGCCATCATCGAACGCGCGGGACATCTCGTCGACCCGCGCAACGTCGAGACGCTCAACGTGCTGGGCCCTGTGGTTCAGTTTCTCACGTCGCCGCGCGATGGCGAGCCTTGCGTCATGCGCGGCACCATTCCGCTGGGTGTTACCGTGCCGCTGCACAGCCCCGCCGATCCGGAGACCTTCATCCAGATTTCCGGCGAGATTGAGGGGCTTTCGCAGTCGCCGGAAGGTTTCGTCTGGGTATCGATCCGGCCGGGCGATATTTTCCACGTGCCGGGCGGGGCGAAGCACGCCTTTCGAAACTTGTCGACTGGGCCAGCCGTGATGATCCTCGTCAGCGCTTCAAAGATGGGCCGGTTCTTCCGGGAAATCGGCAAGCCGATCGCCGGGGAAAGCAGGCATTCGGATCCTCCGTCAGCCGACGCGATCCAGCATTTCCTGAAAACCGCCGCGGCATACGGCTACTGGAACGCGACGCCGGAAGAGAATGCGAGTGTCGGTCTTTCACTGACGCCCCCTTGATTTGGACAGCACCGGTATACGAGGCGCGGTGAATTGCTGCTCCGCGGCCTGGCGGGCTCGGCGGCTCACGGGCCTGCTTCGAGGAAAGCCCGGGCAAACCCGGGTTGCGCTGCTTCTATCGTTCCATCGGGCAGCTTCAAAAGCCGGTCGATTGCGATGCCATAGAGCCGCAGCCGGTCGTCGAGCAGCCGCGCCGCTTCGTCGATATTGCCCTGCTCGGCCTTCAGCAAGGCGCGGTGCATTACGTCCCGAAAGATCAGCCGCAGCTGCAAAAACATCTCGGCGAAAGCTTCCGGGTCGGGCACGTCGAAGATGCCTTCCTCGCTTCCTTTCCTGAGCAGATCGGTGATTATCGGCATGGCCAATTCCCTGGCCGCCTGGTCGACCCGATGGAAGAGGGCAAGGTTCTCGGGCCGGAACAGGACGAAAAACGTCTTGCGCAATTGCGGGGCGAGCTCGACGTTCAGCCGCCGCGAGCCGGCAAAGAGCGCATTGAGCCGGCCAAGCCCATCGAGTGACGGATCGTTGAGCACGGGCTGCAACTCGGTGAAACTGTCGCGCGCGAGACGTGTGGCGAGCGCCTCCAGCAGAGCCTCTTTCGATGCGAAATAGTGGTAGAACGCGCCCTTCGACAGGCCGGCCTCGCGGATGATGTCGTTCACCGTCGTGTTGTCGTAGCCTTGCTCGAAGAAAAGCCGCTGGGCGCAGTCGAGGAGCTCGGCGGATCGTATCTCCGGCGGCTTTATCACTCGGGGCAAAATCGACCTCGCAAAGTACAGATTGGGAGCAAGAGGAGCACGAACCGTTTCTTTATGCAACTTTATAGACCGACGGTCGGTCTAGTGTTATGTCTGCCACTGCCCGACGTTCGGATTCGATGATGGAGGGAGATTCTTGCGACGGATACGCTGGATTGTCGGCATCGTTTTTGTCGCGGCGGCTGCTGCTTTTGGCGCTTGGTATCTGTGGCAGCCGGCCAAGGTTTCGGTCGTGACGCCACAACGCGGCGACGCGGCGGAAATCGTTTACGCGAGCGGCTCCGTCGAGCCGCGAACCTGGGCCAAGGTGGCTCCCGTGGTCCGCGAGAGGATCGTCGAGCAATGTAATTGCGAGGGGTCGAGGGTTGCACAAGGCGACGTGCTCGCCAAGCTCGACGACAGCGAGGCCCGGGCCGTGCTTGGCGAGCTCGAAGCGCGTCAAGCGCTTGCCCAGGAAGAGCTCCGGCGGCTGACGGTGCTTGCCGAAAGGCGTGCTGCGAGCCAGCAGGCGCTCGATCGTGCGCAGAGCGAGCTCGGCCAGATCGAGGCGCTGGTTGCCGGACAGAAAGCGCGACTCGACACCTACGTCTTACGAGCGCCGAGCGCCGGTGTCGTGCTCAGGCAGGACGGCGAGGTGGGTGAGGTCGCCGAGCTCGGCACGGTGTTATTCTGGGTCGGTGAGCCGAAGCCGCTCCTGGTGGTCGCCGAGGTCAACGAGGAGGATATCCCCCGGGTCGAGGTCGGCCAGCGCGCGCTGCTTAAATCGGATGCGTTCCTTAGGCAGAACCTGGAAGCGGTGGTCGACAGCATCACGCCCAAGGGCGATCCGGTGACGAAGACCTATCGCGTCCGTTTCCGCCTGCCGGACGATACGCCGCTTGGTATAGGCATGTCGACCGACGTGAACATCGTCATCCGCGTTTCGAAAAATGCGCTGTTGATCCCGCCCGCTGCGATGGATGGGAACAAGCTGTTCATAGTCGAAGGCGACAAGGCCCGGCGCCGTGAAATCCGAACCGGCATTCGCGGCACCAATGGCATCGAGGTTCTGTCAGGTGTCGACGAGAAGGCTCGCGTCATCTCGCCCTACCCCGCCGACCTGGCCGACGGGGGGCGCGTAAGCATCACCGCCGCCCAAGAGAGATAAAGCAACGATGCCTCTCATCTTCGACATCGCCATCACGCATATTGCCGGCCGCGGTCGCCAGACGCTGGTGGCCGTGATCGGCGTTGCGGTCGGTGTCGGATTCTCCATCGCCATGGCGGCGCTGATGCAGGGCGGGCAGGACGATTTCGTCAGGCAGCTCGTCGATACGATGCCGCATGTCGACATCACCGACGAGCAGCGCACCGCCCGCCGCCAGCCAGCCGAAAATGCCTTCGCGACAGTCGCGATCTCCGGGCTCAGGCCGCGCGACGATCGCCGCGGCATCATCAATCCGACCGCCGCGACCTCCTGGCTCGAGAGCTGGATTCCCGGCCGGTTCGCGGCAAGCCTCAAAACGCAGGGGGTGATCCGCTATTCCAGCCGCGAAGTGGGCGCGGCGATCATTGGGATCGAACCGGAGCGCGAGTCCGGCGTGTCGCCGATCGTCGGAGACTTCGTCGAAGGCAGCTTTTCGGCACTTGCCGCGGGCGGCAACAACGTGCTCATCGGCGACACGATGGCGAGCCGGCTCGGCGCCGGGTTCGGCGACACGATAACGGCGGTCTCCTCCGAGGGGCTGACGCGCAACTTCAAGATCGCTGGCCTGTTCCACACCGGCACCACCGCGCGCGACGAAGGTGAGGCCTATGTACTGCTGAAGAACGCGCAGATCCTCTCCGCGCGTCCAAACGCAATCAACGAGATCCGCATCAAGCTCGACGATCCCAACCGCGCTCCGGCGGTGGCGCAGCGTGCCGAGGCCGAACTGGGCTACAAGGCCGTAGCGTGGCAGGAGGCGAATGAATCGATCCTCGAAGCGCTCGTCGTGCGCAACGTCATCATGTACACCGTCGTCGGCGCGATCATGCTGGTCGCTGGCTTCGGCATCTACAACATCATCTCGACCATCACGCACGAGAAGGCGCGCGACATCGCCATCATGAAGTCGCTTGGCTTTCCGGAGTCCGACATGCGCCGGCTCTTTCTGCTGGAAGGCGTGGCGATCGGCGCGGCCGGGTCCGTGCTCGGCGGGCTGTTCGGCGTTTCCATGACCTATGCACTGTCGCTTGTGCGTTTCGAGATCGCCGCGACCGGCCAGGAGATGACCCGGCTGCCGATCGCCTGGAGCTTGATGCACTACGTCATTGCGTCAGCTTTCGCGCTAGGCTCGGCGGCAGTGGCCGGCTACCTGCCGGCGCGCCGCGCGGCGCGCCTGAACCCCGTCGAGATCATCAGAGGCGCGTCATGAGCGCACTCATCGAGACCGAGAAACTGACGCGCGTGCTGCCCGAGACCGTTCCCGTCACGCTGGTCAAGGACATCACGCTCGCGATCAACGAGAGAGAATTCGTCGCCGTCACCGGTCCCTCCGGGTCTGGCAAATCCTCATTGCTCTATCTGCTCGGGCTGCTGGACCGGCCGACTGCCGGGAGGTTGAGAATAGGCGGCCGCGACACCGAGCCGATGAATGAAAGGGAGCGCGCGCGGACCAGGCTTTCGATGCTGGGCTTCGTGTTCCAGTTTCATTTTCTGCTGCCGGAGTTCACGGCGCGCGAAAATGTCGAAATCCCAATGCGCAAATTGGGCCGCCTGGCGCGGCCACAGATGCGCGAACGGGCCGGGGAGCTGCTTTCATCCCTGGGGCTCGGCGAACATCTCGAGAAGCGGCCCGACCAGCTCTCGGGCGGCCAGCGTCAGCGCGTCGCGGTGGCGCGCTCGCTCGCCAATGACCCGCCGCTTATCCTCGCCGATGAGCCGACGGGGAGCCTCGACAGCAAGAGCTCCGAGCAGGTCTTCGCAATCCTGGAGAATCTTGTGCGCGAGCGCGGCAAGACCGTCGTGGCGGTTACGCATGATCTCGACATGGCTACGCGCATGGATCGCCGCATTCACATCGTGGACGGGAAGATCGGCTGATCAGCTTCTCCAGTGGGCCGAGGCGATGGGCAGGGCGCGTTAATCCGATCGAGGTCACCTTGGCGCCTTCCTTATGGGGTTTCTCAAGCACGTCTGGCGCTTGCAGTCGATATACGAACCGTTAACTTAACTCAGAACGTCGAACTGGCGCAGTATTCAGGAGAACTGGTACATGACGCAGCGGCAGCGAATGCTCGTCACGACACTGCCTTTCTTGCCCGCTCGAACATGGGAATCACATTGTTGTTCGATGGCCGCTCGCCGTTGCCCGTCACCCGGTCGAGGTCGCCGCGCTTGCGAAGGCGGGCCGCGTCCAGAAGCATGCTGCCGGCCCATCGATAGACGTTGTTGTCGCGGACCATCTCGCGCATGGGCCGCATACGCTCGCGCTGTTCCTCCGGCGTCATGGTCAGCGCCTGCAGCAGCGCTTCGCTCGTCATGGCCGTATCGTAGGGATTGACGATCAATGCCTCCAGAAGTTCGCGCGAAGCGCCGGCAAAGGTGCTGAGCAACAACACGCCCTGTTCGTCGTCGCGCGCCGCGACGAATTCCTTGGCCACCAAGTTCATGCCGTCATGCAGGCTGGTGACCATGCATATGTCGGCGGCGCGATAGAATTCGTAGACCTGTTCCTGCGGGTGATGTTTGTCTACCATTAGGACAGGACTGTAATCCTCGCTGCCGTAGCGCTGGTTGAGCTCTTCGACGTAGCGGCGGCATTCATCGTGGAGTTGCCTGTAAGCCGGGAGTGTGCCGCGGCTGGGTGCTGCGATCTGTAGGAGAACCAGTTTCCCGACCCATTCGGGATGTCTCGTGAACAATTCTTCCAGCGCCCGGAAACGGTCGAGAATGCCCTTCGTATAGTCGAGACGCTCGACGCCGACGCACAGTTTGACATCCTCTTTCAGTCCGAACCTCTCGCGCAGGCGGGCGCGGCATTCGTCGACATCAGGCAGTTTCGCCAAAAGTTCGGCCGGCCATTCTATGGAGATGGGATAGGCGTGCACCAGCGTCGTCTGTCCGCCGTAGGAGATCGCCGCATCGGCCCGCTCTATACGGCTTTCCAGAAAGCGATCGACGCTTTCGGCGAAATTGTTGGCATGGAACTGGGTATGGAAGCCGATGATGGAGCTGCCGAGCAAGCCCTCCAGGATCCGTTCACGCCATGGACAGATGCTGTACACTTCCGAGTTGGGCCATGGGATATGCCAGAAAGTGATGACGATCGCCTCGGGAAGGCGCTCTCGGATCATGCGCGGCAAGAGCGCGAAGTGATAGTCCTGGACCAGCACGATCGGCCGCTCGTTGCGCGCTTCGGCAACCACAGTATCGGCGAACTTCCGGTTGACGGCCTCATAGGCCGTCCAATCCGACGCACGGAAAATCGGGCGGGTGAAGGCGATATGGCAAAGCGGCCACAGACCTTCATTGGCGAAGCCCAGATAATAGCCCTGGTATTCTTCCTCCGTCAGCCAGACCCTGCGCAGCGCGTAGGACGGATTGCCAGGCGGCACCTCAATCCGGTCGTTCTTGTCGACCGTGAGGCGGTCCGCTGTTCCGCCGCCATAGGCGATCCAGGTGCCGGCACAGGCGCGGGTGATCGGCTCGAGCGCCGAAACCAGCCCGCTGGCCGGTACCAAGAGCTCGACGCCATCATCCTTGATGTTGTGGATATAGGGCTCGCGGTTGGATACCACGATCACCTGCGTCTCCGGCAGATCGTCCGCCAGGATCTTGCGCAAGGTGTCGGGCGACCATGTGATCAGTGCGGCATCGGCCGAGTGGCCGTTCTTTTCAAACTCCCGCAGCACTTTGCGAGCCGCTTCCGAAGCCACGTCCTCGCCTGCGGCGTATGCGACCGCTGGTGTGTGGCTGTGGCGCCGTTGGAATACCGAGAACACCACGGCAACAGCGGAAAGGCCGAGGCTTGCAAGGATCAGAATCCAGAGTACCTCTATGCCATAGTCTGACATTGGAACAACGATTTTCCTCCGGTTGGTGGCCGTTTTTCTTTTTTTCAAGCCGGCCACTGGTGACAGGCCGCTGTGCGCCGGCATGATTTTGCAACGCACGGATGGGGCCATCGGTTCCGGTAGTTTAAGCGCGGCGGTCAATTCGATGCGTAAAGCCAAACTAGGTCCGCACGATGAGCGGCACTAACCCCTCATGTCGGTCGGCGAGAAAGGCGACGACCCTGTCGCCGACGCGCTGAAATGTCAGATCCACCGCCCTTGCGCCAACGCCCAGATGCCTCAGCGTGAGCATGTCGATACCAATCGGCAGCCTGGGCCGGGTCACGTGGATTTCGCCCTCCCAGCCGTGGATCTCCAAGCCGAGGCAGGCCTGCATCAGCATGAAGGCAGACCCGGCCGACCACGCCTGCGGCAAGCAGGCGACGGGGTAGGCGATCGGCGCTTCGCCCGGCGCGCGGGTAAAACCGCAGAACAGTTCGGGCAACCGCATGTTGAAATGGACCGCCGATTCGAAGGTACTGCTCATCAGCCGGACCACGCTTTCACGCTCGCCAAAGCGTGCCAGACCGGCGCCGCACATGGCGGTGTCATGCGGCCAGATCGATCCGTTGTGGTATGACATCGGGTTGAAGAACACAGCATCGTCGGCGACCGTCCTCAGCCCCCAGCCCGAATGGAAGGACGCTGAAAGCAGCTGGTCGGCGACCATCTGCGCCCGCGTCGGCTCGGGGAGCCCGACATAGAGAAGATGCCCGACATTAGACGTCCGCACCTTGCAGGGCTCGCTGGCGCCATCAATCGCCAAGGCATAGAAGCCGAGATCGTCCAGCCAGAAATGGCGTTCCACAGCGGCGCGCATGGCCTCGGCTTGGCTGTCCCAATGATCGGCCCTGTCGTCCTCGCCGCGGCGACGGGCGAGCGCCGCCAGCCCCCGGAACGCGGCAAAGACATAGCCTTGCACCTCCACCAGGGCGATCGGTCCCTTGGGGATTCGGCCATCTGCATGGAAGACGGAATCGATACTGTCCTTCCATCCCTGGTTGGTGAGGCCGGACTCGGCAGCACGCTGATAGGTGACGAAGCCGGTCGGCCGGCTTGCCTCCTCGGTCCATTCAGCCGCGGCGTAGAGCGACGGCCACAGGCTGTCGACGAACGCCATGTCACCGGTACGGTCCGCATAGGCGCAGGCGAGATGGATGTAGAGCGGCGTCGTGTCGACACCGCCATAGTAGCGGCCGAAGGGGAGCTCCCGCAGCGCCGCCATTTCGCCTTTGCGGGTCTCGTGCATGATCTTACCCGGCTGCGAATCGCTGAACGGCGATGTCTCTGTCGCCTGGTGCTGGGCAAGGAAGGCCAGCACGCCTCGCGCCAAGCCCGGGTTGAGCCACAGCATCTGCAACGCGGAGATCACGCCGTCGCGGCCGAATGCCGTCGAAAACCAGGGGATGCCCGCATAGGGGTAGGGTCCGGTCGTAAGCTCGGTGGTCAGCAGCGCCACATCCGCGCGAGCGCGCGCGACCCAATCGTTGAAGACGCGCCCGGAACTGTGCACCGTGGCACCATGGCGGCGCTTAATCCGCATGCCGAAGCGAGCCCGGGCCGCGGCGGCGCGGAAGCGATCGCGGTTCGGCGTTTCCGCGACCTCGGGACCGACCTCGACATACAGCGCCTTGCTGCTGCGCCTCGTCACGGCAATCAGGAAATCCGCACGGTCGGCCGTCAGATGGTCCGGCGCCTGCGAGAACGATATCGCCGACATCCGCGCCAGCCCGTCCAACCCGTCGTAGCGAAGCAGGACGGAGGTCGCATCGGTCTCGGCAGCATGGGCCATACCGCGCTTCAGCCTTGTCGAGCCGCGCACTTCGAACATGTCGCGGAAGTCGGCTGCAAAATGCAGCGAAACGCGGATGGTGGAGTGTTCCTGACTGTAATTGGAAAGGGTGATGCGTTCAAACAGCCGGTCCTGCCAAAGCAGCCTGACGCGTTCGATATGGATCGCGCCCTGCGGAATGTCCCGGCCGCGGACGCTCTGCATCGGCAGATTGGTCAGGTTGGAGGTGAAGAGCACATTGTCCTGACTGAGCGACGCACCGAGCAGCGATGTCTGCCGGCCGCCGACGGTCAGCCGGAATTCGGAAAGCACTCGCGTGTCGTCACGGAAGAAACCATCGCCGGCGCCGCGGATATCGCCGTAGGCGTCGGCCACGGCGAAGCAATCGCCTTGCTTGAGGGCGAACAGCCGATGCGGCTCTCGAGGTGCGGTGGCGTCCAGGGACGCAAGTGCTACGGCGGGATCAAGCTTGCGCTCGTCGAGTTGGGCCATTCGCTACATATCTCTCTCGTTTCGCCCCCGAGGTAATGCCGCTCACGACCGCTCTTGCTTCGGCCGACGCACCAATCAGGCGCGCGTAGGCGGAAACGTAGTCGCAGGTCATTCTTTTGGCGGAAAACCGCCTCTCGAAGACAGCTCGAACCTTCCGCCTGTCGAGCCGCAGCATGCCCGGCACCGATGCGACCGCGCCCTCCATGGAATTCACGATAAAACCGGTTATGCCTTGATCGACGATTTCCGGCATGGCGCCGGAATTCCAGGCGATCACCGGCGTGCCGCAGGCCATCGCTTCTATGACGGCAAGACCGAACGGCTCGGGCCAGTCGATCGGGAATACGAGGCCCACCGCCTTGCCGAGGAATTCCGCTTTCTTGTCCTCCTCGATCTCGCCGACATAGTCGACACGGTCACCGTCGACCAACGGCTCGATCATCTCTCGGAAATAGGCCCGGTCGTCGTCGCCGATCTTTGCCGCAAGCTTCAGTTTCAGCCCCGAGCGCAGCGCGATCTCGATGGCACGATCCGGACGCTTATCGCGCGACATCCGGCCAAGGAAGGCGAGGTAGGGCTCCCCTGGGCTCGTCTCGAAAACCGGTTTGTAGAGTTCGATAGGCAGCCCGTGGTGGATCGTCGTCAGCCAGTTGGCGTTGGCGAGCCCCGTTCTTTGGCTACGGGAAACGGAGATCATCGGAAAGCGCGGAAAACGCTCATAGGCCGGCGCCAGATCGACATAGTCGAGCCTGCCATGCGGCGTCGTCACCGTCCGCTCGGGCATATGCTCGAAAAAAGAAAAATGCAGGAAATGGCTGAGGTGAAAATGAATGATATCAAATTCTTGAGATCGTTTCCTCACCTCGGAAAGCATCGAAAGGTGCGCGGCTGTCTCGGATTTCAGCGGGCGTGGGTCAAGACGCAGCGCACGCTCGCGACACGGCACCAATTTTGCCGACGTTTTTGTATCGCCACTGGCGAACAAGGTTACGTCATGGCCAAGCTCGACCAATCCTTCGGTCAAATAGGAGACAATGCGCTCCGTACCTCCATAGAGCCGAGGCGGTACGGATTCATGGAGCGGCGCCACGTGGGCTATTCTCATAGTCTGGCATTTCCCTCAAAGATCATCGCTAAAGTCGAAATGCATCACCCCCCCGAACGTTCCCGCCAAGGCAGGAAGTCGGGCGATGACCGGCGATTCACTCAGCCGACCCGTTGCCATTTAGCAAAGGGTGGGCGTTTTTGCCGGGAACCAATTGGCTGGCCGTGAATTTAATTAGGTTCGATCGAACGCATCGCGATCGACTGGGAGGAAACGATGAATCGCCTACAGTTCTTTACGCCGGTGCGAATTTCGTGCGGGCAGGGGAAACCTGTCGAAGAAATTGACAGTGTCAACGAAGCGATGACGTTTTTGCGCCATTGGCCGAAAGGGCGGCGCGGCCCGGTGTATCAATGCGCACTGAACTGCTGCGCTGCGGCTCTGGCGGGCCAGATGTCTGCCGAGGAAGCAAGAAAGGCTTTTACGGGCTTTGCCCGGATCACCCGGCTGCTGGATGACGACATGGCGCTGCCGATGGGCGGCGAAAAGATGGACAGCGCATACGCGCCGAGGCGATAGACGTCGCGACTGCCGAGGTTGGCCTCTGCTCGTCGGAGCCAGGCTTAGCTGAGCAAGCCGGTGCCACGAACCGCGCAACGCGACGCGCAATCTGCAGGGCCGATGCCCGGGCGCCTGGATCCAAGCCGGCCCTTATGGCAAGACCGAAATGCGCCCGAGAAGAGCCACCAGTTCCGCCTGACGTCTCGTTTCGGTCTTGGCGAACAGCGAGGCAAGCTGGGAGCGGATCGTGGTGCGGCTGAGGCGCCAACTGCGGGCGATCTCCAATGGAGCATCGCCCTGAGCCAAGCGCAGCGCAAGGTGCGTTTCCGCGCTCGTCAAGCCAAACATCCTTTGCAGTGTCTGAGGATTTGGCCCCGACCTGTTCTCACGGTCCAACAATGCCACAATGCTCGTTCCGTCAGGAGCGATCAGGCCGTTCTCTTTCAGTACCACCGGCCTGTCACCCCTGCTGCGGATCACCACCCAAGACAGGGAGCCCGGCAGGAAATGGGCCGGAACATTCGCGATCAGCCGTTTTAGGGCTACCGAAAGCTCGCTGGCTGTATCAGCCGGCTCCCCCTGGCGCTCCAGCGTGGTTTGAGCGGCGGCATTCCATTCGATGACTTTTCTTTCGCGGTTCAGTACGAGATAGCCACAGCCGATGCGATCAAGCATCCCCGTGACGGATTCCAGGCTGCGTCTCCGCGGTTCGTCGGCCCCTGCGTCCGGTCGGTCAGATGCACCAATCGAATGATAAGCATATGACGGCCGCATCATCTGGGCGCCAGGGTTATACTTGGCTCCTATTGTAACGTTCCGTTTGCCCGCAACCGCATCACTGTGTCTCTCGATCATAGCCATTTTTAACCTCCCCAAAGGTCCGTCAGCCCGTAGTAAATCGCTCGTGATTTACGAACAGTCTTCTTGCGTGGGGCTCGTGAAAAAACGGGCCCTACTACCTTGAATTCGATATATTCTGAGGAGTTATGACCAAGTCATGCTCCCCCCACGAGATAAAATGCGCGCTGTGATAGTGGTATGGCAATCCGGCAGTCGTACTAGGTTGTACGTTTTTTGCTCTAGTCTCGACGGCCTAGTCAAAAGGTTGTAGTCTATGCCCATGAACTCGCAGTCGCGCAGGTCGGATTCGAACCCATCAGTCAGACTGCTAACTCACATTGCCTCCGTATTGGTGCTGGCCGCTACACTGATATTTGAAACAAGAGCGTCAGTATATATTGGGGAGGGATCGAGTTTTCTGGAGTTTATACCAGCTATTATTATCATTTCCTACCTTGAAGACCGTGGGCCTGCGCTTGCGGCGACAATCCTGATGGTGGCTGCCGGCCTATGGGCACGAAGCACCCTGCATGGACAGATATCCAGCGAAGATTGGGCGCGCGCCATTTTGCTTGTGGTTTCGGGGGGCGTGATTGCCGTGACGTTTCATCGGCTGCGGCAGGACTTGCGTGAGCTGCTGGAAGTGGCAGAAGCCAGACTCGCCGCCGTCGAAGCAACTGAAAGCCGCTACCGTTGGGCTTTCGAACGCGCCGCCATGGGATTCGCAAACACCAACGAGAAAGGTGAGCTGCTGCAATCCAACAGACGCCTCAGTGAGATGACTGGCTACGAGGAGGAGGAGCTTGCCCAATTGCGGCTCGAGACACTCGTTCATCCGGACGACCGTGATGCCTTGGAGCAGTTGCTGGCGGGCCTGGGTAACGACTCTGCTTCGTTCGCTTCGGAGGTTCGTCTGTTAAGAAAGAACGGTTCGGCATTCTGGGCGCGGCTAACCCTGTCTTCGTCCGTACCCGACGGGGTTCTCTCAGAGAGCATCTTCGTAGTGGTTGACGATATCTCGGAACGACGAGCCGTACACGAAGCGCTTCGGGCTCAGAAGGAGTGGCTGGATCTCGCTTTGTCTGCCGGACGCCTGGCCACGTGGCGGATCGACCTTAAAGACGGGATCGTCACCGGATCGGGCACGTTCTGGGACATTCTCGGCCTGCCCCCGGCCGCTAGCCGCCGTTTGGAGGAACTGTCAGCCGTTGTCCATCCGGCGGACTGGCCAAAGCTGGTAGCATCGAGAAAGCTCGCATCAGTCACGAACTACGACGTCGAGATTCGCGTCCGGCGACCGGACGGGCATATCCGCTGGGTTGCCCTGCGCGGAAGGGAAGAGAAATACGATGATCGTCTACAGCGGCTCGGCGTGGCCGCCGACCTGACCGAGCGAAGACAAACCACGCTGCTGCGCGCCGCGGCAAAGAAGCGGGAGCGCATCATGCTCGAACAACGCCACAGGTTCAGCAATCTATTTCCTGTGATCACGGCGCTCGTGAAAATGGTCAATGTTCCGGAGAACAATGTCGCCAGGTACAAGGAGACGCTCATCGACCGGATTCGTTCGCTTGAGGCAACGCATCTGCTCCTTTCAGGCAACAGCAGCGCGTCGGGAATGCTCCACGATCTCGTTGTTCAGGAGTTGCAACCGTACATGGGGACACGCGACATATCAGTCAGCGGTCCCTCCGTTGCGATGTCAGGCGGCGCCGCCGAGAGCTTTGCGATGATTGTTCACGAGCTTGCGACCAATTCCCTGAAACATGGAGCGCTTGGCGATTCAAAAGGCCGGATCGAGGTAAATTGGACATTCGCGTCTGAAGACGCACGCAGTGACATCGTGTTCGAGTGGGTGGAATCGGGGCGGCGGCGGACTTCAAAAGTTGTCCGTCATGGGTTCGGTTCCATGATAATCGGAGTGGATGGGGCGCCGCTTGTCGGTTACTCGCCTAAGTTGGAAATGTCGGATCACGGGCTGCGATATTCGCTGCGGCTGTCGCGCAAGGAAATCGGCCCTTAGCGCTTTGACGCAAAAATCGGGCTCGTTTCTAAAGCGCGTCGCATTTGACCGGCCTCACGCGACGCGCTTTAGGTTGTTGTTTATGCATGTCGTTATCGCAAAACTGCTGCACACTTTTGCGCGACATGCATTAGAAGGCATAACGCGCAGGTTCAAAGCTTTAGAGCGTCCCTTGCGCGTCCAGGATGCGGCGCTCTAATTGACATCCCTCGTTAGCCAGGTCTTCAGCATAACGGCAGCCTCTGTTCGATTCCGTACCCCAAGCTCACGCAGAACCGCAGCGGCATGAATTTTCGTCGTCGCTTCGGCGATTTCCAGATCGCGCGCAATTTCCTTATTCGAGTACCCTTCCGCCATCAGCTTGAGGACCTCCTTTTGCCTCGAGGTTAGCCTGCCAAGATTGCCACTGGTGGTACGTCGGGGTGGGATATGCTCGGATGGAGTAGGTACGTGAGTTGCTTGCGCGGCACCCGGGCGCGACAGAAGTGCAGGCACGTAGATGCGGCCCGAGAGGATTTCGTTGACGGCCATAACGACCTCCTCGTCTCTTTGCGACTTTACGATGTAGCCGTGAAGTCCGATCGAGAGAGCCGTGAGTATCTCCGAGCGTGAATCGTTCCCGGAAACAATCGCAAATCGCGTATCCGGATAAGCCGACAGAATGCCGCTGAGCACTTCCTGATTGAACAATCCCGGCATGTTCAAGTCCAGGATCGCAAGATCAACGGACGCCTGTTCCGCCAACAGACTGAGTACGGCATCGAAACACGACGCCTCAAATATTTCCACACCTGGAATGCCTGCGGTCAGTGCCAATCGCAAGCCACGACGATACAAGCCGTGATCGTCGGCGATAACGATTCGATACATTGAACTACCCCAACCAAACCTAGACGGATGGAACGGTCATAGGCCTTAAAGTCGTGGCCAATCACTCGTCGATTCATCCAGTCAACGCCGCGGTGCCCCAACACCGCATGCGTCAGATTGTTAATATAATCCTAAATAACAGGTAAGGCTCCTCTTTTTTTTGACCCTGTGAACGAGAGCCGCTGACGTCGTCGCATGTGTCAAACGGCTTGCAAAACTGACCCCCGATCGGCGTCCAATTTTGACCCCCTTATGGCGATGGCCAGATGCGACTTCCCGGTTCCGGTGTGCCGCCGATCAGCCCGCGCATCGAGCCGAACACAACGGAACGTAGATCGAGCGAGCGCCCTTGCGTTGGCTTCATGGTCTGCGATCTTTCGTGCGAAATTGCGGCGCGAACTTGTTGGTCCTGTCGATGATCGCTAACCCTCTCGCCTTTGCGGGAAGCGGCTGCTTTCCGTTAGCTACCGAAACATCACGATTTGCTTACGTATATGTGCCTTTTGATTAAAATGTAGCAAAATCGTGACGCAGGACCGAGAATTCCGGGATTGGCTTTGCAAGGCTGGGATAGCGAGGCGGGAAAAGCTGATATCGCCAATCATGAGGCAATATTCCCAGTCATGCGACAGATGAGAGGCTTGTGATCACTCCTTCCGTTGCATCATGTCTTCAAGCCTATGGCGACGAGTGTTTTTCGATTGCCCATCGAGAATTTTAATGAATTTGAGATACACTTAATTGGTACGCAATTGTCGGACACCGGGACCGGCAAGTCAGGAAGGGGGTCTGTCGTGAGCGAAGAGATCAGTGTCGCCGAAGCCTACAGCAAAGGCCGCACCATCTTCATGGGGCTGGAGTTGCTCATCGCGCCCGGTGCGCTCGTTCCCCGGCCGGAGACGGAGTTGCTCGGCACGACCGCACTTGATGTTCTGAGTCAAATGAACCTGCCGGCGCCGCGCGTTATCGACATGTGCTGCGGGGCCGGCAATCTGGCCTGCGCCATCGCGCATTACGCCCCCACCGCGCTTGTCTGGGCGAGCGATCTCACCGATGGATGCGTCGAAGTCGCGCGCCGCAACGTCGCCCATCACGTCTTGGCGGATCGCGTGTCGGTGCTTCAGGGCGACTTGTTCAGTGCTTTCTCGGGCTTGAAGCTAGATGGCACGATGGACGTGATCATCTGCAACCCGCCTTACATTTCCGAAAAACGGCTCGAGGGCGACCGCGCGCATCTGACCGAACTCGAGCCGCGGGAAGCGTTTGCGGCCGGTCCCTACGGCCTGAGCATCCATATGCGGGTGATCAAGGACGCGCCACGTTACTTGCGGCGCGGAGGCATCCTGCTCTTTGAGGTAGGCCTGGGCCAGGACCGGCAGGTCATCAGTCTGCTGGAGCGTTCCAAGGCGTACGAAACTATCCGCGCGGTCACGAACGAAGCCGGCGAGGGCAGGGTGGTTATGGGACATACCACGCCGCAAGCGTGAGCATGCCGAGACTGCGGAAGGCTCTGTTGCGCTGTCGGCGGCGTAGAACAACGCTAATGCATGTCGCGCAAAAGTGTGCAGCGGATTTGCGATAACGACATGCATAAAACAACAACCTAAAGCGCGTCGCGTGAGGCCCGGTCAAACGCGACCCGCTTTAGGCAAGATGTCGGCAATCAGTTTTGCTTGCGGAGAATATATTGCGCAATTCCTTGGATGGAATCGAGGTTCTCGGGCAGGAGTTCGCTGTCTTCGACGGTGATGCCGAAGGTCTCCTCGATGAAGCCGATAACCTCGAGTACCCCTGCCGAGTCGACGATGCCTTGGTCGAGAAGGGACGTGTGGCTATCCAGAGCATCCGCGTCGGCTATATAGAAATTCGACGCCAGGAAAGCGCGGATCTGGTCCCTGCAGGTTTCGCCTCTATCCTTGGTGGACAACATTGAATTCTCCTGAGCGCGGCGGATCTGCTCGACCGCACCATCGCCGCCAGCCGAAATCTTTTCATCGATCATTCTGATGAAGCCGCGATCTTCGCCAAACGGCCGCGCTTGCTTCCCGTTGGCTGTCACATCGCGGCGCAGCCGATCGCGCCTGGCGTACCGCCAGCGCCGCCGCTATTGGCTTAATTCGTCGCGTTCGCGGTTCTGGGCGATATCACGCAGCGAGGGGGCAAAAAAATCAGTGGTTTTACGCTTACCCGGCCCTCTGATCAGCTTTTTGGCCCTTTTTTTGTTTATTCGGTGCTTTTGTAGGCCCGCTGGTGTCTGAGTCTTCGGCGGAGACAAAGCAGTATGCAAAGATATGTCCCCGGTTCTCGTCGGTTACGCGAATCCAACCCTTTTGCCACGTTCGGAGAGTTACACGTCGATCTGTCGACATGGCGGCGGCTCTGAAGGGGCTCGGCGCGTTGATGATACGCGCCGCGATCACATCATCGCCCTCCATTTGTTCGACGAGGTATGTCTGCATAGATGCCTCCCCAGGTCCGCTACAACTTTAACGTCGGTCAAAGCGTCCGGTTGCAGCGTAGCAAAGAGATTTTTGACAAATGTGACGAACCGACGAGGCCGCTGCTCGGCCGTTCCGAGAACGACGGAGATGGCCCAAGCTCTCATCCTGACGGAAGGCCGCTTACGGATCGCTTACATCTCGGGATCTTGCCGCCGCGCTACATGAGAAAAGGAAACCTGCGTCAAGGTGTACGGTCGAGGGTTAGCGGTGGATCGACCAAGCGGCGCGCAGGTCGTTGGCCTGGGCGGTCCTGCGGCCGCAAGCAGTCAGGGCGCCTTTGGTCGCCGTTACGAGCGCGGCATTGTCCTTGGCGGTTGTGCCGTCGGCCAGAGTAAAATTGTTCTCGAACCCGACGCGGGCATGGCCGCCCAGCAGCGCACCGGCCGTAACGCAAGCGGTTTCTTCCTGACCGAAGGCGCAGACCATCCAGTGCGCGAAGCGCGGGCGGTCATGCGCAAGGAAGGGAAGCAGGTCGGCCGGTCGCGAAACCTGTCCCGGCGTGTAGCGGCCGAGCACATAGAGCACCGGGATGTCGTCGAAGGGCACCAGCCCGCGCTGCTGCATGGCGGCTAGGGCCGAAGCCTCTTCGGGCGCGTAGAGAATCATCTGAGGGGCGATCCGCTCGCTCTTCAGCCACCACAGGAACTCCGCGAAAGCGGTCTCGTGGGCAGCGTCCGGCACCAGTTCGCGCAGCGCCAGCGAAACCGCCTCAGGGCGGGTAGCGCGAACAATCGCCATCTGCTCGGCCGGCTGGTATCGGCCGACCGCTTCGCTGGTGATCTGGATGATCAGCCGCTCGCCTACCGCGTCGCGTATCGCTTTCGTCGTCTCGCGATAAGCGTGCGCGTCGAGCAAATGGCCGCCGTCGCGATCACGGACATGCGTATGGATCATAGCGGCACCGGCCTCGAGGCAGGCGGCGGCGGTCCGGGCCAGTTCCTGGGGGCCGATCGGCAGGGCAAGGTGGTCTTGCTTGCCACGCCGCCCACCATTCGGCGCAACGGCGATCGCCGTCGGTGCGATAAGTCCGGGGCCGGTCACGTCCCTGTCGACGGTCATAGGTGCAGTCCAATCGTTTCAGTATTGCGCACTATGTAACATATGTTGCATGATAGGTTCGCTGTAAATCGCGCCATCGTCAATCGAGGGAAGCATGACACACATCCTGCATCGTCAGATCCATGCGACCCTGCCCGTCGCGGCCGGCGGCAAGGGTATCGAACTCTTCGACCGCGATGGCCGCGCCTATATCGACGCGTCAGGCGGCGCGGCGGTTTCCTGCCTCGGTCACGGCCATCCCGACGTGACGGCCGCGCTCCACGCGCAGGCCGACAAGCTCGCCTATGCCCACACCAGCTTCTTCACCAACGAGCCGGCCGAGACATTGGCCGACAAGCTCGTCGCTGGCGCGCCGCAAGGTATTAGCCACGCTTATTTCGTGTCCGGCGGCTCCGAAGCGGTGGAGGCGGCGCTCAAGATGGCACGGCAGTTTTTCGTCGAAACTGGCAAGCCCGAGCGGCGAAACGTCATCGCCCGCCGACAGAGCTATCACGGCAACACGCTCGGCGCTCTTGCTGCCGGGGGTAATGAGTGGCGCCGCGCCCAATTCCGCCCGTTGCTGATCGACACGCATCATATCGACCCATGCTATGCCTACCGCTTCCAGGAAGCCGGTGAGTGCGAGGAGGCCTACGGCCTGCGCGCCGCCCAGGCGCTCGAGGATAAAATTCTCGAACTCGGTCCGGTCACCGTCATGGCCTTCGTCGCGGAACCTGTCGTCGGCGCGACAGCAGGAGCAGTGCCTGCCGTTCCTGGCTATTTCGGGCGCATCCGGGAAATCTGTGACCGCTACGGTGTGCTCCTCATCCTCGACGAGGTGATGTGCGGCATGGGCCGCACCGGCACGCTGCACGCTTGCGAGCAGGACAGCGTCGCGCCCGACCTGATGACAATCGCCAAAGGCCTCGGCGGAGGCTACCAGCCTATTGGTGCGGTGCTGCTTTCACGCCGCATCTTCGACGCGTTCGCCAAAGGCTCCGGCTTTTTCCAGCACGGCCACACCTACATATGCCATCCGATGGCCTGCGCAGCAGCTCTTGCTGTCCAGGAGGTGATCGCTCGCGACGATCTGCTCGCCAATGTTCGGGCGATGGGCGCACACCTTTCGCGACAACTGGGCGAACGGTTCGGCAACCATCCCCATATCGGCGACATTCGCGGGCGTGGCCTTTTCATGGGTGTAGAGCTGGTCGAGGATCGCTCGACCAAAGCGCCCTTCGACCCGAAGCTGAAACTCAATACGAAGATCAAGCGCGAGGCGATGGCTCGTGGCCTACTCGTCTATCCCGCGGGTGGCACGATCGACGGAATACGTGGCGATCATGTGCTGCTTGCGCCGCCCTTCATCATAGACGCAACAGCAATCGACGCGGTTGTCGACCGGCTCGGCGACGCAATCGACGCCGCGCTGGCATAGCGCCAGTGCTCCTCATTCAGGCAGATAGGCCCCGAACGCCTGTAGCTCCAATTCCGTCTCCCTGACACGAGCCGCGGCTGCCGGCCCGCTGCGCGCAAGCATCGTTGCAGCCAGCGCTTCCACGATAGCCATAGCTGCGGCTACTGACGGGAAGAAAGACGGGCTGTCGGTAGAGAATCGCAATGTAACGCCAGCATGCCGCGCGATCGGAGCAGCCACGCTGTCGACGATCGCGACAATCGGAACGCTGTGTCGTTGCGCAGCCTCCATCACCGGCCCGAGTTCACGCGAATAGGGCGAAAAGCCGATCGCGACGACCGCTTCCCTCTTTCCGAGCGCTGCTAGTTCCGCCTCGATCGCACCGCCGTCGCCGCCGAGCAGCGTGACGTCGCGCCGAAACATCCGGCAGAGATAGACGAGCGCGTGGGCGGGCGCGCGGCAGCTTCGGAACCCGGCGACGCGTATGCGCTGTGCCTTCTCCAGTATTGCGCAAGCCTTTGCTATTTCTTCGCTGGCGTTGGCCGCTTCGGCCGCCGCCAGATTGGCAACCGTCGTCCTCAGCGATTCCGCGAAAATCGCCTCCGACCCGCGCTTGACAAGCGCATCGGCCCTTGCCGCGAAAGGCGCCTTGCCGGAGCGCAGCCGGTCCTCGAACGGCTTGCGCAGCGCCGCCCAATCACCGAAGCCCAGTCGCCGCGCCAATCGCACGAAGGTCGTCGGTGTCACCTCTGATCGCGCGGCCAGAACCCGCATGGAAACCAGCGCCACCTCGTCGGGATGATCGACCAGGAATCGCGCCGCCTTGCGCAGCTCTGAGCTCAATTCGGGGAGTTCGGTCAATATGCGCGCCAGAAGCGCGTCGAAACCCATCTCCCGCCCATTCATTGTAACAACCATTTCCCTTGATTGATAAAGCGCAACAATCGTAGCATGCATCGACGTGCCTTGACACTAAAACACCGGACGGCCGCGACGGCACGCAAAGTACCAAGGGAGAACCAGATGAAACATGCCCGGACTGCACGCCATGGAGCGCAGATCGCCGCCTTGTCGGCCGCGCTGCTGTTTTCGGCCAGCGCAATGGCGCAGCAGAATTTCGTTACCATCGGGACCGGTGGCGTCACCGGCGTCTATTATGCCGCCGGCGGTGCTATCTGCCGCCTGCTCAACAAGGATCGTAAGACACACGGCATCCGCTGTTCGGTCGAATCGACCGGCGGATCGGCGTTCAACGTGAACACGATCAAGGAAGGCGAACTCGACTTCGGCATGGCGCAGTCCGACGTCCAGTACAACGCCTACAAGGGGCTGGAATCATTCAAGGATGGTGGCGCTCATACCGACCTGCGCGCGGTTTTCTCGATCCATCCGGAGCCGTTCACGGTCCTGGCGCATCCGAATGCCGGCGTGACGAAATTCGAGGACTTCAAGGGCAAACGTTTCAACGTCGGCAATCCCGGTTCCGGGACACGCGCTTCCATGGAACGTCTGCTCGGTGCGATGGGCTGGACGTTGGCCGACTTTTCGCTCGCATCGGAGTTGAAGGCTGACGAGCACGGCCCGGCGCTCTGTGACGGCAAGATCGACGGGTTCTTCTACGGCGTCGGCCATCCCTCCGCGAACATCCAGGATCCGACGACCACCTGCGCCGCCAAGCTGGTGCCGTTGACTGGAGAAGTCGTGGACAAGCTCGTCGCCGAGAATCCTTACTACGCCAAGGCGATCATCCCAGGCGGCCTTTACGCAAACAATCCCGACGATACCGGGACTTTCGGCGTGCTCGCTACGCTGGTGACTTCGGCCAAGGTTCCCGATGAGAGCGTCTATCAATTGACCAGGGCTGTGTTCGAGAATTTCGACGAGTTCAAGTCGCTGCATCCGGCCTTCGCCAAGCTCGACCCGGCCAAGATGGTGTCGGAAGGGAATTCCGCGCCGCTGCATCCGGGCGCTGAAAAATACTTCAAGGAGAAGGGCTGGCTGAAGTAGGCTTCGTGACCTGACGACTGTCCGGCGGATCCAGCGGACCCGCCGGGGCCATCCGCAACAGGAGGCGTCATTGAGCGAAGTGAAAGAACAACCGGCCGGCGTCGATCTCGAAGAGCTCGAACAGCTCGTCGCGGAGGCTGATACGGGTGGCCGGCGTCCGAGCGGAACAGTCGCTCGAATCCTGCTCTGGGTTGCAGTTGCCTGGTCGCTTTTCCAGCTCTGGTACGCTTCGCCTTTGCCGTTCGTGTTCGGCTTCGGCATCCTCAATGATACGGAAGCGCGCGCCATCCATCTCGGCTTCGCGCTGTTTTTGACGTTCCTCGCCTATCCGGCGCTGAGATCCTCTCCCCGCGATCGTGTGCCGCTACTCGACTGGGTGCTGGCCGTGGTCGGCGGGTTTGCCGGCGCCTACCTCTTTCTCTTTTACGTCCAGCTTTCCGGACGGCCGGGCCAGCCGACCACGCTCGATCTCGTTACCGGCACCGTTGGCATCCTGTTGCTTCTCGAGGCGACGCGCCGCGCGCTCGGCCTTCCGATGGTGGTCGTGGCATCTGTCTTCATCTTCTACACCTTTGCCGGCCAGTACATGCCGGACGTGATTCAGCATCGCGGCGCATCGCTCAACAAGTTTCTCAACCATCAATGGCTGACCACCGAAGGCGTCTTCGGGATTGCACTTGGTGTGTCGACGAGCTTCGTCTTTCTCTTCGTCCTGTTCGGTACGCTTCTGGAAAAGGCAGGCGCCGGCAACTGGATGATGCAAATCTCCATCGCGCTGCTCGGCCATCTGCGTGGCGGCCCGGCGAAAGTCGCGGTGGTCTCATCGGCTCTCAACGGCGTCGTGTCAGGCTCGTCTGTCTCCAACGTGGTTTCAGGCGGCATCTTCACCATCCCGCTGATGAAGCGCACCGGCCTTTCCGGCGTCAAGGCGGGCGCCATCGAGGCCTCAGCCTCGATCAACGGCCAGATCATGCCGCCCGTCATGGGCGCGGCTGCGTTCCTGATGGTCGAATATGTCGGCATTCCTTATTCGGAGATCGTCAAGCACGCGCTGCTGCCGGCGGTCTTTTCCTATATCGCGCTGCTCTACATGGTTCATCTCGAAGCGATAAAGATGGGCCTGAAGACAATCCCGCAGCGTCCGACGCCGGCAAGAGAACGGATGCTGCGGATGGGGCTGGGACTGTCGGGCAGCGTTCTCGCCGTCTGTATCGTCTATTACGGCATCGTTGCTATCCAGGCTGTCTTCGGCGGGACCGCGCCGCCGGTGCTCGCAATCGCCGGCGTAGCTCTCTACGTCGCCTCGGTCTGGTATTCCTCCCGCTATCCGGATCTCGCACTCGACGATCCGAACGCGCCAATCCTCGAACTGCCGCGCGCCTGGGACGTCACTCGGACCGGGCTCGATTTCCTCATCCCGATCGCGGTGCTTCTGTGGTGCCTGATGGTCGAACAGATGTCGCCAGGCCTCTCGGCGTTCTGGGCGACCGTTTCAATCCTCGGTATTGTCGCCACCCGCAAGCCGCTGATGGCGGTATTCCGTAAAGAGGATCTCGCCGCCTCAGTGCGGGCTGCCTGGGACGATCTGATCGACGGGCTGGCGCTCGGCGCCCGCAACATGATCGGCATCGGTATCGCCACGGCTACCGCCGGCATTGTCGTCGGCACGATCACGCTGACCGGTCTCGGCCTGATGATGACGGAACTCGTCGAGTTCATCTCCGGCGGCAATGTCATCCTTATGCTGATCCTGATCGCCGCGATCAGCCTTGTGCTCGGCATGGGCATTCCGACCACCGCAAACTACATTCTGGTCGCCACGCTGATGGCGCCGGTCGTGGTCGATCTCGGCGCGCAGGCCGGACTGCCAATCCCGCTGATCGCGGTCCACCTGTTCGTCTTTTACTTCGGCATCATGGCCGACATCACCCCGCCCGTCGGGCTGGCGGCCTTCGCTGCAGCGGCGATTTCCAAGGAGGATCCGATCGCCACCGGTTTCCAGGGCGCGCTCTATTCGCTGCGCACGGCGATCCTGCCGTTCGTTTTCATCTTCAATCCGGCGATCCTGCTGATCGGAGTCGACACCTGGCCCCAGACGATCTGGGTGGCGACGGTGTCGCTGATCGCAATATTGCTGTTTTCGGCCGCGACAATGAACTGGTTCGTGACGAAAAGCCGACTTTGGGAAAGCGCGGCGCTGCTGCTCATCTGCTTCACGCTGTTTCGGCCGGATTGGTGGCTCAACCAGGTGTCGCCGCCTTACGAGGAACTGCCGGCCAGCGAATTCCTGTCGGCGGTGGCGCAGACGCCGGCCGATGGCCGCATCAATTTCGTCGTCGAGGGTGTCGACCTCATGGGCGAAGATGTTCGCAAGACGGTCAATGTGCCGCTCGGCGATCCCGGCGAGCCGCTGGAGCGGCTGCGCGGCATCGGCCTTACCATCACGCAAGCGGGCGACGCGCTGATGATCAGCAACGTCGATTTCGGATCCTACGCCAAGCGTATCGGGCTGGATGTTGGGTATGATGTGGTGGCGGTGCTCAGAAAGGCCGACCAGCCCTCGAGCCTCATTCCGATTGGCCTGGCGCTCGCTGCGACCGCCGGCGTCGCCGGGCTGCAGTTCGCGCGGGCGCGCAAGCAGGCCGACAGGAAGGAAACCGGGCCGGCGCGCTGAAACCGGAACGGTTGACACATCTGGGGAGGCGCCGGAAAAAAGCCTCAGTCGGCGGTCAGCACCACCTTGACGCTCTGCGATCGGTCGGCGGCCAGGGCAAACGCATCGCGGGCCGAGGAGAGGGGGCGTTCGGCGGTCACCAGCTTCAGGACATCGATATCCCCGCTGACGATGAGGTCGACCGCCTCGTTGAATTCTGCGCCGAAACGAAACGTGCCGTTCAGATTGATTTCCTTGGCCATCACCGCATTGGCGGCCACCGGGATCTGACCCCCCGGCAGATTGCCGACCTGAACGACCGTGCCGCCGCGCCGAACGCTGGCGATCGCCGCTGCGAGACCCGCTGCGGTGCCTGAAATCTCGAACGCGACATCGATCGCCTTGTCGGACGCGAGCGCCTTGAGCTCGTCGTCGCCGCCGAACAGGTTGATCGTCCTGTTTGCTCCAAGTTTGCTGGCGAAGGCGAGCGGCGCCGTGGCTATGTCGGCGACGGTGAACTCGCCACATCCCTTGAGCCTGGCGGCGAGCATGGTCAGGAGCCCGATGGGGCCGGCACCGATCAGGATGACGTTGCGGCCGGCAATGTCGCCGGCCCTCGCCACGGCATGCAGGCTGACGGCGAGCGGTTCGGCGAGCGCCGCCGCGTTGTAGGCGACAGCAGGCGGGACTTTGATGCATTGCGCCGGCGTGGCGTCGAACAGGCTGGCAAAACCGCCTTGCATGTGCGGCGTCTTCGACGCCGAACCCATGAAGTATATGTTTTCGCAGAGATTGGCGCGGCCCTCCGCGCATCGCGCGCATTGTCCGCACCAGCGCGACGGGTTGACTGCCACGCGATCGCCGACGGCAAGTCCTGGCGCGTCCGCGTTGATTTCGACGATCTCTCCGGCGACCTCATGGCCGAGCACGAGCGGCGATGTGACGACAAAATCGCCGGTCCGCGCATGGCGAAAATAGTGCAGGTCGGAACCGCAGATGCCGCCGGCGCCGAAGCGCACGCGCACCATTCCCGGCGCGAGGCGACCGAGCGGGTGCTCGACGACGCGCAGATCCTCGGGGCCGAACAGTGTCGCGGCGACCGCGCTGTCGATCATCGGATCAGTCCCATTTGCGTCGGCAGCCACAGCGAGATGGCGGGGACGAAGGTGATCAGGATCAGCGCGACGATCAATGGCACGAGCCAGGGCAGAATTGCCATGGTCGTACGCTCGACCGACAGCTTGGCGACCCGCGAGAGGACGAACAGCACCATGCCGAGAGGCGGATGGAGCAGACCGATCATCAGGTTAAGCGTCATGATCAGGCCGAAATGCACCGGGTCGATGCCGTAGAGGACCACGATCGGCAGGAGGATCGGCACAAGGATCGTGATAGCGGCGATCGTGTCGAGAAAACAACCGACTACCAGCATCAGGATGTTCACCAGGATCAGGAACACCCATTTGTTTTCGGTCAGCGATGTGATGAAGACCGAGAACAGCTGCGCCGCCTGGCTGACCGTGAGCAACCAGGCGAAGATCGACGCTGCGGTGACGATGAAGAGGACCGACGCGGTCGTCTCGATCGTGTCGAAACTGGCCTTGGCCAAGGCTGCGAGTGTCATCGTGCGATAGCGCACGAGCCCGAGAAACAACGACCAGATGACGGCGGCCATGGCCGCTTCGGTCGGGGTGAACCAGCCCATGGTCATGCCACCGATCAGGATGATCGGTGTCATCAGCGCCATGACGGCGGAGAAATCGAAATACCAGTCGCAGGCGATCAGGACGACGAGCGCGATGCCAACGGCAATATTCAGCGAGAGTCCCATCTGGACAAGGACATAGACCGCGAGCGGAAAGCAGCACACGACGGCAACCTCGACCGAGGCGGCGGCGAGCCGGTTCAATTTGAACGGCGTGTCCGACCCCCAGCCCCGGCGGTGGGCGAAGATCGCAACTGTCACCATCATCAGCGCCGTCATGACGACGCCGGGCAGGATGCCGGCCATGAACAGCGCGCCGATCGAGACGTTGGCCATCATGCCGTAGATGACGAAGGGCAGCGACGGCGGGAAGATCGGGCCGAGCGTCGAGGAGGCGGCGGTGACGCCGACCGCCGCCTCCACGGGATAACCATGGTCGCGCATGGCCTTGATCTCGATGGTGCCGATGCCGGCGGCGTCGGCGAGGGCTGCGCCCGACATGCCGGCGAAGACCACCGATCCGATGATGTTCACCTGCGCGAGGCCGCCCTTCATCCAGCCGACAAGCGCCAGCGCGAAGGAATAGATCCGCCCGGTGACACCGGCGATGTTCATCAGATTGCCGGCGAATATGAAGAACGGCACGGCAAGCAGCGGAAAGCTCTCGACACCGGCGATCATGCGCTGCGCGGCGATGATGTCGGGCGCCACGCCATAGAAGACGAGATAGAGCAGCGACGACACCGCCATCGACACAGCGACAGGCACGCCGACGAGCATCAGGACGAGAAAGGCTCCGATCAGAAGCAGCATGGCCTATTCCCCCAATCCGTCGAACGCGGCGGGGCGCTCGAGCGCCGAGTAGCCGCGGCGAATGTTGCCGATGAAGACCTGGATGGCGCGCAGCATCATCAGCACGAAACCGGCGAAGACGGCGTAGAAGACGACGTTGCGCGGCAGGTTGATGGTGACCATCCGCTCGCGGTGGACGATCCCGACATAGCGCCAGAGGAGCCAGGACATGTAGGCGAAGAAGCAAATGGTAATCACATTGACCGCGAGCGCCAGGTAGCGCCCCGCCCCAGCGGGAAGATAGTGATAGAGCACGTCGACGTGGATGTGGCGCGTTGTGCGTGTGCACATGACCGAGCCCAGGAAGACCACGACGACGAGGCAGTTGATGGCGATCTCCTCGGTCCAGGCATAACTGTTGTTCATGACGTAGCGCGTGAAGAACTGCAGGAACACGCAGAGCGACATGCCCCAGAACACGGCGAGCGTGACCCAGTCCTCCACCGCGTATCGCGACAGATCGACGGGTGCGGTTTCTTCCTCGAATGCATGCGCCAGTTCTTCTGCTGTAACCTGGGTGTGGACCTCTTGGGTCATCGGCAAGCTCCGGGCACTGTTGGACAGCGGGCTCAACAGACCCGGCGCGCTTGTCGCGCCGGGTCCGGATTGATGCGGTTACTTGACGGCGCGGATCGCCTCCCAGTCTTCCTTGCGGTAGCCGAACTCGTCGAACGTCACCTTCTCCATCACGTTCTTTTCGAAATCGGCGCGATCGACTTCGGTGACGGTGAGACCGCGCTCCTTGAAGGTTTCAACCAGGGCCTTCTCGCGATCGACGATGATCTTTGTCGCTCGCGCGGCGGCTTCCTGCATCACCTCGGTGAAGATCGCCTTGTCCTCGTCTGACAATTGCGACCAGCGCGATTGCGACACGATCGTGTTGAGATGATCGACGATGTGTCCGGTCAGGATAATGTGCTTTTGCACTTCGTAGAACTTCTTGGCGTCGATCGTCGTCAGCGGGTTTTCCTGCGCTTCCACCGTGCCCTGCTGCAAGGCGAGATAGACTTCGGCGAAGGCGATCGGCGCGGTGTTGGCGCCGCAGGCGCGCGGCATGGCGAGATAGGCCGGCACGTCAGGCACGCGGATCTTCAGGCCCTGCATGTCGGCGCATTTCTCGATGGGCCGGTTGGAGGTCGTGTGACGCGTGCCGTAGTAGGTGGTCGCGGTGATGTGATGGCCGGCCGCTTCTTCGTAGCCGCCGGTCAACTCCTTGTATTTGTCGCTCTTGGTGTAAGCGAGCAGGTGATCCGCGTCGCGGAAAGTGAACGGGAAGTAGGTCACGCCGATCGGCGGGAATTCACGGGCGGCGAAGCTCGATCCGGAGATGATGATGTCGACCGTGCCGAGCGTCAGCCCCTGGTTGATGTCGGCTTCCTTGCCGAGTTGCGAAGCTGGGAAGACATCGATCGTATAGCGGCCGTCGGTGCGCTTCTTGATCTCTTCTGCCGCCCACACCGACTCGGTGTGGAAGGGTTCGGACGTTTCGTAGACGTGGGCCCATTTCAGCGCGGTTTGTGCCGAGGCCGAAGCCATGGGCAGAGCGATTGCGGCGATCGTGCCGAGCAGAACTACGTATTTCCTCAACATCATATTCCTCCCTGTGAATGGATTGACGGTCCGACAGGATCCTCCCGGTCGGCTAACTAGACCTTTTTAGTTTAAGCATCGGTTTTTCCCAAAACCGGTTCCCACAGTCGGGCCCGAGGGCAGGCTTTTGGGTTCGATGCTCTATTCCGCGACCTCCCTGGCCGAGGATTTCTCACCGAAATTGCGTGAGAATCTCAGTTGCGACTGACGCAGATGTTTCTGCATAGCGGCCTTGGCCTGTTCGGGCTCGCGCGCCGCGATCGCGTCGCGCACCGCGCGATGCTCCTGCGCGGCGGCCCGCCAGGACTCCCTGTTCTCGAAATAGCTCGACAGGCGTTCGAAATATGGGTTCATGCGCTGGTCGAAGAGCTCGCCGATGCAGCGCACCAGCACGGCGTTTCCGAGAATGCCCGCCACCATCGTATGGAACTCGCGGTCGAGCGCGATCGTCGTCCTGGTCGGGTGAGGTATGTCCTCCATGCGGCGCAGCACGTCGTCCATATGTTCGATGTCGATCGGCCGAACCTGGAGGGCGGCTTCGGCGGCGATCGCCCCTTCGATGAACTCGCGTGCCCGCAACAGCTCGAACGGGCCTTCATCCATTTCTGCCGTCAAAATTTCGGCACGCGGCGGTTCGGTGACGTAGATGCCCGAGCCGACGCGAATGCGTATCCGCCCCTCGACCTCGAGCGCGATCAGCGCTTCACGGACGGTCGGGCGGGAGATGCCCAACTGGTCTGCCAGTTCACGCTCGGTCGGCAGCCGATCGCCGACTGCGAACTCGCCCGCATCGATCAGCTGCCTGAGCTGATCGGCGATCTGTCGGTAAAGTCGACGCGGTTCAACGGCCTGGATCGGCATTGTTACCCAGTTCTACTTCAACGGAATCATCTGGCTGATCCCGGATCGGTAAATTGGTCTGACCTATTGATCGAAACCTGCCGCGAAAAAGGCTGAGAGTCAAGCAGCAGAGAACGCCCATGGAACCCATTCTCCGTGACTTTCTTGGAAACGACGGATCGGCCATGGCTGGACGGCAACTCTTGAACTTCCAGCAGCTGGAAGGATTTGGCTTCCGCCGGCGGACAGCCGAATTATTTCACCATCAACGGCCGCGCCTATCCTTCGACGGACACGATCAGGATGAAAGTCGGCGAAACTCTGAAAGTGCGCTTCATCGACACCAATGTGCCACTTGTGGCAGCGGATCATGCTGCGGCGACTTCCGGCACCGTAGCATATCTCACCTGCGCAATGAGTATAGACTGAGAGGGGGCGCCAGGGCAGCTAGGGGAGCCGTGTCATCGAGCCAGTGGATAGGTCTGCGGCGACTTCCGATATGCCTCTTCACAACGCGGCGAACAAAACCATGGCCCTTCTGGGGCGGCCCGTCGATAGGATGCATACGGAGCATGCATCTTGCACACTGGATCGATCCAGGCCGGGTCAGGCGAGGGGGCAAGTTCGATCTCGTAAAGAGGGATTTCATCAGCTACCGACCGCAGCGCCACCTCTCCGAGATCCCGCACCAAGATGCCTTTGGCGGCAGCGGCGTCGGCAATGGGTTGAGTCGCAAGCAATTGACCGGGGGACGCAAGCGCAGCAATACGTGCCGCTATGTTGACGGTCGATCCAAACAGATCACCTGCCCTGCGGATGACCGGTCCATGGTTCAGCGCCGACCGGGTGAGCGGAAGGCGCGGTTCTTCCCGGCATGCCTGCAACAGCGTTCCAAGCGCCTGGATCGCTAACTCCGGCTCCGGAAACGAGAGCATCGCTTCATCCCCGATCCACTTGATCGGAGGCTCGTAGCCAGCAAGCGCCTCGCGGACCATGCTCTCGAAAATCTCGAGCACATCGATTGCCGCTGCATCTCCATAAACGTCCGCGATGGCGCTAAAGCCCGCAAGATCGATGAATGCCACCGTAGCCGAAGCGCCGACGGAACTCTGCGTCTGGCTCATATCCCTGTCCATGCGAAGTTATTTAACGCCTGTAACACGGTTTCGCGAATCTCGGACGCGATCGTCAGAGCTCCAGGGCGTCGGTACGCCACACCGCAGACCTCCCTTCGAGTGAAATTGGCGAAGGCGTTAGCCGCCTGTTTCCTCGGGAACACTTTGGTCCCGCAAAGTGTTTTGCCGCGTGGCAAAGAAAGGGAGCGTGAACATGCGCGCAGTCATCATTGGTGCAGGCATCGCCGGACTTGCAGTTGCCAAGGGCCTGCGGTTGCTCGGATGGGAGACCGAGATTTACGAGCAGGCGAGCGAACTGAAACCTCTGGGTGCGGGTCTCAGTCTCAGCGCCAATGCGCTTCGTGCCCTTCGTACGCTCGGGCTCTATGAAGCGGTTGTGGCCGAGGCGCAGCCAATACACAGGCTCGATCTTCTCGACAACGAGGGACAAGTTCTCCAATCCACGGATTTTCAGCGCTTCAGTCAGCAATATGGTCACCTCAGTATGGCCGTGCTGCATCGCGGCGATCTCCACAAGGCCCTTCTTTCGGAGTTACCGCGTTCTATCATCCGCACCGACATGGAATGCGTGGATGCTCGGCAGGTTGGCGACAACATCGCCCTGCGCTTTGCGAATGGGGAGATTGTGAAAAGCGAGATGGTGCTCGCTTGCGATGGCATTCACTCCGCGATTCGTAGAGCGCTGTTTCCGCAATCTCGTGAGCATTTCGCTCGCTACGCTTGCTGGCGAGCCATCGCGCCCGGTTTCCCGCAAGGTATGGACCCCGCGCGTCTTACCGAAAGCTGGGGAGCCGGAAAACGCATCGGCCTGGCGGCGATCCCCGGCGAAAGGATCTACTGGTTTGCTTGCTGTAGTGCCAATCACCGGGACGACCCCAAGCTGGCTCAGGCCGATCTTGCAGACGTGCAGGCGATGTTTTCCGGATTTCACGAGCCAGTCCCGGGGGTCCTCGATCGGACCCCGGCGGACTCGCTGATCTGGACGGACATTCTTGATCTCGATCCAATGCCCTCGTTCACGCGCGGAAGAGCGGTTTTGCTTGGCGACGCCGCGCATGCCGTGACGCCCGATCTGGGACAAGGCGCCGGACTTGCCATGGAAGACGCGGCCGTTCTTGCTGCGTTGTTAGGGCGACTTCCGGCCGACCGGGCCATCCGCGAGTATGACAAACGCCGTCTCGACAGGGCACATAGGGTCGCGGCTGAATCACGCCTCTATGCCAAAGTTGCGCAATGGAAGAACCCGCTTGTCGTCCCGCTACGCAACTTGCTGGTAAAGAGCATACCGGAGCGTTTCATGGACCGGCAGCTCGAGGCGGTTCTCGATATAGATTTCGAGCCTGTCAGGGCCGCCGCCTAGCGCCGGCGATTAAACCTGCGGCAGCCCACAGGGGGACGCGCTGGCCATATCGCGGCGGAAGTAAGCGATCATTTTGCAGAAAGCCACTTGACCTTCCAGTAACTGGAAACTGTAGGCGGTAGGGGAGTTGCCCATTTAGGAGTGCGCCATGACCGACCGTGACGATGACACCCACACCGACGTATCGCATGGCTCGTGCTGCTCCTCGCACGCGTCCGCTACCTCAATCGTCGTCATCCGCGATCCGGTCTGCGGTATGACTGTCGATCCGGCCGCCGGAAAGCCTTCGGCGACCTTCGGCGGCCACAACTATCATTTCTGTTCGGAAGGCTGCAGGACGAAATTCATGAAGGAGCCGGAAGCCTTTCTCAAGGCGACCGATCCAGTTTGCGGCATGACCGTCGAGCGCGCCACAGCGAAGCACTTCGCGCGCCACGAAGGCAAGGGTTTCTACTTCTGCTCGGCCGGCTGCAAGGGCAAGTTCGAGGCCGACCCCGGCAAATTTCTGAGCGGCCAGCCAGCGTCGGAGCCGATGCCGAAGGGCACGCAATACACCTGCCCCATGCATCCAGAAATCATCCGCGCCAAGCCGGGCTCCTGCCCGATCTGCGGCATGGCGCTGGAACCGATGGGCGTGCCGACTGGCGACGAGGGTCCTAATCCGGAACTCGTCGATTTTACCCGTCGACTCTGGGTAAGTGCTGTCCTGTCGATCCCGCTGCTTCTGATCACCATGGGACCGATGCTCGGCCTGCCGTTCCGCGACTGGCTCGGCGAGCAGCCGGCAGCCTGGATTGAGTTGGCGCTGGCGACGCCGGTGGTGCAATGGGCGGCCATCCCCTTCTTCCATCGCGGCTGGGATTCGATCATCAACCGCAGTCCGAACATGTGGACGCTGATCTCGATCGGGGTCGGCACGGCCTATGTCTACAGCGTCGTGGCGACGTTGTTCCCCAATCTCTTTCCGCACCAGTTCCGCGGCCATGGCGGCACGGTTCCGGTCTATTTCGAGGCGGCCGCGGTGATCGTCGCGCTGGTCTTTCTCGGCCAGGTGCTCGAACTGAAGGCAAGGGAGCGCACGGGCTCGGCGATCCGCGCGCTTCTTGACCTCGCGCCGAAGACCGCCAGGCGGATTGCGGCGGACGGTTCGGAGACGGATGTGCCGCTCGACGAGGTGAAGACCGGCGAGCGGCTGCGTGTGCGGCCCGGCGACAGTGTGCCGGTCGACGGCACCGTGCTCGAAGGCCGATCCTCGGTCGATGAATCGATGCTGAGCGGCGAACCCGTCCCCGTCGAGAAGACAAAAGGCGACCCGGTCACCGGCGGCACGCTGAACAAGAACGGAACGCTGATCATCCATGCCGAGAAGGTCGGCGCCGACACAATGCTGTCGCGCATCGTCGAAATGGTCGCCAAGGCGCAACGCTCGCGCGCGCCCATCCAGGGGCTTGCCGACCGCGTCTCCTATTACTTCGTGCCGACTGTGGTGCTGGTCGCCATTGTCGCCTTCATCGTCTGGGCCATTTATGGGCCGCAGCCCAGCACGGTCTTCGCCATCGTGTCGGCCGTCTCGGTGCTGATCATCGCCTGTCCCTGCGCACTCGGGCTGGCGACGCCGATGTCGATCATGACCGCCACGGGGCGCGGCGCGCAGGCCGGCGTGCTGATCAAGGAGGCGGAAGCGCTGGAACGCTTCTCCAAGGTCGACACGCTGATCGTCGACAAGACCGGAACTCTGACCGAGGGAAAGCCAAGGCTCACCGATGTCGTCGGGCTCGACGGCTTTCCCGAGGCCGAACTGCTCGGCCTTGCCGCCAGTCTGGAAAAGGGTTCGGAGCATCCGCTTGCCGAGGCGATCGTCGAGGGCGCGCGGGAGCGCGGCGCGGAAATCGGCGAGGCCGGCGACTTCGAGGCCGTCACCGGCAAGGGTGTCCAGGGGAGCGTCAAAGGCCGCACCGTCGCGCTCGGCAACGCGCTGCTTATGGACGATCTCGGCGTCGGCCTGGAGGCTGCGATGGCGCGCGCCGATGCGCTGCGGTCCGACGGCAAGACAGTGATGTTCGTTGCGGTCGACGGCAGGCTTGCCGGTTTCGTAGCCGTTGCCGATCCGATCAAGGCGACAACGTTGGAAGCGATCCGCGCGCTGCACCACAGCGGGCTCAGGATCATCATGGCGACGGGCGACAACCAGCGCACCGCGAAAGCGGTGGCGGCGAAGCTCGGCATCGACGAAGTCAGGGCCGATATGCTGCCCGAAAGCAAGAAAACGCTGATCGATGAATTACACGCCAGGGGCGCAAGCGTGGCGATGGCCGGCGACGGCGTAAACGACGCGCCCGCACTTGCCGCCGCCGATGTCGGCATTGCGATGGGAACAGGCGCCGACGTTGCGGTCGAGAGCGCCGGCATCACGCTGCTAAAGGGTGATCTCAACGGTATCGTTCGGGCGCGGACGTTGGCTCAGGCGACAATCCGCAACATCAAGCAGAATCTGTTTTTCGCCTTCGTCTACAACGCGCTCGGCGTGCCGGTAGCTGCGGGTATCCTCTACCCGGTCTTCGGCACGCTGCTGTCGCCGATGATCGCGGCAGCGGCAATGAGCCTTTCGTCGGTTTCCGTGATCGGCAACGCGCTACGACTTCGTTCCTTGAAGCTTTGAGGTTAGACCATGAACATAGGTACCGCTGCAGAACAGTCCGGCCTGCCGCCAAAGACCATCCGATACTACGAAGACATCGGTCTTCTCAGGCCCGACCGTGCCGACAACGGGTACAGGGATTATTCGACGGCCGACGTGCATCGCCTGCGCTTCCTGCAGCGGTCCCGAAGCCTTGGCTTCTCTGTGGAGGAATGCCGACAACTCCTTTCGCTCTACGGCGACAAGGAGCGCGAGAGCGCGGATGTGAAGGCCATAGCGGAAGCCAAGCTCGCTGAAATCGACCGGAAACTTGCGGAACTCGCCGGACTGCGGGACATGCTTCGGCATCTGGCCGATCATTGCAACGGCGATGACCGACCTGATTGCCCGATCATCGACGGGCTTGCTGGACACGGCACGGTTCAATGAGGCGCGTCCCCGTCATTGCAGCAGTCCTTGTTATCGCCGGGATCGCCGCCGGGGCGGCGCTCCCGAAGACAGCCGTCGCCCCAGTCGTCGCCGAGCGCCAAGCGTCGATGAAGTCGATGGCGAGCGCCGCCAAGACCATCTCCGAAATTTTTGCCGGCAAGGTGGCCTACGATGCCGCAGCCTTCAAGGCGGCAACCGAAACCATTCGCCGCCGGTCCGGAAGTGCCATGGTGGACGCATTTCCAGCGGACTCGCTTGGCGAACCCTCGGCCGCTAAGGCGGATATCGGTCAGTCCCAAGAAGAATTCGCCGCGCTCGCTCGCCATCTCGAAAGCCTGGCAGCGGCGCTGTCAGATGCGGCTGACGATGCGCCCGATGGCATTACGGAATCCATGCGGATGAAACCCCGAATGGCAATGGGCAGCAGCCTGCTCGGAAAACGGGCTGGCGGCGCGGCCGATTCCGATCCTTCGAAGATCCCAGCCGAACACGTATTCCATCTGATGCTGCAGAACTGCACGAACTGCCACGCCAAGTTCAGGGAGAAACGGCAGTAGGCAAGGCATCGACTTCACCCGATGCCGGACTAGGTGACATTGACGACAATCGACAGGAATCCTGCAATGTTCGTACAGCCCGTCGACTACTTCCTCGCAGTCTGGTTCGTTCTGGCGGGCCTGAGCACGGCCTATGTTGCGTGGGACCAGTTCCGCAACAACCCCGAACCCGTGGTGATGAAATGGGGGTTCATCCTCGTCACCCTCTACATGGGGCCGCTCGGGCTGTTGATCTACGTGCTGGCCGACAAGGAGCCGAGGCCGGGCGAGCACGAGGCGTTCACCAAGCCGCTCTGGAAGCAGGGCGTCGGCTCGACCATTCACTGCGTGGCCGGAGACGCCACAGGCATCATTCTCGCGGCAGCAATTACCGCCGCGCTCGGATTGCCGATGTGGATCGATCTCATCGTGGAATACATTGCCGGGTTCGCCTTCGGCCTGTTTATTTTCCAGTCGCTGTTCATGAAGTCGATGATGGGCGGCACCTATTGGGAGAACGTCCGCAAGAGCTTCATGCCTGAATTCATCAGTATGAACTTCATGATGGCGGGGATGGCGCCGGTGATGAGCTTCCTGATGATGGGCAGCGATATGCGGGCGATGGAGCCGACGGAGCTCCTGTTCTGGGGGGTCATGTCGTTCGGCGTGATCGTCGGGTTCATCACCGCCTATCCTTCGAACGTCTGGATGGTGGCTCGTGGCCTCAAGCACGGGCTGATGACCGAACGTGAGTCTGAGTCCGCCAAGGCAGACGATAGACGCGACCACGCGCACGCCCGCGAGGAGGCCAAGGCAGCAGGACACCGTCACGAGGAGAAAAAGCTTGAACCCGAAGCGACCGGAGATCGCTCAGGTCACGGCGCACGCCATCACGAACACGCCAACCCCGGGCATGACAGTTCAGGCGGCAATCCAGGCACGGGCCACAATGGATCATCCGGCCACGGATCGGCGCATGAAGGGCAGGGCATACCTGTCTTCGCGGCGATCGGCCGCCATCCGCTTCATCCAATGCTTGTGCCGCTTCCGATCGGACTATTCGTCGCGGCATTGCTCGCCGACCTCGGCTATTGGGTTACCGCTTCGCCGGTAGCGGCGAGCGCAGCCGCCTGGCTGGTCGCAACGGGCGTCGTAACAGGTGCCGTCGCTGCGGCCGCGGGTCTGGCCGACTTTTTCGGAAACGCCGAGATACGAGCGCTCTACCATGCGCGCTATCACCTCGCCGGAAACCTCGCAGTTCTGGCGATCGGGGCGGCCAGCCTGCTGTTGCGCGGGTGGGTGGGCGAAGCCGAAGCCGTTCTGCCTTGGGGCTTGCTTATGTCGGCTGGCGTCGTCGCACTCCTGGGGTACACGGGGTGGCACGGCGGCGAGATGGTCTTCGGTCATGGCGTTGGCATGCGACCGCATCAACACGGAGCGCGGCACGGGTCCAATCGGCAGAGGTCCGGATCCGGCCACGGCGCGCACGGCGGCGGGGGAGGCGGGTCGCGTGGTCCGCATGGCGGTCACGGCATGGAACCGGATGCAACTGTGCCGCAACTCGCGGCCTTCGGCGGCGTGTCCGTACTTGCGCTGGCGCTCGGCATGATCGCTCCGGCCAGTTGGGTGAACCTCACCCTCAGCGCGCGAGACGTAGGCGGCGCCATCATGCCGCCCGGCATGATCATGGACCGCGACACGCCGGCTGCAGCGATGCTGGACATGGCCGCCGTGCATCCTCGCCTGGTCACGGCCAGCCATGGCTTGGAGGCTCGCGGCGACCGGGAACTGGAAGCCAGGATGGAGAACGGGGTGAAGGTGTTCGACCTGGAAACCTCGGTCATCCGCTGGGCGATCCTGCCGGACGTGAAAGTCGACGCATATGCGATCAACGGTCAGGTTCCCGGCCCACGGCTGCATATCCGGCAAGGCGACCGGGTGCGCATCAACGTCACGAACCGCCTGCCGGAGAGCACGACCCTGCACTGGCACGGGTTGATCCTGCCGAACGAAATGGACGGCCCGGCCGAGATCACGCAGGAGCCGATCCCGCCCGGCGGCAGCTACCGATACGAATTCACGGCGGGCCAATCGGGAACCTACTTCTATCACTCGCATGATCATGTCGATCGCCAGCAGGCGCTCGGACTCTACGGTGCACTCATCATCGATCCCGCCAATCCCCAGGACGAGATTGCCGCAGACCACGACTATGTTATTCAGCTTCAGGAATGGCTGATGCGGGAGGGCCTGACTTTTCCGTCGATGCCGATGGACGGCGGGCAGCCGAATTATTTCACCATCAACGGCCGCGCCTATCCGTCGACGGACACGATCAGGATGAAGGTCGGCGAAACTCTGAAGGTGCGCTTCATCGGCACCAATAATGGGTTTATCCACCCGATGCACATCCACGGCGGTCCCTTCGAAGTTGTCGCCCGCGACGGCGAGACCATCCCGGCGTCGGCACGATTCCTTGCCGACACAGTCAACGTCGGACCAGGACAACGCTACGATGTCGTCTGGCGGGCACGTCGGCCCGGAAAATGGCTGATCCATTGCCATATCGGGCATCATACGACCAACAACAATGTCGAAGAGAAGGGCGGTGGCGGACTGATGGTCGTAATCGATGTGCAACCCTGAAGCCCGCTCCGCAAGGCGAAACGTAGATGGATATCCTTGCCATCTACGGCGGCCTGTTTGCTCTTGCCTTCGCTGCGGCGACCATCCTCCCGGCGCAGTCGGAGGCCGCCCTTGCAGGGCTCCTCGCCATGGATTCGTTCTCGCCCGCAATGCTGGTTCTTGTCGCCAGCCTGGGCAACGTCCTGGGTTCTGTGGTGAACTGGGGTCTTGGTCGAGGGATCGAACGCTTCCGGGACAGGCCCTGGTTTCCGCTGCGTCCCGCGACGCTCAACCGCGCCACGAACTGGTATCACCGCTATGGAAGATGGTCGCTCCTGTTAAGCTGGATGCCGATCGTCGGCGATCCCTTGACCGTGGTCGCTGGGGTTTTGCGCGAGCCGCTATGGAGCTTTGTCGCAATCGTCGCCCTCGCGAAGGTCTCGCGTTATCTGGTCGTCACCGGAGCGGTGCTGGGCCTGATGTAAAACCGAAATCGCGGACATCGCAGCAGGCGTTGCGTTCACTTTTGGTTGCAATGCAACAAAGCGGCTGCGGCGACCTTGACAAATCAGACGAACAATTGTCGGAAGGGTGCGATGAGGACTCTTGGTCGAACTACGATCCTAGGAAGCATACCGCTCCGAGCAATGCTGGCGGTCGTGTTCCTGGTCATGTCGGCTCTTCAGCCTGGTCTGTTCGCCGCAGCCAATGCCACGGGTTTTCATGCTGGGGCGGATCTTCAGGCCGGGGTGGATCTCCAGGCCGAGACACCCGCACACGATATGGGCCATCACGGCGCAACGGCGGACGACGCGGACACGTCAGAGCATCATCACGGCGACAAGCAATCCTCTGACAAGAGGTGTGAAGTCCATTGCGCGCCGGCAAATGCGGTGCCTGTCGACTGCCCTGACTTGGAGCATGTTGTCTCCCGCTGCTTTGCGCCCGTCGTTGCCGTCACTTTGCCGCTTGGCGAATACACAGCGCTCATAAGGCCACCCAAACATCTGAACTGACGCGCCCTTTCGGGGCGTTCGCGCGCAGCGTCGGGAATCCGTTCCCGCGCGGCCAAACGCATACGTCAAGCTTCAGGTCTACCATGAAAATCGCAAGCTTCGCGATGCTCGCATCGCTGTTAATTGCAGGATGTGCGGCAACCACGCCGCCGGACATCCTTCCCGCCTTCAATCCGGCCGATCCAGCAATGGGCGTCCGTGATACGCACTACCACCCGGCCGTCGTCGATTATCGCCACCGGGAGCCAGTCGACCCGCAGAATTGGCGGCGTCTCAATGAAGAACGCTCCTCTGCGAACCCGGGAGCCGGATCATGAAGCGCCGGCCCTTGACCATGGCTGCGGTGGTAACCATCCCGCTGATCGCTGCCGGATGCACGACCAGCGCCGCCCTCGATGGCATCTCAGCCCCCATGGCCGGCTTCACGACAGTCGCGGCACGTGCCGAATCCGTGACCGGCAAGCAAACCGTATGGGTGCAGTCCAGAGTGGATGCGCGGACGGTCTCGGAGCGCGTGAAGCGCCTCGTCCAGAAGAAGACGATCGGTCCGGACACCGCGGTGCAGGTCGCCTTGCTCAACAACAAGGGCCTGCAGGCCGCCTACGCCGAGATCGGCCTGTCGGCGGCCGATGTCTGGCAAGAAGGGATGCTCGTCAATCCTACGATCTCGGTCGGCATGATCGGTGTCGATCCAGTGAAAACGATCGAAGGGGCGGTGGTCAGCAATATCCTTGCGCTGGCGACCCGCGAACGGCGTGTCGCGGTCGCGGATGCGCGATTCCGTCAGGCGCGGCTCCGGGCCGCCGAAGAAACGCTACGGCTCGCCGCAGACACGCGGCGAGCCTGGATCAACGCCGTATCGGCCTGGGAAAGCGTTTCCTATTTGAATCAGGCGCAGGCCGCCGCGGACGCTGCTTCGGAACTCGCTCGGAAACTTGGCGAGACAGGGGCTTTCACAAAGACCGGCCAGGCCCGCGAACACGTCTTCTATGCGGAGATCGTCGGCCAGGCGGCGGAGTCGCGTCTCGCCGCCCGAACCGCCAAGGAGGAACTCACCCGGCTCATGGGCCTTTGGGGACCGGACGTTGATTATTCCGTCCCGAACGCGCTTCCAGGGTTGCCGAAAGGCGCCAAGGCCAAGCGCGCGATCGAGGCCGAGGCGCTAAGAAATCGCGTCGACCTTGAGATTGCAAAGCTTGAGCTGGAGGCGCTGGCGAAGTCCTACGGTCTGACCGAGGCGACACGCTACGTCACCGACCTTGAACTTCTTACCGGCGTAGAAGTGGAACGCGAGGAGTCGGAAGAAGGCAGAACCGAGACGAGCACTGCGCCCATCCTGGAAGTCGAATTCGTCATCCCGATTTTCGATACCGGGAAAGCGCGCATGCGCAAGGCCGAGCTTGCCTACACGCAAGCGGCAAACCGGATGGCGGAAAAGGCGGTCAACATCCGATCCGAGGCGAGATCCGCCTATGACGCTTACCGATCGAGCTACGACATTGCGCGGCACTATCGGAACAGTGTCGTGCCGCTCCGCACAAAAATCGAGGCCGAAGCGCTCCTGACCTACAACGGCATGATCACCAATACGTTCGAGCTTCTGGCGGACACACGCGCGAAAATCAGCGCGATCATGCTTTCCCTCAACGCCAAGCGCAATTTCTGGCTGGCCGACGTCAACCTTGGAACCGCCATCCACGGTGGCGGCGCAAGCTCGTCCGGGGGCGGCGACGCACCGGCCGCCGCCGAAGCAGGCGCCGAAGGCCACTGAATTCAAGGAGAAGAAAATGCTTTCAAGACGTCAGTTGCTAGGCGCGGGAGCCCTGCTCGCCGGCGCCACTGCATGGACCAAAACGTCGGCGATGGGGCTGCCCGACGCCCCAATCATGGAGTCCCCAGACATGCAGCCTCCGATCTTCCCGACGAGCGGACCCGACTACCAGCCGGTCGTGACGCTCAACGGCTGGACCCTTCCGCATCGCATGAATAACGGCGTGAAGGAGTTCCATCTGATCGCCGAGCCGGTCGAGCGCGAGATGTCGCCCGGCATGACTGCCTATCTCTGGGGCTACAACGGTCAATCTCCCGGCCCGACCATAGAGGCGGTCGAGGGCGATCGAGTCCGCATCTTCGTAACAAACAAGCTGCCGGAGCACACGACGATCCACTGGCACGGCATGATCCTGCCCAACGGCATGGACGGCGTGACCGGTCTTACTCAGCCCGGAATCCCGCCCGGCAAGACCTTCGTCTACGAGTTCGACCTCGTGAAGAGCGGCACATTCATGTATCACCCGCACGCCGACGAAATGGTCCAGATGGCCATGGGCATGATGGGCTTCTTCGTCATTCATCCCAAAGACCCGAAATTCATGCGCGTGGACCGCGATTTCGTGTTCCTGCTGAACGCCTTCGACATCGAACCAGGGTCGTATGTCCCGCGCATCATGGAGATGACGGATTTCAACCTCTGGGCATGGAATAGCCGCGTCTTTCCGGGGATCAGCCATCTTCCAGTGGCGAAAAACGACAGGGTCAGGGTCCGTGTGGGAAACCTGACCATGACCAATCATCCGATCCACATGCATGGCTACGATTTCGAGGTGACCTGTACCGATGGTGGCTGGGTCCGGCCGGAGGCGCGGTGGCCGGAGGTGTCGATCGACATCCCCGTCGGCGCCATGCGGGCATATGAGTTCGAAGCCAAATATGAGGGCGACTGGGCAATCCATTGCCATAAGTCACACCACACAATGAACGCGATGGGCCACGACGTGCCCACGTTCATCGGTGTCGACAACTCGAAAGTCACCGACAAGATCCGCCGGGTCCAGCCCGAATACATGGCCATGGGTGACCGTGGCATGGCCGACATGGGCGAGATGGAGATGCCGCTTCCCGACAACACGATCCCGATGATGACCGGCTGGGGCCAATTCGGCGCCATCGAGATGGGCGGCATGTTCTCGGTCGTGAAGGTTCGCGAGGGTCTCGCCTCGAACGATTACGCCGATCCGGGCTGGTACCAGCACCCGGAGGGAACCGTGGCTTACGAGTGGAAGGGGGATGTCCCCGCTCCGACGAAATCAGGCGACGCAAAAACGATGGCCCCGGCAGCGCACGGCGGTCACGGCAAACAGGGATGAGAAACCGAAACCCCGCAACCTCAACAATGAGAGAAAGTGCAGCATGAAACATATAATCGCAGCGGCCGTTTTGATGGCGGTCAGTTCGGGAGCAGCTCTTGCCGGTGGAACCCATGCCGGAGGGCATGGCGACAAAGCCGCCAAAATGCCGATCGGCAGCCCTGGTGAGGCTGGCAAGGCAAAGCGGACTGTCAACATCTCGATGTCGGAGAATGACGACGGGAAGATGATGTTCCAACCGGCCGTGCTCAAGGTGAAGAAGGGCGAGACCGTTCGCCTGAAGTTCGTCAACAAGGGCCAGGTCGACCACGAATTCGTGATGGACGTCCATGACGGGATCATGGAGCACAAGGCGCTCATGGAGAAGTTCCCCGAGATGGAGCACGCCGATCCCAACTCGATCCGGCTGGCGCCCGGCGCCAGGGGCGAGATCGTCTGGACGTTCGCCAACGCCGGCGAGTTCGGGTTCGCTTGCCTGATCCCAGGTCACTACGATTCCGGCATGAAGGGCGATATCACCGTCGCCCACTAACCCCCAAAATCGCAAAGGAAGTAGTCATGAAACTATTGGCAAAGACAATCTCGACGCTCGCGCTCATGCTCGCCATCGGCGGGAGCGCGCTTGCGCAGGAATACGTGAAGGGCGAAGTCATCAAGGTTGACGCCAAACAGAAGAAGGTGACGATCAAGCATGAGCCGCTGACCAATCTCGACATGCCCGCGATGACGATGGTGTTCGTCGTCGCGGAGGACAGCATGATCGAGAAGGTCAAAGCGGGTCAAGCGATAGAGTTCACAGCCGATCGCGTGAACGGGCGCATCATGGTCACGGAAATCAAGTAGGCGAGGTGCGTGGATGGCAGGCCGTCTGAAAACGTCGGCCCGCCATCGCGAGTGGCTGCCAAGATCCTTTTGGGAATGCCGCACTGTCGACCGCGGTACGATCGTTCTATCGGGACGATCGATGACCCCTGTGGCCCTCGAAACCAAGGATGCGGTCCACGTCGATAGGTTCACCTAATTTCGAAATCGAGCTGAGTACCTATGACATCCAGCAATCGCGCTCGAACGGAGATCAATGTTCTCATTTCGGAGGTCGAGCAGCGCAACGAACTGCGCACCGCGCTTTGGCGGTTCGTGGCCTTGTTCGTGTTCGCGCTCTCCGTCGCGCTTGAACCGGATATCGTCAATCACGAGATCCACCTCACGCTGCTGAGCGCCTATGCCGCGATCACCTTTGTAGCTGTAGGCCTGGTGATTACGAGGTTATTCCGCCCATGGCTAAACTGGATTTATGTTGCAGTAGACGCGTCGCTCGTCATCTATCTGACCGCCGAGCACCTCCTTGACTCCGCCTCTTCCTTGGTCGATGCGCTGGCAACGCCAAGCCTCGCGATCGCGTTTGTGCTTCTTTCACACGCGAGCATGCGCATGCGCGCGGGGCCGGTTGCCGCCTTCGCACTCATCGTTATTCTTGGCTCCTCGGCGGTTGTCTTGATGCCGATTTGGGAGGACGGTTTTGGAGCCGTCTTCCGCCTCTCTTCGGAAGAAACTCAGGCAGCGGGCGTTCGGCTTGTGGCTTTCACCGTCGTCGCGGCGATCCAGATCGTTCTGGTACTGGACATCCGGCGGCTGGTGCAAGAAGCGGTCGCAAGTTCCAGCGAGCGGGCGAACTTGACCCGCTTCTTTGCTCCCGAGACGGCTGAGCGCTTGGCAACGGAGGGTGCGAATCTTGGTCTTCGCCGCCAGGAAGCGGCGATACTGTTCGTCGATATCCGAGGCTTCACGAGGCTCTCGGAGACGATGCCGCTGGAGGAGATAGCATCCCTCCTCACCGAATACAGGCGGCGGGTGACGCAGGCGGTATCGGGATGTGATGGGGTCGTGGACAAATTCATCGGCGATGGCGTCATGGCTGTATTCGGCTTTCCTTTGCCGCTCGCGACCGCCGCGCTACGCGCGTTCGAATGCGCGGTCGAGTTGTCCAACTTTCTCGATGTGTGGAGCGAGATCAGGGTGCGCGACGGCGAGGAACCCCTTAGTTTCGCGATCGGCGTTCACTACGGCCACGTGATCGGGGGCGTCATATCTGGAGAACATCATAGCGAATACACCGTGATCGGCGATTCGGTGAATCTGGCCGCCAGGCTTCAGGCGATGTGCAAGCTGACGGAGGCCCGCATCGTCATCTCGGACGAACTCGCCTGCAAACTGCCGCGGCATTGGAGGACGCCGGAGTGGCAAACGCTGCGGGCTGCCACCGTCCCGGGCCGATCTGAAGCCGTCGACGTCCATCTGCTGTCGATACACGCGTCAAGGATACAAAGTTGCCAACCACAGGATCCGGATCGAAACGCTTTACGGCCGGCCGATGCGCCGCGAGCCGTGCGGCCCCTCACGGCGACGGTCAGGCCAGAACCCGGTCGGCCTCATCAAGGGCATAAGCCGCTATTATTAGTTGAAGATCGGACGATCCGGTGACTTCACATTCACGGGTATCAAGACGACGGGACCGCACAAAATGTCATCCAGAGATTCTCTTTCCAATCGTCATGTGGGGCCTGGCTCAGAGACATCACCACTGGATATTTTCGCGTGCCCACACTTACATGCGCCGGATAACTACAGCGAACGCGTGCACGGTGCCTGCCGGTATCTTCATACCTGATGGCGCCGCTCGCGTCCGTCTCGACCAAGCCAATAGCGACGTCAAAGTCATAGTTCCCGTCTTGCGAGACGCTATTGCTCTGCACGCTGAGCTGGACCGACGTCGCATCAGGAAAATTGGCAGTGTAAAATACCAGTTGCTCCGCCATTGAGGGCGTAGCCACCATCACGCCGGCAAAAAATGCAATTTTGTTCCGGTAGCGGACTGACGCAGTGAGGATGTTCCTCTTGAGCATCCGACGACCTTTTCGGTCGAACGCGGCGCCGGCCCTGATTGGCGGAGCGGCTGCGTCTATGGCTGCGGAGCCGCCGTGGACCTTTCGTGCTGCTTGCGCCATCCGTACCGGGTCATGCCGCGCGGCTTGTAAAGCGACAGCACCACAGGCACGAGCAGCACCAGCAGGCCGCCAGTTGCGTGGGTCCGGATTGAGCGCCTCAGCCCGAGGAGATCGGTGCTGGACAATGTGGTCTCTGCCGCAACGCCCGCCACGTAGCTAATGCCGTCCATCTGAAGCAGCAGGACGATGGTGACAAGGACGTTCAGCAACAGTTTCGTCAAGACCCAATAGTGCCGGAACAGGCCCCATGGAGTGCCGAGCGACTGGACAATCCCGGTTAGCAAAGACGCAAGGACCAGCGGAAGGACGACGTACCGGGCGGTCAACTCCATCGCGGGATAGGCGGCGCGCACCATCTGCGAATCGTCACTGGCCAGGCCGGCGACGGCGAGTGCCAGGAAGCCGGCGACCGCACCGAGCGTGCCGACCGAGGAGGTGACATGCACGGTGAGGGTGAACTTGCGAAGGCCGGGTGTCATGATCATGGCTGTTGCACGCCAGGCTCCGTAACGCTGGGGGACGGCATGTGCCGGCCGGGACCGTGGGGCCCGCCGACGCCGGTGAAGATCGCGGTCATAACTAGCAGGACCAGGATGATCGCGATAATTCCCGACACTTTCACCCAGCGTGGTGCGCCGGGGTAGGGGGGCGGATCGGCCATGTACGTTCCTCCGGCCTCTATGTCGACATCCAATGACGGCCCGATTTTATCGAGACGAATTGTCTATATCAAGTCATGATGTCTCTTATCTCGACAATGTCGCCACGTCAGGTATCTTGGGGTGATGCCGAAGCTGTGGAACGAAACCATCGATGCGCACCGCCGTGCGGTGCGTGACGCGACCTTGGACACCACTGCGGCGCTGGTGGCCGAGCACGGGCTTCTGTCGGTGACGATGTCGAAAATCGCCGAGGAGACCGGAATAGGCCGTGCGACGCTGTACAAGTACTTCCCGGACGTTGAAGCGATCCTCGTCGCCTGGCATGAACGTCAGGTCGCCGGGCATCTCGAACATCTAATCACAATCCGGGACCAGGCTGGCGACGCTGGCGAGAAGCTCAAAGCGGTGCTCGAGGCCTACGCGTTCATTTCCCACGAGCACCACGGCACCGAACTCGCGGCGCGCCTGCATCGAGGCGAGCACGTCGCCCGGGCGCAGCAGCGGCTCAGCCATCTCATCCGCGACCTGTTAACCGAAGGCGCAAGGATTGGTGACATCCGGGATGATATCGCGCCCGGCGAGCTTGCAATCTTTTGCCTCCACGCCCTCGCAGCGGCCAGCTGCCTGCCATCCAAAGCAGCGGTCCGCCGGCTCGTTGCGGTCACTCTGGCCGGGTTGCGGCCTCTACGCGCCAGCCGCAGGTGAGCGTGGGGGTCGTCATCACATTGCCTCACGCCACGCGCTCCATGCTGACCATACGCACGAGGAATTGCGTGCTAATGCAGGATCTGGGCCAGAAACAGCTTGCTGCGCTCGTGGTGCGGGCTCGAGAAGAACTCGGCCGGTGTGTTGATCTCGACGATTTCACCCTGGTCCATGAAGACGACACGGTCGGCCACCTGTCGGGCGAAGCCCATCTCGTGGCTAACACACAGCATGGTCATGCCCTCTTCGGCCAGCGAAATCATGGTGTCGAGCACTTCCTTGACCATTTCAGGGTCGAGCGCCGAGGTGGGCTCGTCGAACAGCATGATCTTCGGGCTCATGCAAAGCGAGCGCGCGATGGCCACCCGCTGCTGCTGGCCGCCGGAAAGCTGCCCGGGATATTTGTGCGCCTGATCCGGGATCTTCACGCGATCGAGATAGTGCATGGCGACCTGCTCGGCATCCTTGCGCCGCAACTTGCGCACCCAGATCGGCGCCAGCGTCAGGTTTTCCAAAATGGTCAGGTGCGGGAACAGATTGAAGTGCTGGAACACCGTGCCGACGTCGCGGCGGATCTCATCGATCTTCTTCAGGTCGCCGGTCAGTTCAATACCATCCACAACGATGCGGCCCTGCTGGTGCTCTTCCAGTCTGTTGATGCAGCGGATCATGGTCGATTTGCCTGAACCAGACGGTCCGCAGATCACCAGTTTTTCACCGCGTTGGATGGTGAGATCGATATTTTTCAATACGTGGAAGGCCCCGTACCACTTGTTCACGCCGACCATCTCGACGGCGGTGGGATCGTTTGTCATGGGCAGGGATGGAACGTGCCGGATGGCAGATACGGACGTCGACATTGCAGCATTCCTAGTGAGCGGCCGGGCCCCGCCGCTCCAGGAAATCGGCGAAGCGGGCGAAGGAGAAGGACAGCGCAAAGAAGATCGCGCCAATGAAGAGAAAGGTCTCGGCGGCTGGCGACGGCCATTCGGGGTCGGCCAGTGCAGCCTTGCCTGAACTGATCAGGTCGAACAGCCCAATGACCAGGACAAGGCTCGTATTCTTGATCATGACGATGATGGTGTTGGCGAGCGCAGGGATCACCACCCGGATGGCTTGCGGCAGGATGACGAGACGTTGTGTGCGCCAAAAGGGCAGGCCGAGCGACGCTGCTGCCTCATACTGCCCGTTCGGCATGGCCTGCAGGCCGCCGCGGATCACTTCGGCGAGATAGGCAGCCGCGAAGATGGTGAGCGCGACAAGCGCGCGCACGAACTTGTCGGGCAGCAGCGCCTCGGGCAAGAACAGCGGCATCATGATCGACGCCACGAACAGGATGGACAGCAATGGCAGTCCACGCACGGATTCGATCAGCAACACCGCGCCGACCCGGACGGCCGGCAGGGTCGAGCGCCTTGCCAGCGCGAGCAGGATGCCGACCGGAAAGGCGATCCCGATGGCGACGACGGTCAAGATCAGTGTCACCGGCAGGCCGCCCCAGGATGAAGTCGGCACTTCGGCCAGTCCGAAGCCTCCCCCCATCAGCCAGAAGATCAAAGCGAACGCCGCCACCCAGAGCGCCAGCAGTCGTGACGTCCAGCTCGCCGGACGCACCGACCAGCCGAGCAGCGCCAGAATGAGCAGGCAAACAATGGCTGGGCGCCAGCGTTCGTCGAACGGATAGATGCCGAACAGAAGTTGGCCGGATTTGGCATAAATGAAGCTCCAGCAGGCGCCAGTGGCTGCTCGGCAGGCATTCGGATCGGGGTCGAAGAGCACCGCATCGATCACCAGCCAGCGCAGCATGGGCGGCACGGTGACGAACAGCAGCGCGCCGAACAGCAGCGTGAGCGCGGCGTTGAGCGGTGTGCCGAACAACAGCTTGGCGGGGCGCCGCAGGCCGGCGAACCGGAAATGGTCCGGCGTTGCCTCGGAGGACATGGGAAGAGACATGGCCATGGTCACCGCTCCACGATGGCGATGCGGCGGTTGTACCAGTTGGCCGCGCTCGACAGGGTAAGATTAAGGGCGAGATAGGCGCCGAGGATGATGAAGACGCCTTCGATCGAGTGGCTGGACTTGCTGATGATGGTATTCATCACCGCGAGGAAGTCCGGGTAGCCGACGGCGATCGCCAGCGTCGAATTCTTGACGACATTGATGTACTGGCTATTGAGCGGCGGGACGATCACCCGCAGCATCTGCGGAATGACGACCAGCCGCAGGATCTTGCCACGTGGCAGGCCGAGCGAATGGCCGGCGTCCCACTGGCCGCGGCCGACCGACAGAACACCCCCGCGTACGATCTCGGCCACGAAACCGGTGGTGTAGATCGTGAGGCCGACGAGGATGGTGCTGAGCTCGGGCGTCAGTTCACTGCCGCCCCGGAAGTTCGAACCCGTGAGGACCGGGAAATCGACAGCGAAGCGAATATCGGCGAGCCAGAGTCCCACGACGCCGGCAGCCAGAATCGCCGGCACAACCAAACGCGGTAGGCGACCACTCCGGGCGAGACCGTAGCTGAGCGCGGCGAGTGTCAGGGCGAACAGGATGATCAGTGCGCCTGTCATGCCGATGTCGATGCTGAAGGCCGGCACGACGACGCCGCGCATGGATGCGTAAACACCGGGCAGCGGATTCAGCGCTTCGCCGACCGGTGGCAGCACCTTCCACCACAACGAATAGAGAAAAATCAAAAGGACGATCGGCGGTGAGTTGCGAGCTATTTCAACCCAGACCCGGCAGGTACCCGCGGCTAGGGGATTGCTGCTCAGCCGGGTGATGCCGACGACGAGGCCAAGGAGAGAGGAGAAGAAGATGACAAGAGCGGAAATGAAGACCGTGTTGGCCAGCCCGACAACGATCGCCCAATAGTAGGGATCGCGCGATTTATAGGTGAGGATGGCCTCGGAAATGATGATCCTGGACGGCATCGTCAGGAAATCGAAGCCAATCGGGATACCGCGCGCCCTTAGATTGGCGAAGGTGGTGGAGACCAACAGCGCAGCGAAAGCGACGACAGCCGTCACCAACGCGCCTTGAATGATGATCGATCTGGTCTTGGCGTCGCTTAACATGCCGGCCTCGGTTCATCGATTGAAGGAATGGGCGCGCGCTCGGCGCGCCCCCGACCAAGGCTCAATCCCATGGGAAGGGATAGTTGAGACCGCCGTCTTTCCACAGCGCGTTCATGCCGCGTTCGACCTTGAGCGGGCTGTCCTTGCCCAGGTTCCGGTCCCAGATTTCGGCATAGTTGCCCATTTGCTTGATGACGTTGTAAGCCCATTTGTCGTCCAGCCCGAGCGGCGCGCCAAAGCCGGGCTCTTCGCCAAGCACCCGTTTGATCTCCGAATTGCCCGCAGCGAGCCTTTCATCGATGTTCTGCCCGGTGACGCCGTTGGCTTCGGCCCAGAACAGGGCGTTCATCGTCCAGCGCACCACGTCGAAGAGCTGGTCGTCGCCGCGCGCGACAGCTACGCCATTGGGCTCAGCGGCGTGGCCGACCTTGAGGATGTCGTAGTCCTCCGGATTCTTGGCCACCGAGGCACGCTGGCCTGCCGCGGCGGTGCCGTCGGTTACGTAGGAGTCGCAACGACCACCGAAGAAAGCGTCACGCGCCTGAATGGTCGAGTCGTAGTAGACCTTCTTCATGGAAATCCCGAATTCCTCCTCGGTTTCCTCAATGGCCTTTTCGGTCAGCGAGCCGCCGCCCTGCAGGCAGACAGTCTTGCCGTCGAGCAGTTTCGGCTCAGTGATGTTGTCGGCCTTGCGCACCAGCACACCGTCCGTGTCGTAGAGGTTGATCCAAACGAAACGGACAACCGTGTCCCGTGTAAACGTGATGGTGGATGTGCGCGATAGAATGTCGATCTCGCCCGTCTGCAGTGCCGGGAAACGTTGCCCGGCATTGAGGGGCACATAGCGGATCTTATCCTTGTCGCCGAGGATAGCGACCGCGAACGCGCGGCAGATGTCGGAATCGAAGCCGCGATAATAGCCTTTCTCGTCCGGGCGCGAGAGACCTGGCACGCCTTGGCTGGCGCCGCAGCTGACATAACCGCGCTCCTTGATCTTGTTGACCACGGCCTGCGCCGATACTTCGCCGACACCGGTGGCCAGACCCACTAGCCCGATCGACATACCGGTGATCCATTTCAAACTTCTGGTTTTCATCGTTATTCCCCTTGTTTTGTTGAGTTTGGCGTCACTCGGCAGCTTTGGCATCAGCCGAGGCAGCTCCGTTCCGCCGGGCTACGGCAAAAAGGTCGAAGGCTTGGGAAAGATCGGCCAGCAGGTCGTCGGGTGCCTCGAGGCCGATCGATAGGCGCCAGACCGGACCACGCTTCAGCCAATCGGGGGCGGGCCGGTCTCTTCGCGGATCGCTGACCGCGATCAACGAATGCACACCGCCCCAGCTCGCACCCAGCCTGAACAGACGCATGCGACCGAGGACTTTGGATTGGAGCGAGGCCAGTTCCGGCCGTAGCACGAAGGAGAACACACCCGCCGAACCGGCGAAGTCGCGTTTCCAGACAGCGTGGCCGGGATGGTCCGGCAGGCTCGGGTGAAGGAGCTGGGCGATTTCGGTCCGTCCCGACAGCCACTCCATGATGCTGCGGGCCGTGGCGTCGGCGTGTCGCATGCGCACCGGCATGGTCATCAAGCCGCGCTCGCATAGCGCGCAGTCCTCTGGCGAAACGCCGTAGCCGAGAAATCGCGCCGTATCCTTGAGGCGCCGGAACAGCGCCTCATCACGCACGGCGAGCGAACCCATTAGCAGATCGCCATGGCCGCCGGCATGTTTGGAAAGCGCCTGCATAGAGATGTTGACGTTGTGGTCGAGCGGCTTGAACAGCAGGTGCGAAGCCCAGGTATTGTCCGCCGCCACCAATGCGCCTGCCCTGTGAGCTACCGCCACGATGGCCGGCACGTTCTGCACCTCCAAGGTGGTCGAGCCCGGCGATTCCACCCACACCAGCCGTGTCGTGTCGTCAAGAAGCGCAGCTATTCCAGCGTCGAGCCGGGGATCATAGGGAACGGCGTGGATGCCGAGCGGCCCCAGAAAACGGGCCATCATGTCGCGCGCCGGACTGTAAAGTGTTTCAGGCATCAGCACCCGGTCGCCGCCGCGGCAAGTGGCCATGGTCGCCAACACGATGGCGGCCATGCCGGACGGGACGACAAGCGCGCGCGTCGCGTGCTCCAGCATGGCGATATGATCCTCCAACTGACGGCTGGTCGGCGTGCCGTAGAGCCCGTAGCTGAAGCCGTCATACAGACGCTCGACGCGACGTTCGAAGGATTCCAGATCGTCGAAGACGACGGTCGACGCACGCTCGACAGGCATCGCCAGCGACCGGAACGGCTCTTGCGTACGCTTGGGAGGATGGACATGGCAGGTGTCGTCGCGCTGGGTCATAGGCAACCATAGCCATCTCGCCCATTGCTATCTATGACCGCAACGATAAAGTTAATCCGTTTTTGATATGGCTTATCCATGAACCTGCACGACGTCGATGTCTTCAACGCAATCATGATCACGCGCGGCGCTGGCGCTGCCGCAGCGCTGCTCGACACCTCGCAGCCAGCGATCAGCCGCTCGCTCGCGAAGTTGGAGGCCGAACTCGGCTTCAAGTTGTTCGACCGCATCCGCGGCAGGCTGGTAGCCACGCGCGAGGGCGAACTTTTCCATGCAGAAGTGAAGGCTAATCTGGTCGGTCTCGACCGGCTGAAGCTGCGCGCGGCCCAGATCAAGGAAGTGGGCACGGGGACGATCCGTGTTGCCAGCCTGTCGGCACTGGGGCACGGGCTGGTGCCGCGCGCCATCGTGGCCTTTTCGCGCAAGCATCCGCAGGTGCGCATCAGTTATCAGGTGCGCACCTCCAATGTGGTGCGCGATCTGGTGGCGTCAGGCAGTTTCGACATCGGGCTCGCCGCTGACGAGGTGGACACGAGCGGTGTGCTCCACAGCGTCTTCAACACGCCGCGCGCGGTTTGCGTGATGCCGAAGAACCATCGGCTGGCGGAGAAAGCGGTGATCACGCCAACCGATCTCGCCGACGAGGCGTTCCTGGCATTGTCACCGGAGGACACGGTGCGGGTTGCGATGGACAAGGTCTTCGCCGCGCATGGCGTGCGCCCGCGCATCCTGATCGAGACCCCCTACGGCCTAACGATCGCCATTCTTGCTGCAAAAGGCATGGGAATCGGCCTGGTTAATCCGTCCGTTATCGCCGACCGCATGATCGCTGGCATTATCGCGACGCCCTTCGAGCCGGCAGTCCATTTCCGAGCGCTGATCCTGCGACCGCCAGACGGCATCAACTCGGCTCTGATTACCGATTTCACGGCGGAACTCTATGCCGCGCGCAATATGCTGTCGCCCGAAGAGTAGGCAAGGAAGCACGGTCCAGAGGCGAGGCGGGCGCCAATACCTGTCCCGCGTAAAGTAGTGCCCTTCTATCCACGGCCCTTTGCAGCATTCCAGACAGGATCGACATCACCGCTCAGGGAACGGGACCGAGAGGAGACTTTGTCATCCGCCTCCTGACCTGTGAGAGGCTGTTTCGATCAATTCTTCCGGTTCTCGAACTGGAGGGTTGCGGGGACTCGGTCGTTGGCCAAATCTCTGAACGGCTCGTTTCGGCGCAATGGCGCCGGGTGCATGTCTTTTCACGATGTTGCCGCCGACTCTACGATGAGAGCTTTGCAGGCCCAGGCGAGGGGAGGGTGCTACGCTAGCTTACCACTGACTTCGATCGGAATCTCTGCTGTTTGTACCATTCCAGCAGAACGAATCGGATCGATGCGTGGCGAAAAATCGCACGTCGGCGCGCAATATCGCGCCCTGGCGTAAAAAAGGCGGTGGCTCCCCGGGCCGAACGAAACTGCGAACTATGTGCTGCCGATTCCCCTCGAAACTACGCCACAGCCCACGATCAGGATTCGGAAGCGTGGTCGCGATCGCGCCGTGCGGATCCGGCTTGCCGGTGGTCCGAAGCATCTGGAAAATTGGCAGTCTAAAAGATCAGTTGCTCCGCCGCCATCGAGGGCGTAGCCACCAACACGCCGGCAAAAAATGCAATGGCGCTCATCTCCTCCTCCCGAGGATCCAAAACCAGACTATCATCTCTCGCGTCGATATTCGAATCGAACCTCCGTTTCGGAGTGGGCGGAGGCATCCAGAAAGGCCGGATATTCCTCGACGTGCGCAGCGCTTGAGGCGGTCGTATGAAGTCTTTGCCGCGGCGATTAGGCATCGTGAAGAACGAAATCGCTTCTTCTTTGCATCGGCTCGAAGTGATCAAAGCATGAGTAGAAGCGTTGGCGGCGATGGCTTGTGCGCGATTTCACAAGAAGGTCATAAACACCCGAGACACTATCGCGCGATGGCTGCCTATGCCAAAGTGTAAACGATGACGAATTCGTTCGGTTTCGGAAGGGTGCTCTTGTTGCTGGCCGTGTTTGGGCTGGCCTTTGCACCTTTGGGAGCTTCGTCTTCGAGCGCTGCTGTTGCCGGGTCGACTTTATCCATCATGCAGGGCGACATGCCCTGCTGCCCGGACGGCAAGCCAATGGTGCCGGACTGCGGCAAGGATTGCCCGCTCGCGGTCCTGTGCGTGTCGGGCCTCGTCAGCGTTCCGGTTCCCGAAACGCCGACGTTCCTCGTCCAAGCCCCGAGCGGAGAGGAGTTCCTCGACGGCAGGGAAGCGGTCCTTTCGTCGCTTATCGGGAAACCGCCGCCCAGACCACCCAAAGCCTGACTGTCACAGGCGCTTCCAGCGCCGGAATCCGTGCGGCCGAATGCTGCGCGGGCGGAGTCGCATGGTGTCTGCCATGCCAATGCCGTGCGCAACGGCTCAATGACATTCGGAATCTTGAAAACATGAAATCGAATTTTTCCCCACGCGCTGCGACGCTTGCGTTCGCATCCGTCATCGCGGCTTCCCAAGCGGCCAAGGCCGCGCCCGAGGACTACGAATTCCAACTCATCGAGAACGAGATCAAGGAAGGGAACGGTGCAGTCGTCGCCGTCAGGCTCCTCGACAAGAGGACAGGTGCTCCGGTGAACAACGCTGTCGTATTCGCCACCAGAATGGACATGGCTCCGGATGGAATGGAGGCGATGGCGGCGCCCGTCGAGGTGCTGCCATCCGAGGAGCCCGGCATCTATCGCTTCAAGACCGACCTCATCATGGCGGGAGGCTGGCGCTTCTCGATCGCGGCGAAGGTCCAGGGCGAGGCCGACACGGTTGAGCGCCGCCTGGTATTCAAGGCCGCCCAATGAAAAGGCTCGGCTCATTCCTGACCCTCGCCGTATTGGCGGCCGGGGCGGGCGCCGGCGGATACTCGGCCGGACAACAAGATCTGTCCGTCTCGGACGTCGTGCAAATGATTGAGACGACCATCGGGCGCCCGCTCGACGCGGGACCGAAGCCGGCGACTGCCGATCCGACTCCCTCTGGTCCCATCATTTACTACCGCCATCCCGACGGAGATCCCGCCTATTCGTCGACCCCTAAGCGCACCGAGGACGGCCGGGATTTCGTCGCGGTCCTGGCGAGCGAAGACGTTAGCTTCGAGGTTCGTCCCGAGATGAAAGCAGGCGGCGGCGCGGCGGCGGCACCGAGTGGCCGGAAGATCCTCTACTACCGCAATCCTATGGGCCTGCCGGACACGTCGCCGACCCCCAAGAAAGATTCCATGGGGATGGACTACATTCCTGTCTTCGAGGGCGAAGCGGATGACGGCTCGACGGTCAAGGTATCGGCAGGAAGGCTGCAACGGACAGGCGTGAAGACAGTACTCGCCACCAAGAGCGCCGTCGTGCGTCCGGTCCGGGTTCCCGGAACGGTCACGCTGGACGAGCGACGCGTCACCCTGGTCTCAACCCGTACCGAGGCCTTCATCGAGGAAGTGGCTGACATCACGACCGGGGAGGCTATCGAGAAAGGTAGCCCGCTTGTGCGCCTTTACGCTAGGGAAATTGCCCAGGCAGGTGCTCTCTATGCCGCCGATCTGATGGGCGGGTCAGACCGCAACGCCGCCGCGGGCAGCTTGCAGCGTCTGGAAAATCTCGGCGTTCCTGCGGAAGCGATTGCTGAGATCGAGAAGACGAGGAAGGTGCCGATCTCGGTTACGCTGATGGCACCACGCAACGGCGTTGTCCTGGAGCGCATGGCGGTCGACGGCATGATGGCGGAGGCGGGCCAGACCCTGTTCCGGATCGCCGATGTCTCGACCCTCTGGGTGATGGCCGACGTGGCGGAATACGAGTTGAGTTCGGTTCGTATCGGGGACAAGGCGACCGTCCGCATCCGCAGCCTTCCGGGCAACGTGTTCGAAGGTAAGGTCGGTCTGATCTACCCTGAAATCCAGGGGCAGACCCGCACAGCGCGGATTCGCATCGAACTGCCCAATCCCGAAGGGCTGCTGCTTGCCAATATGTATGCCGAGGTCGAGATCGCGACGGGCGGCACTGATCCTGTCGTGACCGTGCCTGACAACGCCGTCATCGACACGGGGGACCGCCAGGTCGTGATCGTCGACAAGGGCGAAGGCCGCTTTGAACCGCGCGACGTGACGATTGGCATGCGCGGTGACGGTATGGCCGAGATCATGGAGGGCCTCGCCGAAGGCGAAAAGGTCGTCGTCTCGGCTAACTTCCTGATCGATGCCGAAAGCAACCTGAAGGCCGCGCTCGGCGCGCTGACGCCCGCGGAGGCAAAACCGTGATCGCCAACCTCATTGCCTGGTCGGCACGCAACCTCGTCCTCGTCTTTTTTGCGACCGCTCTGGCCGCAGCTGCGGGGGTCTACTCGGTCAGGACCTTGCCGCTCGACGCCATACCGGACCTCTCCGACGTCCAGGTCATCGTGTTCACCGATTATCCAGGCCAGGCCCCGCAGGTCGTCGAGGACCAGGTCACCTATCCGCTGACGACCTCAATGCTCACCGTTCCAAGATCCAAGGTGGTCAGGGGCTTCTCCTTCTTCGGTGTGTCCTTCGTCTACGTGATCTTCGAAGACGGCACCGATCCCTATTGGGCGCGGAGCCGAGTGCTCGAATATCTGAACGCGGCCGCCAGCCGTCTGCCCGATGGCGTCTCCCCGGCGCTCGGACCGGACGCGACGGGCGTCGGCTGGGTTTACCAATACGCCGTCGTTGCCAAGGAATTGTCGCTCGCGGAACTCCGCTCCCTGCAGGACTGGGTGGTGCGTTTCGCCGCCTCGAAGGCCGAGGGTGTATCCGAGGTCGCGAGCGTCGGCGGCTTCGTCAAGCAATACTCGATCGTGGTCGATCCGGCGCGGATGCGCGCTCAGGGCGTGACGCTTTCGGAAATCGGCGAGGCGGTTCGCACCAGCAACATGGATACGGGCGGCCGCACGGTCGAAATCTCCGAGTTCGAATTCATGGTGCGCGGACGCGGGTACCTGAAGAGTGTGTCCGACATCGAAAGCATCGCGTTGAAGTCGGTCAGCGGCGTGCCGCTCAGGCTCGGTGACGTCGCCAAGGTCGAGATCGTACCGGACGAACGCCGCGGCATAGCTGAACTGAACGGCGAGGGCGAGGTCGCAAGCGGCATCGTGCTGCAGCGGGTCGGCGCGAATGCGCTGACCGTCATCGAGAACGCCAAGGAAAGCCTGGCCGAGGTCGAAAAGAGCCTTCCAGGCGGTGCTGAGGTAGTGCCCGTCTACGATCGTTCAAAGCTCATCGAGGCTGCGATCGAGACCCTGAAGTCGACGCTGGTGGAGGAGAGCATTGTGGTCGCCCTCGTCACCATCGTCTTTCTGCTTCATGTGAGAAGCGCATTAGTCGCCATCATCATGTTGCCCGTCGGCATCCTGATGGCCTTTGCCGCTATGAAGCTGCTTGGTCTCGGCTCCAACATCATGAGTCTGGGCGGCATCGCGATCGCCATCGGCGCGATGATCGACGCGGCGATCGTCATGATCGAGAACGCCCACAAGCACCTGGAGCGGGCGCCTCCGGGCAAGCCCCGCATCGAGGTGTTGATCAAGGCTGCAGCCGAGGTCGGGCCAGCGCTGTTCTTCAGCCTGCTCATCATCACCGTCTCGTTTCTGCCGATCTTCACGCTGGAAAGCCAGGAAGGCCGCCTGTTCGGTCCGCTCGCCTTCACCAAGACCTTCGCCATGGCGGCGGCAGCGCTGCTCTCGGTGACGCTGGTGCCGGCCCTGATGGTGATGCTCGTGCGCGGCCGCATCGTGCCGGAGCACAGAAATCCGCTCAACAGGCTGCTCATCGGGCTCTACCGACCGATCATTGCCGGCGTGCTGAGGGCAAAGACGTTCACGATCCTGCTCGCGGTTGCCGCCCTTGCGGTGACGGTCTGGCCGGCGCGCCAGCTCGGCAGCGAGTTCATGCCGAACCTTGACGAGGGAACGCTGATGTACATGCCGACGACGCTGCCGGGCCTGTCCGTCACGAAGGCCGCGGAACTGATGCAGATGCAGGATCGGATCATCAAGTCATTCCCTGAGGTAGAGTCTGTCTTCGGCAAGGCGGGCCGGGCACAGACCGCGACCGACCCCGCGCCGACCGAGATGTTCGAAACGATAATCAACCTGATACCGAAATCGGAATGGCGGCCCGGAGTCACATCGGAAGGTCTGAAAACCGAGATGGACGCGGCGCTGCAGTTTCCAGGTGTTTCAAACGCCTGGACCATGCCGATCCGCGCCCGCATCGACATGCTGTCGACGGGCATACGCACGCCCGTTGGGGTCAAGGTCTACGGCACCGATCTCGCTCAAATGGAAAATGTCGCGCGCCAGATCGAGGCGGTACTGAGGGCCGTGCCCGGTACGTCCAGCGCCTATGCCGAGCGGGTGATCGGAGGTTACTATCTCGATATCGTTCCCGATCGGACCGCCCTCGGCCGCTATGGGCTGTCGGTCGGCGACGTGCAGGATGTGATCTCCATGGCGCTCGGCGCAAAGATCATCACGTCCACAGTCGAGGGCCGCGAACGCTATGGTGTCGCCATCCGCTATCCGCGCGCGCTGAGAAGCGATCCCGGCGCAATCGCCCGCGACGTGCAGATCGCGCTGCCTGGCGGCGGCTTCGTGCCCCTCGGGGAAGTCGCCAAGGTCGAACTCACGCGCGGCGCGACCTCGATCCGCACCGAGAACGGACAACTTGCAGTCTACATCTTCGTCGACATCGCCGGCCGTGATCTCGGCGGCTATGTCGGCGAGGCGCAACAGGCGGTCGCCGCAGAAGTAAAACTGCCGCCAGGTTATTCGGTCGCCTGGAGCGGGCAGTTCGAATATCTCGAACGTGCCCATGCACGGCTGAAGATCGTCGTGCCACTAACGCTCGCGCTGATCTTCCTGCTGCTCTACCTCAACTTCCGGGCGCTGACCGAGACGCTGATCGTCATGCTGTCGCTGCCATTCGCAATCGTCGGCGGCATTTGGATGATGTGGTGGCTGGGCTTCAACATGTCGGTCGCGGTCGCGGTGGGCTTCATTGCGCTCGCCGGCGTGGCCGCCGAAACCGGGGTCATCATGCTGATCTATCTGGACAACGCGTGGAGCGAGGCGAAGGCCAGATGTGTGGCCGCGAAGCGGAGTTTGGCCAAGACGGACCTTAACGAGGCGATCATGCTCGGCGCCGTCGAGCGCGTGCGCCCGAAGATGATGACCGTCGTCGCCATCATGGCGGGCCTACTGCCGATCCTGTGGAGCACGGGAACCGGATCGGAGGTCATGCAGCGGATCGCCGTACCCATGATTGGCGGCATGATTTCTTCGACGATCCTGACGCTCGTCGTGATTCCCGCCGTCTACGGCATCGTCAAGGGCTGGCGGTTGCCGATCCGGAGTGCGGTCGAGGAGCCAAGAGCAGACTTTCGGGTGAAATTGGCCGCGGAATAAGGGCGAAAAATGATGGATCAGATGATGTCGGGCGGAATGTGGGGAATGGGCCTGGCAGGCTTCATCCTCCTCGTCCTTGTCGCGCTGGCAATCGCCGCCTTGGTCAAGTTCGTGTTCTTCAGATGACATTCGCAGTAGCGAGGGCGCGCGGTCTGAACCGGGCGCCCTCTGATGAGATCTACGCCGCCATTTTCCGGCAGCTCTCTGCACAGCGACGGCAGGCCTCTACGCATTCCTGCATGTCACCGAGACGCTCGCAGTCATCCGCGCATTCGTTGCAGATCTCCGCGCATTCGCCGCAGGTATGCTTGTGGTGCTCGGAACCGATGAGCATGAAATGCGCCGACGTCCGGCAGATCTCGGCGCACGCCATCATCAACGTGAAGTGTTGTTTTTCGGTGTGTCGGCCGCCCAGTTCCAGGCAGTGGCCCATCGCGGTCGAAAGGCACACGGAATAGCAGCGCAGGCATTCGTCGGTGCAGCTTTTCATTTCGGAGCTAAGGTGATGCATGGCGGTGTCCTTTCTTCGATTCTAGGAGCGCGCTACGGCGCCTCCTAACGATCACTTTGCGTTCGTCTCAAGCCACTGCTTGAACTCGCCGATTTCCTTGGTCTGGGCGTCGATGATCGTCTGAGCCATCTTCTTGGCTTCGTCGTTGTCGCCGTATTTCAGCTCGACTTCGGCCATGTCGATCGCGCCCTGGAGATGCGCGATCATCCCGCAAGCGAAGGCGACATCAGGGTCTTTGGCCATCATGCCTTGCATCATGGCAGGATGCATCTTCATCATTGCCGCCATGTTGGCCTTGTGCGCTTCATCCATGCCCGACATGTCCATGTTGGCCATTCCCGGCATGGTGTGCCCGGCTGATGCGCCTTGATCTCTACACGCGATCGTTCGAGGTAACCCTTCTCCACTTATCAATCGAGCCAAGCTTTACAGGTGGCAGCTCCGTTTCGACAAGGCGATCGACGACCTTGAGCAAGCCTCTTATCTGGACAAGAGCCAAGGCGACGAGTTCTCCGTGACCATCGCAAATGAACTCAAGCTCTGCAGAAACATCGCCCGGCGCAGGTTCGACGGAACCAGAGAGAAGATGATTGCCGATCTGCGACGTCGCGGAGAAGACGCCTACGACGAGGTGGCGGAACGCTTGATCGACGTTATCTTCAAAGGGAACAAGCCCTTCGAGATGTTCCATGTCATGAACGAACTCGACTCGATCAAGAAGTTCGAGAGGATTGAAGACTTTCCGGAAGCCGAGCTTTTCGCCTCCATGATACCTCAGTCGAACATCGACCAAGCAATGCAGCACGAAGAGGCGATGCACGGATTCAGGGAAACCGACCTGTTTTTCAAGTCGATGATCTGTGTCTATGACTATCCGGACATGACGAAGCTGCGTTGCCGAATCCTCTACAACATCTGCTATGATGAGCCGCCTCAAACCAAGTGAGGTGATCTTTCACCCGTATCGACCTCTTTCAAGAGTCCGTCCCGTTACTCGCGACTGGCGGGCGATGCGGCGGATGAGGAAGGAGCATCATCAGGTAATATGCCGATATGGAATGTCCGCTTCGAGGCACGCACTACTGACTGCTGCCGTCTTGTATGGGTCGTCTCCGGCCAGTGGCTGAAGGTCAGCTAATAGGCGCGCTGCGAATGACCGGTAATGGCGTGCGCCGTGACAAGGCGGCGCTTTCCAGTGGGTGCAAGTCCCACCCGGCAAGATGCTCCAGCCGGAAGC
>NZ_JBVVQY010000025.1:0-92269 GCF_055811615.1 Mesorhizobium sp. WSM4807
TTGCTTCCGGCTGGAGCATCTTGCCGGGTGGGACTTGCACCCACTGGAAAGCGCCGCCTTGTCACGGCGCACGCCATGAACGGTCGTTCCATCGCAGGCATTGAACGACCGGGGCGGTCCGACTTCGGCCGTTCACTCATTAGAAAAGCGAGCGGTCAGTAGCTGTCGCTCTGCGGTAGACCGTCTGTGATCTCATAGTAGTCGCCCTTGTCCCCGACAAATGTGTGTTTGGAGAGATGCAAGCCGGTCGGGCCATCGAATAGACCCATCGCGACCGCTGTGAGCTGGTAGCCTTCAATCGTGGGCTTCCAGAACAACGTCGAGCCGCACTCAGAACAGAACCCACGTTCGACTTTGTCGGATGATCGGTACCAACGGACGTGCTGTTCACCCACGACTGAGAGCGCGTCGCGCCGGACATTCACAGCAGCGAGGACATGGCCAGACTGCCTCCGACACATCCTGCAATGGCAAGCTTCAGGCTGATGTTCAATTGGACCTGTGACCTCGACGCTGACACTGCCGCACAGGCACGCACCCCTCAACATGGCACCTCTCCACATCCGAGATCGGCTCGCTAGTTCGGCGGTACTCCCAATTGGCAGATTGGCAGGCTAGTTGACGACTGAAATTGGCCCAACACATGACGTTCGTGCTGGGTATGGCGAAGGTCGCGAGCGGGTCAATCCTTCCGGTTCTCGAACACGAAGTAGCGCCATGAGCCGACCTTGGATACCGTGATCCTCGACGACTTGTCTCACCTCGATAGCGGGCGAGATCATTGTTGACGGCCGCGAGCCCGGATTACGACCGCGAAGCGGTCAGAAATCCAAATCCATATCGTGATGATGATGCTCGTGACCGGGAAGCTCCGGCGGCGGCGGGCCAGGCACTTCGGCCACCATGGCCTCCGTCATGATGAGGAGGCCTGCCACCGAGGCTGCGCCCTGCAGCGCCGTTCGCACCACCTTGACCGGGTCGATGATGCCCTTTGACACCAGATCCCCGTACACGCCCGATTGGGCATCATAGCCATAGGCGTTGTCGTCGTTTTCGAGGATCCGGGCGATGACGACCGAGCCTTCCAGGCCGGCATTGATCGCGATTTGCCGAGCCGGCCACGTGATCGCCTTCCTCACGATCGCGATGCCGACCTGCTGGTCCTCGTTGCTGCCCTTGAGCTTCTTGAGCGCCCTGCCGGCGCGCAGCAAGGCGACCCCACCGCCGGGGAGAATGCCCTCTGCAACCGCGGCTCTTGTCGCGTTCATCGCGTCATCGATGCGATCCTTCTTCTCCCTGACCTCGACTTCGGTTGCACCGCCGACCCGGATAACGGCGACGCCACCGGCGAGCCTGGCCAGCCGCTCCTGGAGGTTCTCGCGGTCGAAATCGGAGGTGGTTTCCGCAAGCTCGAGCTTGATCTCGGCGATGCGGGCCTCGATTCTTTCCCGCTCGCCGGCGCCGCCGACGATCGTGGTGTTTGCCTTGTCGATCATCACCTTCTTGGTGCGCCCGAGCATATCGAGGGAAGCATGTTCGAGCTTGATGCCCAAATCCTCGGAGATCACCGTTCCGCCGGTCATCAGCGCGAGATCCTGCAGCATCGCCTTGCGGCGGTTTCCGTAGGCCGGCGCCTTCACGGCTGCAACCTTGAGAGCGCCGCGCAACTTGTTGACCACCAGCGCCGCAATCACCTCACTCTCGACATCCTCGGCGATGATGAGCAGGGGCTTGCCGGCCTGCACCACGTTCTCCAGCAGCGGCAGTGTTTCGTTCAGACTGGACAGTTTCTTCTCGCTGATGAGGACATAGGCATCCTGCATCTCGACCCGCATCTTTGCGCGATTGGTGATGAAATGGGGCGAGATATAGCCGCGGTCGAACTGCATGCCCTCGACGAATTCGAGTTCGGTTTCGAGCGACGTCCCGTCCTCGACAGTGATCACGCCGTCATTGCCGACCCTTTTCATGGCGTCGGCGAGGCAGCGGCCGATCTCCCTGTCGCCGTTGGCCGAGATGGTGCCGATCTGCGCAATCTCGACGTTCGAGGTGACCTTCGTGGCGTTGTTTTTGAGTTCCGCGACGACGGCTTCGACCGCGAGATCGATGCCGCGCTTCAGGTCCATGGGATTCATGCCGGCGGCCACCGCCTTGGCGCCCTCCCGGGCGATCGCATGCGCGAGCACCACGGCGGTGGTCGTGCCGTCGCCGGCCTGATAGGAGGTTTTTGTTGCTATCTCGCGCACCATCTGGGCGCCCATGTTCTCGAACTTGTTGTCGAGTTCGATTTCCCTGGCGACGGTCACGCCGTCCTTCGTGACCCGCGGCGCGCCGTGCTCCCTGCCGATCGCGACGTTGCGCCCCCGCGGGCCAAGCGTGACGCTCACCGCATTCGCCAGGGTGTCAATGCCGCGCAGCATACTGTCGCGAGCCTCGAACGAAAACATGATCTCCTTGGCAGCCATTTCCTTGATCCTTAAGACCTAATCTTCGGGGAACGGCGAAGCTTCATTCGGCCGCTCAGGCGAGATTGTCCCGTGGCAGCCCGAGCCGATTCCAGACATCGAACAAAGCTGCCGCGAGCCGATCAATCATGATGTCCTCATGACAGGGTGTCGGCGTGATGCGCAGCCGCTCAGTTCCCTTCGCCACGGTCGGATAATTGATCGGCTGGATATAGATGTCGTGATCGCTCAGCAGCAGGTCGCTCGCCGCTTTGCAATGCGCCGGATCGCCGACTGCCACCGGAACGATATGGGTGTCGCTCAGGATGACCGGCAGCGCAGCGGCACCCAGCGCCGCCTTGACCCGCCGGACGCGGTCCTGCTGGCGCTTGCGCTCCCACTGCGAGGTTTTCAGATGCCGGATCGCCGCTGTGGCCGCGGCGCAGATCGCCGGCGGCAACGCAGTGGTGAAGATGAAACCCGGAGCATAGGAACGAACCGCATCGATCAGCACAGCACTTCCCGTGATATAGCCGCCGAGGCAGCCGAAGGCCTTGGCGAGCGTGCCTTCGATCACATCGATCCGGTTCATGGCGCCGTCGCGCGCGGCGATGCCGGCGCCGCGAGGGCCGTACATGCCCACAGCATGGACCTCGTCGAGATAGGTCATTGCGCCGTAACGATCGGCGATATCGCAAATGCGATTGATTGGCGCGACGTCGCCGCCCATCGAATAGAGACTTTCGAAGACGATGAGTTTTGGCCGATCCGGACCCGCCATCTTCAACAATTCCTCGAGATGATCGACGTCGTTGTGGCGGAAGATGGTCTTCTCCGTACCGGACTGGCGGATGCCCTCGATCATCGAATTGTGGTTGAGCGCATCGGACAGGATCAGACAGCCGGGGATCAGCTTGGCGATGGTCGAGATGCCAGTCTGGTTCGAAACATAGCCGGACGTGAAGACCAGTGCTGCCTCCTTGCCGTGGAGATCGGCAAGCTCGCCCTCGAGCTCTACGAGCGGATGGCTGGTGCCGGAGATATTGCGCGTCCCGCCGGCCCCCGTTCCCAGGCGGGTAGCAGTCTCCACCATGGCGGCGACCACTTTTGGGTGTTGTCCCATCCCCAGATAGTCGTTGGAGCACCAGATCACGACGTCCTTCGGTCCATGCGGGGAATGCCACACGGCATTGGGAAAGCGTCCGGCGATGCGCTCAAGGTCCGCGAACACACGGTAGCGCCGTTCCTCCTGCAGACGCGCGATCGCATCTGCAAAGAAACCGTCATAACTCGTATTGCCTGGCTCCAAGATACGGCCTTGCCCATCGGCCATATCGCCCGCATCTCCGGTCATCGGAGGTCCAAATCGCCGCGGCGCAATGACGTTCTTTACGCCGCCAGGTTTGCCGGTGTGCAACGCTGTGGGTTCCGCCATCGCCCGATTCCCCTGCTTGCATACGAATTATGTCGAAGCGCGATGCGCGCCGATCCCGCTCGCATCGTTCCTCACGACCCGCGTTCAGGAAGGTCGAAATTGAGCTGCAACATTCGCGCGATGTTTATCAGAATCGTCTCGCAGACCTTATCTTGATTAGGATCCAGATATTTGACAGTCCAGTTTGCCCCGTTCTCCTTGGATTCGAGCCGCTGAATCACAAAATCGGTGACGTGCCCGCATCCCGGCTCCTTATGAAGATCCGCGAGGATCAATGCCTTAAGCTCCGAAGCTTCCTTTGTATGTCTTTGCATGGCCGCTCTCCTTCCGGATGACAACTTTCTATGGATCGATCAACTGCATAATCGTGATCTCCGTCATCCCAGGGCTCGTATCATCGCACCAGTTCACCCAACGTAGCGGCAATGCCGCTGCTTGGTGTGTCAGAGTCTAGCCCCTCCACGAATTGCCCCTGTGGGTTCATGATGTAGATGTGGGTGCCGTGATCCATTAGATAGTCGTCACCGCCCGCCTCGCCCTGGCGCGCCACACCATAGGCGCCATATGCCTCCGAAACCGCAGCGATCTGCTGCGGGCTGCCCGTCAGTCCCACGATGCGCGGATCGAACGCCGCGGTAAAGCTTCCCATCACCTCAGGCGTGTCGCGTCCGGGATCGACAGTGATGAAGAGCGGTTGCAGTTTTGCGGCGTCGGGGCCGAGTTCCTCAATCGCCGCGGCGATTGATGACAGCGTCGTCGGACAGATGTCGGGACAAGAAGTATAGCCGAAGAAAACCAGCAGCCATTTGCCGCGATAAGTCTCATCGGTGACCGTCGTTCCGTCCGGCGCCGTAAGCGTGAATGAGCCGCCGACCGTCACGGGCGTGTCACTCCGCGCCAGCGGTTGGCAGATCGACAGGGCCGCTGCGAATATGATGCAGAAGCGGGATATGGGGGACCGTAGGCCCGGAGCGAGGAGTTCATGCCGTCGGCTCATCAAGTACCTCCGGTACCTCGAGAAAGACGCTCCAAAACCCCGCGATGTTTGCAACTAGCAAACTCGCCTAAACTGCCGAACCTTATCATATTTTTTTGCTGAATGGCTAGACATGGTGCTGGTATGGCCCTATTTTTAAAAGTTGCCCCTCATCCTAATGAAGGAGGTGGCGTCTATGACCATTCGCGAATTGATGAGCGGGCTTGCGACGATCGCTGTCGTTGCGATGATGTCCGCGACTGCGCAAGCCTACGAAGTGGGTCCGGTCACGGCAGGCGGAACGATTGAGGGTACGATCGTCTACCGCGGCGACGTGCCGACAACAAAGATCATCCCCACCAAGGATATCGAGGTGTGCGGCGACCCCCGCGAGGAGCCGCTGATCGAAGTCGGCAGCGATCAGGCCGTGCTGAACGCGGCGGTGCAGCTGGTCGACGTGGCACAGGGAAAGGCCTGGCCAGAGCCCGGAAAGCCGCCTGAGCTTAACAACCTCAAATGTCGCTTTGAGCCCGCGGTTCAGATGATACCGGCTGGTTCGCTGGAGGTGGTCAACAGCGACCCAATGCTCCACAACACCCACGGGTATTATGGCAAGCGCACCGCCTTCAACCTGGCGCTGCCCAATAAGGGCCAGCGGATACCCGTCGAACTGAAGCGGGCCGGCACTGTCCGCATCGACTGCGACGCGCATGGCTGGATGGAAGGCTGGGTCTATGTGGTGGACAATCCCTACTATGCGGTCACCGGCGCCGATGGCAAGTTCAGCATAACCGATGTTCCGCCTGGGAACTACAAGCTCGTGGCGATCCACCCCTTCACCGGGCCCATCGAGCAGCCCGTAACGGTACAGGAGAATAAGGCCACCAGTCTGACGATTGAACTGAAAAAATAAGAAAATGGGCGACCCACTGATTCAATGGGGTCGCGTTCCTGTGAGAAGACCGACGCTTTAAGAAACGGTCTGCACTGAGGAGGAACTGATGTCTGACGAGCTTGACCGCATTCGGCGCGAAATGCATGCGGTGCTGCAGCCGCCTGGAGTACGGCCCGACGACTCGCTCCAAATCACCCGCCGCACCTTCATTCACAGATCGCTGCTGTTCGGCGCTGCTTCCGTCGGCCAGACCTTCGCGTGGTGGCCGCTGCTCAACACCATCGACGTCGCTCACGCCGCCGAAGCGCCCTTCAAGTTTGCCTGGATTTCGGACACCCATCTCTACGAGAGATCCCTCAACACGCGCTTCGTCGACAAGGTGGTGCGCGCCGTGCAAGAGGTCCAGGCCATGGATCCGCCAGCCGACTTCCTGATCTTCGGCGGCGACCTGGCCCAGCTCGGAAAGATCGAGGAACTTGAGCTTGGCGTTGAGCTCCTCAAGGATCTGAAGATCAAGAAGTACTACATCCCGGGCGAGCATGACTGGTATCTGGATATGGGCAAGAAGTGGGGCGAGTTGTTCGGCCAACCCAACTGGACCTTCGATCACAAAGGCGTGCGCTTCATCGGGCTCGATACGGTCAGCCGGGGACCGGACTACTGGACAGCGAAGAAGATGACGCCAGAGGAGCGCATGGGCCACATGGCTACCCTCGACGGCACGGTTGCCGGCGCGTGGGCCGGCGTCGGCCGCGAGCAACTCGACTGGATGCAGAAGACACTCGCCGATTGGGATAAGTCCAAGCCGATCGTCATCTTCAGCCATAATCCGCTGTACGAGTACTACCCGCCCTGGAATTTCTGGGTGCGCGACTGGCGCGAAGTGAATGACGTGCTGAAGCCTTATACCAAGGTCACCAACATCCACGGTCACGTGCACCAGGTGCTCTACAACGAGATCGGCAGCATGCGCTCGATTGGCATGCTGGCGACCTCCTGGCCGTGGCCGTATGCGCCGGAAGGCGTGCCCAAGCTGACCAAGCCGATGATCCGGGCCGACCCCGGCGATCACTTCGATGGGGTCGGTTGGGAAACCGTGAATGTGAACGCCGACGACAAAGTCGATGTCGAGTACATCATGTGGGGCCGCAAGGAGGTGTTCGTCCAGTCGCCGGAGGACCACGACAAGAGCATTGGGGAGGTCATACGGCCACGCATCGCCGACAATCAGTACCCGTGGGAAAATCCATAAAGGGTGGTGGCTATGATAAACACATCGACATTCCTCTGCATTCTGAGGCGTTCCACCGTCGCAGGAGCAGTCGTCGCAGCTGCCGTCGTCGGGCCGGCCAGTGCCAACAAGGATCCGGTGACGCCAAAGCAGCTGAAACTCTATCAAGAAGCGTTCATGGAGGAGGTCAGGAAGGGAGACCTCCTGTTCCACGGTGATGCGGCGATGGCGGAGCAGTTGGGCGTCAAGCTGTCGACCACCGGGTGGGCTTGCGCCATGTGCCATCCGATGGCCTCCGATACCCATCCGCAGGCGTTCCCGAAGTTCCAGGCGTCGATGGCCAAGTTCGCGACACTGCGCGACATGATCAACTGGTGCATCGAGAAACCGAACCAGGGCGAGAAGATCGATCCCGAATCGGAGGCGATGAAGGCGCTCGAGGCGTACATCACCTGGTCGAACACCGGCTCGGTGTTGGTGCCAGGCAAGTACTAGTCTCGTCGATAACCGGGATATCGGCTTCACGGGAGCGCGTCCGCCATCGGCGTGACACCTCGATCGGTGGGGTTGAAGCAATGGTGCGGCCCGGGAACCGCGCGGGGAGGTCTATGCGTTGGCAGAGACTGGGATGGAGTTGCGCGGCAAGTTCGCGAATGTGGACCTGGATGCGCTGGTCGACAACCGGGTCGTGCGGACCTGGCTTTATTTCGGAATGTTCTGGCTGATGGTGACGCCATCCGTCGGCGTCTTGATTTCGAGCACCTTCAACTACCCCGACTATCTCGGATCGGGGAACCTCGAGCTCACCTTCGGCCGGCTGCGCCCGGTCCACGTCAACGGTGTCATCTTCGGCGCCTTCTCGACGCTTTTCATCGGCCTTTGCTATTATCTCGTGCCGCGTCTGTCGGGGGTGCGGGTGATATGGTCGGATTGGTCGGTTCTTCTCGCATGGGTCTGGAACATCGCAACGCTTGCCGGTTTGGTCGGCTTGCTGTTCGGCGACAGTGACGGTTTGGAAGCCGGAGAGTTTCCGCTCTATGCGAAGGTCGCATTCTTCATCGTAGTGGCTGTTGCTACCGCGCAATTCCTGATCACGATCAGTCGAAGGCTCGAGCCGGCGATCTATGTCGCGCTATGGTACTTGATCGCCACTTTCGTGTGGACGACGATGAACTTCGTGCTTGGAAGCTTCATCCTGCCGTACACGATCTCGGGCATCAACAGCGCCGCCTTCCATGGCCTCTATCTCCACTACATCGTCGGGCTGTGGCTAACGCCCGCGGGCTACGTGATCATCTACTATTTCCTGCCGATCAGCGCGCGAAATCCGCTCTATGCCCATAAGCTCTCGCTGGTAGGCTTCTGGTCCCTGGCATTGTTTTACCCGTTCGTCGGCATCCACCATTACCTCTACAGCCCGATCGCGGACTGGGCCGAGACCTTGGCCGTCGTCACATCGATGCTGCTGATCATTCCGGTGTGGACGGTGCTGGTGAATTTCTTTGGCACCATGATGGGCAAGTGGCATGAGTTCGGCAGGAACTTGCCGGCGAAGTTCCTGATCATGGGCTCGCTCATGTATCTCGTCGGCTGCTTCCAGGGCTCGACCGAGGCGCTGCGGCAGCTGCAGCAGCCGACCCATTTCACCGATTTCGTCATCTCGCATTCGCATCTCACCGTGTTCGGCACCTTCGTCGTCTGGGCGATGGGGGGCCTCGTCTATACTTGGCCGCGGCTGTTCGGGCGCGAACTCTGGTCCTTCAAGCTCGGCAACTGGTCGTTCTGGCTGATCACCGTCGGCATCACGACCATGGGCCTGGTTCTCACAGCGGGCGGGCTGCAGCAGGGTTATCAATGGATGAATGGGGTCGAATGGCTCGACTCGCTCGTCTGGGTGAAGCCCTACTGGCTGGCGCGGACCCTGGCAGGCATCAGCATGGATATCGGTATGTCGCTGCTGGTGGTGAATCTGATGCTGACCGCACTGACCAGCCCGGCGGCTGAGGCGCGACGCGCCCGCGGGTCGGTCGAGGCGCCTATCCCGGCCCCGGCGGGAGGGCCCGCGCAGTGAACGTTCGCTTCTTCGCGCTGTTCGCCGGCGTCTTTTGCATCACCCTTGCGGTGGTCACGCAGGGCGTGCTGCCCTTCGTGGAGCCGTCCTCGCGAACTACGCGCGTGACCTCGGTGGTGCGCACGGATTTCGGCCAGCTGAAATGGACGGTTTCAGAGGCGACGGACTACACCGAGCAGCAGCGTCGCGGCCGCAACATTTACCTGCGCGAAGGCTGCTGGTACTGCCATTCGCAATTCGTGCGGCCGGTGACCGGCGAGATCCGCCGCTGGGGACCGGTCAGCGAGGCGGGCGAATACGCCTATGACGTGCCGCACCTGTTAGGCACACGCCGGATCGGGCCGGACCTGACGCGCGTCGGCCTGAAATACAGCGACGAATGGCACCTGGCGCACTTCTACAATCCGCGGATGCTGGTGCCGGACTCGATAATGGCGCCGTATCGCGGTCTCTTCCACGAGCCCGATGCAGCCGTCCGTATCGTTGACGACGGCGCTGGCGGTCGGACCCTGGAAAGGACAGAGGTCACCGAAGGCCTTTTCGACTTCGACAGCCAGCAAGCGATCCAGCTGACGCCGAATGCGTACGGGTTGCTGTTCGTGCCGCTGAAGGCGCGCAAAAGAAAGCCGATCATCCTGACGCCGAACGAAGAATACACAGGAGAAACCGTCAGCATCGCGGCGGAGACGGAAACGCTGGCGGCGCTCGTTTCCTACGTCCAGAAGCTCGGCACGAACCGGGGTAAATGGCGCGATCTTTTCGAGCCGCAAAGCCTGGAGGTCATGGATGCGACGATGCCGCGCTCCGAGGAATGGATTGCTTATGGCAAGGAAGTCTATGAGCGCCGCTGCATCGGTTGCCACGGTGCCAAAGGCGACGGCAACGGGCCGGCCGCCACCTTTTTGTTTAACCAGCGGCCCAGGGACTTCACGTCCGCAGTCTTCAAGTTCAGGTTGACAAAGGAGCCCCTGCCCACGGACGGCGACATGCTGCGCACCATTACTCGCGGCATCCGCGGCACGGCAATGCCCCCTTGGTACGAACTGCCGCTCAACGATCGGCTGGCGGTGATCCAGTACATCAAGTATGAGCTGGCGGTTGACCGTTCCGACCCCGCCAGTCCTTACGCTTTCTTCGTCGAGGAGCCGCCTGGCCCACCGTTGTATATCGGGCGCCCGCCGACCCCGTCCCAGACGATGCTGGACCGTGGTAAGGAGGTTTGGCAGGTGGCGAAGTGCTGGGAGTGCCACGGCCAAGGCGGCAAGGGCGACGGCGAGAAGGCTGCCGGCCTCAAGGATGATATCGGGTTCGCCACCCCGCCGGCCGACCTCACCAGCGGCCAATTCAAGTCTGGCCCGGCCGTCGAAGACATCTTCCGGACGATAACTACCGGCCTCAGCGGCACGCCGATGCCGTCCTATCGGGATTCCTTTCCGGACGAGGACCGGTGGGCACTTTCCTATTTCGTGGTGGCGCTTTCCGCCTATAAAGACCCGCTCTCGCTGCAGCCGCTGTCGATCAAGCAGGAGGCCCGCGCGGCGCTGAACGATCTGGAACTGGTCGCTGACAAGCCTGAGCGAGCCTATGTGCCCGATCCGTCGGTGCCGGCGTCCGGCCCGCCAGCGCCGCCTGGCGAGAAACAGGCACCGGCCGGAGGTTAGCGCATGCTCGGTTTTGAAGTCACTGGACCATATGCGGGCGCCATGATGATGAGCCTGGCGGCCCTGTTCTTGTTCATCTGGGGCGTCCTATCCGGCGCGTTGAGCGGCACCGACAAAGCCGCCAACGGCTTTTTTGAAAGGGAGATGGAGAATGAGCGATCTGCAGAGCAGCGATCCGGAGAGCCCGACGCACCCGGAACTGGACGTGCGTCAAAGCTCGCACCCTGAACTGGAGGACTATGCCGGCGGCCTGATACAGGCGCGTGTGGGCTTCATTCCGCTATGGCTTCTCGTCGTGTACGTGCTGCTGTTCGCCTGGGGGCTGTATTACATGTATGTTTATTGGGGCGGGCTCGGCCCCGGCCGTCTGTTCTAAGAAGACTGTCGCAAGAGCTGGTAAGGCAGGAGTGATGGAGATGTTGGTAGCCAAAATTCTCCTTGGGGTCGCCGCATTGAACCTCCTTTTCCTGGCTTTCGAGGTGGCGGTAAACGTGCTTCGTCTTTATTTCGGCTGACATAGGAGCAGCGGATGCTACAGGACACGGTTTTCAAGCTCGCTGACGCCGGCTTGCCACAGATGCTCGGCTTCCTCATCTATGGCGGCTGCACCGTCGGCTTTATCATCTTTCTTGTCTATCTTGTGCGGCAATAGCGACGCGGACGCGGCGCTGCGAAAACGCCTATGACCTATTACCTCGTGATCTTCGCCGCTGGGTTCGCGGGCAGCTTTCACTGCATCGGCATGTGCGGCGGCTTTGCCTGCGCGCTGGGCCGCGATCAGCGAGGTGGTGGCGCAACTGTCCTTCGCCACCTGCTCTATAATACCGGCCGATTGACAACCTATTGCTTTCTGGGCGGGCTGGCGGGCGCGCTCGGTCAGGTCATCTGCACCACGCAAGGTTCAATGGCGCCGCCGCTCTTGAACGACTCCCTCGACATCGCCCAGCGAATTCTCGCGATTGTCGCCGGCCTGCTCATGATTGCCATGGCGTTGCAGTTCTTCGGCTTGCTGCAGGTTTTTCATCGCCTTGCCATCGGATTTGGCGGCAGCACATTTGCAATGTCCCTGCGCAGTCTGCTGACGGCCCGGAGCAGCGCCGCGCCGCTCGCCTTTGGCCTGTTCAACGGCTTCCTGCCATGTCCTCTCGTCTATGCCTTCGCCGCCCAGGCGGCGAGCACCGCCGGAGCGCTTCCCGGCTTTCTCGTCATGGCGTCGTTTGGATTGGGAACCTTTCCCGCGATGTTGATGATGGGCGGCGTTGGCCAGGTTCTCGGGCCAGCCTGGCGGCTGCGCGGCGTTAGGCTGGCCGGCGGCTTTATTCTTTTGCTCGGCGTCATCACGCTCGGCCGTGGTCTGCTGCCTTCCGACGCGCATATCGGCCTTGCCTGGCTGGGCGGACATCCCGCATGACTGCGCATGGCGATATCCTGTGTAGCCATTGCTCGCTGCCCATCGGCCCGCGCCCGATGGAGCGCAGGCTCAACGGGGAAGCTTGCGCGTTCTGCTGCTACGGCTGTTGCATCGCCTTTCAGGTGAAGAGCGGCAGACACGAAGAGTGGGAGGCCGCCTGGCTGCTGATCCAGCTCGGCGTGGGCGGCTTTCTCTCCATGAATATCATGATGTTCAGCCTCCTCCTCTATTCGGACGCTTTCACCGGCGTCGATGCGGGCGTGCTCCCGTGGATTCATCTTGTGCTCTGGATCTTCGCGACGCCGGCGGTGCTGATTCTCGGCAGCCCCTATTTTCGTGAAATGTGGCTCGATGGTATTCAGGGACGCGTGACATCATCAGCACTCATCGTGCTTGGCGTCGCTGCCGCCTATCTTTATTCGGCATTTGCCGTGTTCGAGGGCAGCACGCACGTCTATTTCGACACCGCCGTGATGGTGCTGATGCTGTTCACCGTTGGCCGCTATCTCGAGGCCGTTGGCCGCGCCAGGGCGGCGCGCGACCTCGAACCGCTCCTCGCCGCCGAAAGCGAGAGCGCAACAGTTGTCGATGGCGCGGCAGAGATCCGCCGCCCAGTGCGGGAGGTGACGGCCGGCATGCTGGTTCGGGTCCGGCCAGGCGAGCGCATTCCAGTCGACGGCGTGGTTGTCGAGGGGGAATCGAACACCGATGAAGCCGTGATCACCGGAGAAAGCCGGCAAGTGACAAAGGGCGCCGGCTCCAAGGTGATTGCCGGCAGTATCAATATCGACGGCCCGCTCCTGATCCAAAGCAGCGGTGACGGAACCGCAACCCGCTGGGCACAGATTTGCCGGTCGGTGCGCGAAGCGCTGGGCCGTCGCAGTCCAACCCAACGCCTTGCCGATCGCGTCGTTGGCGTGGCCGTGCCGCTCGTCCTCGCCCTCGCCGGGCTGACGATCGTCTACTGGGCGCAGTCATTGCCGTTCGATCGGGCGTTGCTGATTGGCCTTTCGGTACTGGTGGTTGCCTGTCCTTGTGCCGTAGGCCTGGCCGCTCCGATGGCGACATCGCTCGGCATTGGCCGGCTGGCGCGACACGGTTGCCTCGTCCGCGACCCCGGCGTGATCGAGACCCTCGCGCGTGTACGGTTGCTAGCTTTCGACAAGACCGGCACTCTGACGGCGGGAAAGGCCCGTCTCGTCGGCATCGACCGCGACGAGGTCGGCATCGACGAAGTGCTGGCGCGCGCCGCCGGTCTGGAGCGCCATTCCGAACATGATCTGGCACGAGCCATCGCGGCGGCAGCCGCTCAGCGCGGCATCACGCCGCTCGTCATCCGCGATGTCCGGGCGGTTCCCGGTCGTGGCATCCGTGGCAGCGCAAATGGCGTGCCCATGGCGGCGGGGAACGGCCGATTGATGAATGATCTGGACTGGCCGCTTCCCCCTGCACTGGCCGAACGTGCGCGGTCGCGGGAGGCGAGCGGTCATTCGGTGGTCTATGTCGGTTGGGGCGAGCGGGTTCACGCGGTGCTGTCGCTCGATGATTCGCCGCTTCCCGAGGCGCAGGCGGCGATCGCAGCACTGCGTGAGCGCGGGCTCGACGCCACGCTGTTGACCGGCGACCTGGCGCCGGCGGCGGAGCGGGTCGCGGCCCTGGTCGGGATCAAGGACGTCCAAGCGGGCCTTTCGCCGGAGGCCAAACGGCTGGCCCTCGATCGGCTCCGCCACGACTATGATGTGGTGGCGATGGTCGGCGATGGCCTCAACGACGGTCCGGTCCTGGCGACAGCGGATGTCGGTATCGCCGTCGGCTCCGCCACCGATCTTGCCCGCGAGACCGCGGCTCTCGTGTTGCCTGCGGACGGATTGTGGATGCTGCCCTGGGTCGTAGACGTGGCCCGTGCGGTTCGCAGGACCATCTTGACCAACCTTATGTGGGCGTTCGGCTACAATCTCGTCGCGCTGACTTTCGCAGCATTCGGACTTCTGCAGCCAATCCTTGCGGCGGCGGTCATGGCCGGCTCGAGCATCCTCGTGGTGGTGAATTCGCTGCGGCTGGAGCGGCTGCCTGATCCTGTTCCAGCGCTGATCCCGGAGCAACGATCCGGCGCCGAGGTGGAGCGTGCCCACGATGGCGCCGGCATTTCGGCAATGGCCGGCCCGGCCGTCGAGCGGAGTTGAGTTTCGTTTCAGCCAAACACGTCGTGCGTGAAGGCGTCATACCAGCCTTCCGCCGCGCGCGCAGCCTGCCGGCGGACCTCGGAGCTTTCCTCGACCTTGCTGACGAAGCTGATGACGCTCTTGAGCTTCCCGTCGACGGGCTTGAAGCTGATGGCGTTGCTGAACGCATCGTCGGGGGCGAGATAGGTGTAGCAGGTGTTGAACAAATGCGCCGGGAAACGCGCTGATCCGGTGAGATCGGCCGCGATGGCAAAGGCGCAGGCTTTGGCCTGGCTGTTGGCGCAGAAGGCGGATTTCGGCATATCCCCGCCGATAATCGCGTCACCGACCAGATGGACGCCGGGCTGCAGCGCCGATTCGAAGGTGACCGGATCGACCGGACACCAGCCCGACCGATTGGCGAGCCCCGCCTGCTGCGCCAAGCGCCCGGCCATTTGCGCCGGGATAACATTGGCCACCGCGGTCTTGAATGTTGCTCCCGCGGTGATCACCGACCGGGTCTTCGCGTCGATTGCCGTGACCCCGCCAGTGAACTGGGCCGGTAGCCATTCGATCATTCCCGGATAGTGGCGGTTCCAGGCGTCCTGGAACAGGTCCTGCGCGTTGAAGCTGTCTTTCGCATCGAGGATCAGAATTTTGGCCCTGGGCTTGCGGCGTTGGAAATAGGATGCGACGAGCGAAGCGCGCTCGTAGGGGGCGGGCGGGCAGCGAAACGGATTCGGCGGAGCAACCAGCACGAACAGCCCGCCGTCCTCCATGCTTTCCAGTTGCTGGCGCAACAGCCTGGTTTGCTGCCCTGCATTCCAGGCGTGCGGCATGATCTCCATCGCCGCTTCGTCATAGCCCTCAAGCGCCCGATCCCTGAATGCGATGCCTGGCGCAACAACGAGACGGTCGTAGCTGAGCTTTGAACCGTTGTTGAGCGCAACGGTTCTCGCCGCCGGGTGAATCGCCGCGGCGGACTCATGAATGACGATGACACCATATTGTTTTGCCAGCGCTTCATAACCATGACTGAGCAATTCGAACGGGCGCAGCCCGGCGAGATAGAGATTGCTGAAGAAACAGGTCGCGTAGCTCTGCCGCGGTTCAACCAGGGTCACCTCGATAGCCGTGGCGCTGGCGGCGAGATATCTGGCGACCGTTGCGCCGCCGATGCCGCCGCCGATCACGACGACACGCGCCTTGGCCTGGCCCCGCGCCTTCGGCTGGTTGAGCGCCGTTAGCAACGCTGCTCCGGTGAGGCGTCCGAACTCGCGACGAGTCCAGGATTTCATCGCGGGTTACTCCCCTGCGCTGCGACATAGCGCGCGACGCTCGCGATCTCCTCGTCGCTGAGCGACAGCGCGATAACGTGCATGATGTGATTTGGACTCTCGCTCGCCCGGTAGGCAAGCAGGGCGTTGGTGAGCCTCTCCTCACCAAGCCCGATGATGCTGGGAATGCCTGTGCCGCCGCCATCGAGACGATGGCAGGACGCACAGGTTGCGGCGAGTTGAGCGCCTTGATCGGGCCCCGCCGCCGCGCCGGATTGGCTGAAGAGCAGCACGAGGCCCGTGGCAATCGCAGATCTCGCGACGGGGCGCATGCTGAATACCCGTCTGTTTCGCAGTTTTCCGGTCACGCTCCCACTCAACTTGTCACGCTATAATTCGCGCAGCTCGATTGCGTCGCCACCTCAACCCACCGTGAACTGGTGCGACAACATATGGACGGCACCGCCGTCTTCTTCCCAGACAAAATCGAGCCGGCCGCTCTCCGTCGCGCGCAAAGAAAATTCGAAGAACGGGTTGGCCGAAATCGCCTCGTGAAGATCGACACTGAACACCACGGTTTCGTTGTAGCGGCAGACAAACTTGTTGATGATCTTGCGCGGGATTACATTGCCTTGATCATCATGGCGTAGCCCCGTTTCCATCTCATGGCTGATGATGGTCTTGACCTGAAAAATCTCCCCCTTCGCCGCAGCATTTGGCACGATCACGCGTGGTGTCGGGGTGGTCACTGTCTCTCTCCGATCTCAGGCACAGCCATCCGTAGCGACACGGACCCACGTCGTGGTCATCAGCAAGATGCCGTCATTCATTTCAGCGACAGCGACGACGTGTTGCGGTTTGGCAAGCCGGATGCGTGTCGACACGCGGGGCAGACTGCGTTGCGGGACGAAGTGGAAACTGGCCACTTCGATGAGCGGGTTCCGCGGCGCGAACACGCGCATCTGCCTCACATGGTCGGCCTCGGTCATGGGGCTATCGATGTAAAGACTCATGGGCACGGTGTAGCCGGTCGGGAAGTCCGCCGGCATTATCAGGTGAAGGCGATCCGACACCGTGGCCGTCCGTCCGGTGAACTGCTTGACGAGATCCAGCGCTTCATCGTTCGCACGCGCGCTCCGCGGCGAGAAGAACGCGGCAACCCCCACACTCCCGGCGATCAGCACATCGCGGCGCGTCAAGCTCATCGTCCCGGTCTCCAAACCCTGCCACTCTTTAGGCCACTCCAAGAACACATCGGCGGCGGCAGGCGGCGCACTCGGACAACATCAGTGCGGCAGCTTCTACCAAATTTAGCACCGACAACCGCTGGGAGCAATCTCGCGGAAGTGCCCATGGCCGCCCTTTAAACCAATGCATTCTGTTTTACCGGCCGTTGAAAGCACGCCGGCGGATTCTGCGACAACCCAACTTCGGTCGCCGGCCTGATCGCTGGAGGCGTTATTGCGGCACCGCTGTCGGGATAGATGGTCAAGGCATTGCGGAAAGGACGCCATTGCGGGTTGTCGGATCTCTGATCACACTCTTGGCCGGCTATCAGATGCTCGAATTAACTGGAGCGCTCGAACCGCGCCAGCGCAATGTCTGATTTACAAGCATGCGCGACATTCATGATAAGGCTGAAAAGGACGGGTTAGGGTCAGGAACGACGCTTTGCGAAAGCGCCGCTCCCTTGTGTGTCAGAGTTCAACCTGCTCAGAGATCGCCAATGCGTCGTCGACTTCAATGCCCAGGTAGCGCACGGTGCTCTCCAGCTTTGTATGACCAAGAAGCAGTTGCACGGCTCGGATATTGCTGATCTCCTTGTAGATCTGCGACGCCTTGGTCCGCCTCATCGAGTGCGTGCCGTACCGTTTCGGGTCGAGGCCGATGCTGGCCACCCATTTGTCTACGATCCGCCCATACTGCCTTGTTGATATGTGCGGCTTTGCCCGAACCCGACGCGGGAATAGGAAATCCCTTTCGGCGAGGTGGCGGCAGCTTATCCATGCACCGACGGCGGCTCGGGTCTGCTCTGTGATCTCGAACTGTACCGGCCGCCCTTGGCCGACTATGTGGCCTCTGTTCCAACTAGGCATGGTCTTTCTCTCATGCCGCCCTCCACAGCCGCAGCGCCCGATGTGAGCTCATGAATTGTAACGCCTAACCCGAAGCCGCCCCGAAGGATTTGGTTCAGGCGTTACCGAATTGCACTGCCCGATGAAGTGGACCATGGCAATGGGCGCGGTCGCGCCACTTCCGAACATTTGCGCAGACCACGACGAAGGTCTCGATCCGCCCAACGCGGCCATTCTTGAGACCGTCTGGCGCCCCGAAAGCGACGATCAGCGGAGCCGAAACTTCTTATCATTTCCACCTAGGGCAACAGCATATGCTCTTCGACACCCTTGCAGGACGTGCTCCGCTGGAAGCCGCCCAGGAGGTTCTCTCGCGATCCTATTCAGGGCGTCGCGAGGCCGGTTCCGCGACGGGCCGCATCGACGCTCCACGCGCCGCCTCCCGCGAAAAAGAAGTACAGGAAAATGAAGCAGTAGAGGATCGCCGCGTCGCCCTGGTTGACAACCGGAAAGAAGTTTTGCGGCGCGTGCGCCATGAAATAGGCGACCGCCATGTTGCCGGACAGAATGAACGCGACGGGCCGGGTGAAGAGTCCGAGGGCAAGCAGCACGCCTCCGATCACCTCGATCAATCCCTGAATCACAAAAAGCCCCGACAGTTGCATCGGCTCGGGAGCGGGCGGAAAATTGAAGAACTTTTGAGTTCCGTGCTCCAGAAACAGCAGCGCCGACATGATCCTCACGACGCTTAACCACTCCGGAGCCCAGGCCGAAATCTTGTCGAAATTCATCAGTTGGCCTCCATCATGACCCGGTGATTCCGGCCAGCAGGCTGAATTATCAGCGGGTCTGCTCTTCGCACCGATTTTGCGAAGAGGGTATGATGCACAGCGCGAGGCGTAAACCAATACTCCCAGTTCACAGCCGCGTGACATCCGGTCGTACTATTGATGGAGTGCCGAGCCGCGGGAGCCTAGACCTTGCCGATTGCGCTCGCTCCGCCAGTGACTAGCGCCGACGAGGCGCGTGGGACTAGCAGGTCGCGCCACTCCACAAGCAAAGCCGCCAAAGCGAATGCCCTTCGTCAGGACCGCGCTCGAGTGGCCCTGCAATGTCCGCTTTCCGTCAACAGCACCGGTTCCTGCGAACGTCGGCTATCGGATAGAGAAACGGGTTGATGGAGGGCGGCTCAGGGTCAGAGATGCCGGTTCCGGCGAAGGTCCGCTTACGAGCGGCCAAATCGGCGTGGCAGAGGCTGGTTTGGGTCACGGATTGCCGTATGGCTGCTCAGAAGGGAGGGCAGAGAAGGGGTCGAACTTTACCGTTTGCAATTTTGTCCCTGGCGGCTGGAAGCAGCCGCGATCTTTCCCAGACCTCGACGGCCGCGAAAATCGACCGGCACCCACAGCTTAACCGCTCGTAGTCCTCTCGATCGGAGCGCGACAATGGCGCGCGCCGCGATGAGTTCCGGTTTGGCGTCCTGCTGCTTCTCATGATCGCCGGCCACATCACGCGTAGCGTCTAGCCAGCGCCTGTTGAGGATACTTTGCGACCGTGATGCCGTCAGGCCCCGGCCGCGGGCCGTGTCGGCTTTACCAGCTCGCCGAGGTCCGGCTCGCCACAGCGCGCCAAGATCGCTAGACATGACGACAGCTTCCCACCCAACCGCTTAAGAGCTTTGGACGAGCCAGTCCGCAAAAAGTCGAGCTTTCGAAGAGGCACGCGGATGAGTTTTGAGATAAAACGCCTTGGGTGAAGGAACGCTTTCAGGCACAAGCTTCACAAGCCTCTCCTCCCGCATCAAGCTTCCAACGAGGCCATCCCAACCCAATACGGCACCGACATCGTCCTGGGCGGCCTGAAGCGCGATCATGTAGTTGTTTACATGGAAGCCGCGGCCTTTCGGAACGGGCCGTGCAAGCGCCGCAAACCAGTCGGACCAGGTCGTCCAGTCGGTTTCCTCGCCACTCGAATGAATCAGGGGGGCCTTCAGCAGATCGTCCAACCCCGCAATGCGGTGCTCGGCAATGAAGCCCGGCGTTCCCAGGGCGACGATGTGATCCTGAAAGAGTTTCCGGTACTCGACGCCTTCCTCCTGAGGATTGCCGTAGTGGATGCTTAGATCGCAGCGGCTGGTCCTTACGGGCACGTCGCTGACGATCTGCGAGACGGTGATGGCGGGATGGAGCTTCCAGAAAGCGGAAATCTTCGGCGTGAGCCACAGCGAACTGATCGCCGTGGTTGTCCCGATGGTCACGTCAACCGCTTCTGGTTGGTCGCGTAGCTGGGTGACAGCTTCGGAAATCGTCTCGAACCCGCGCTGGATCGCAAGGAACAGAAATGCCCCTTTCTCCGTCAACTCGACACCGCGGTGCCGACGCAGGAACAGACTGCATCCGAGATCGGTCTCGAGCGCCTTGATCTGATGGCTGACTGCCGCAGGCGTCACGTTCATTTCCTGTGCAGCTTTCTTGAAGCTCGAACTGCGGGCGGCAGCCTCGAAGCAGATGAGAGCGGTCATCGATGAGAGGTCATATGGCCTTGGCATCAGGGTCCCTTCGATGGCAGGCGTCGTCTCCCCGCCGAGTCGGAGGTTACTTCATCTAAGTCAAGGTGAAATTTTCTGCCGTTGTCAAAGGGATTCCCGGAGCTGATTGTATTAGCTCAGTTGAATCCTTGACTCGGAAGCTCGGGTTGCCACCCATGACAAGCGTTCAAGAACTGCTCTCACGTCGTGTTCCGGGGCATGCCCTCGAGCAGCCATTCTATGTGTCGCCGGAGATCTATCAATTCGATCTCGAAGAGATTTTCTACAAGGAATGGCTCTACGCGATCCCAGCCTGCCAGCTTTCCAAGGCCGGCAGCTACGCGACCATGCGCATCGGTGCCTACCAGATTGTCCTCGTGAAGGGCCGTGATGGTGAGATCCGAGCGTTCCACAATTCCTGCCGCCATCGCGGGTCGATGATCTGCAAGGCCCGCGAGGGCCATGTGGCGAAGCTCGTCTGTCCCTACCACCAGTGGACGTACGATCTGGATGGAAAGCTAGTGTGGGCGAACAATATGGGCCCGGATTTCGATCCGGCCAGTCATGGTCTAAAGCCCGTTCGTCTGCGCAATCTGAACGGCCTCATCTACATCTGCCTGGCCGACAACCCGCCAGACTTCGAAACCTTCGCGCGGCTGGCGACGCCCTATCTCGAAGTTCACGATCTCCAGGATGCCAAGGTGGCCTACAGCTCGACGATCGTCGAGAAGGGCAACTGGAAGTTGGTCTGGGAAAACAATCGTGAGTGCTACCATTGCAGCGCCAATCACCCTGCGCTGTGCCGGTCTTTCCCGTTGGACCCGGAGGTCGCGGGCGTGTCGGCCGACGGGTCGATCTCTGCCAAGCTCCAGTCACATTTCGACCGTTGCGCAGCGGCTGGTGCGCCCGCCCAGTTCATGCTGGCTGGCGAGGGGCAGTTCCGCCTGGCGCGAATGCCGCTTCAGGGAACGGCTGTCAGCTACACGATGGATGGCAAGGCCGCGGTCCGCAAGCAACTCGGTCGCGTGCGGGTGCCTGATGCCGGATCCCTGCTCGCCTTCCACTATCCCAGCGCGTGGAACCATCTCCTGCCCGACCATTCGCTGACGTTCCGCGTCACGCCGGTCAGCCCGACGGAAACCGAGGTCACGACCACATGGCTGGTGCACAACGATGCCGTGGAGGGCGTGGATTATGATCTCAAGCGTCTGACCGAGGTCTGGACCGCGACGAATGACGAGGATCGCGAGATCGTCGAGACGAACCAGCTCGGGATTCTCTCACCCGCCTATGTTCCTGGCCCCTATTCGCCGGATTGGGAAAGCGGCGTGACCCAGTTCGTGGACTGGTATGCAAGCTGGCTCGAGCGTTCCATCACCCCCATGCAGATCGCGGCGGAGTGAGGGTATGAGCGCGGCCGGGAAGCCCAGGCTCCAGTTCTGGACAGACGCCGAAGACCTTGAATGCGTCTCCTTCCTTCCGGAAGCGCCGAACGTCATGACCTTCTGCTTCCAGAGCCCGTCCAGAGCGCTGTTCAACTTCGATCCGGGGCAGTTCCTTACCTTCGAGCTGCCGCTTCCCGACGGGCCGCTCTACCGCACCTACACGATCTCCTCTTCCCCCTCGCGCCCGACCTCCCTGACGATTACGGTCAAGGCGCAGGCCGATTCCATCGGAACACGGTGGATGTTCGACTATCTGCGGCCGGGCGTGCGGTTGCGGGCCATCGGTCCGGCAGGCGGCTTCTCCTTCGTGCACCACCCGGCGGAGAAGTATCTCTTCATCTCGGCCGGTTCGGGCATAACGCCGATGATGTCGATGACGACTCATCTTTACGATTCCGGGCGCTCGATGGATATCGTCTTTGTCAATTGTGCCCGTCGTCCCTCCGAGATCGTCTTCCGCGAACGGTTGGAGCAGATGTCGACGCGCGTCACCGGCATCGATCTGCATTGGGTGGTCGAAGGCACCGATCCATACCGGCCGTGGACCGGCTACCGGGGCATGTTCAACCAGCTGATGCTGGGCCTGATGGCGCAGGATTATCTCGAGCGGGAGGTGTTTTGCTGCGGGCCTGAACCCTTCATGAGGGCTGTCCGTGAAGCGCTGGCCGGTCTCGGCTACGATATGGAGCGCTACCATCAGGAGAGCTTCCATGCCCCGCCGGCGGAGGCCGAGAATGTCCCCGCCGATGTGGTGCCGCACGGGGACAACACAGCCGAGGTTCACTTCGCCCTGTCCGGCATCATCGCCAAATGCACCGAGACCGATACTGTGCTCAGCGTTGCGCGTGCCGCCGGTTTGGTGATTCCGTCGGGTTGCACGATGGGGATTTGCGGAACCTGCAAGGTCTTCAAGGCGGAGGGCCAGGTGCACATGCTGCACAACGGTGGCATCACCGACGAAGACATTGCGGAAGGATACATCCTAGCCTGCTGCACCAATCCGATCGGCCATATTGCGGTGGACGCATAGAATGCGGCCGGCATTCGAACGCTGGCCGGGCAGGCACATGGTAGACTGTCGTTTCCTGCAGTCGGATTTCGGATTCCGGCAAGCGGCACGATCGGAACAGCGCGACACTGGGGTGAGCCAGGAGGTGCCGGAATGAGCGAAGTTGCAGCAACACCCAGATCGCGAGCCGGTGGACGGGCGGCCCGAAGGACCTTGCGCACGACACCCGACTTTCAGATGCTGCCTGGTCTGACCCGCGGCATCCCCGTGTGTGAGGTTATGAGTGGTTCCCAGGTCGAGCGGATCGACGCCGCCTCCATGGACATCCTCGAAAACGTCGGCGTGCTTTTCCGCGATCCGATCGCGGTGGACGACTGGAAACGTGCCGGCGCCAAGGTCGAGGGGGAGATGGTGTATCTGGACCGCGGATTGGTGCGCGAACTCATTTCGACCATCCCGTCGGATTTCACCTATCACGCGCGCAACCCCGCCAACAACGTACGCCTCGGCGGGCGGCATTCGGTATTCGTCCCTATGACGGGCGCTCCCTATCTGCGTGACCTGGACGATGTCCGGCGCAATCCGATGCTCGAAGACCTCGCGATGTTCCACAAGCTGAGCCACATGATGCCCGCGCTGCACTCGTCAGCGCATCACATCGTGGAGCCTTACGACCATCCGATCAGCCAGCGGCACCTGCGCATCACCTATTCGTCGATGAAACATTCCGACAAGATGTTCATGGGAATGACGACCAGTCCCAAGAACGCCGAAGACGTGATGGAGATGTGTGCGATCCTCTTCGGCGAGGACTTCATGGAGGAGCATCCCGTCACCACCGGCAACTGCAACGGCAATTCGCCGCTGGTCTGGGATGAGGTGATGCTGGGCGCGATGCGGGCCTTCTGCCGGCGCAATCAGCCTGTCTTGTGCTCGCCCTTCGTGCTCGGCGGAGCCAACACTCCGGCCTCCGTTCCTGCGACCGTCGCACAGCTGAATGCCGAGGCGCTTTCGGCGTTGGCCTACACCCAGGTTATCCGCAAGGGCACGCCGGCCATCTATGGCCATTACCTGTCGACAGTCAGCATGAAATCCGGTGCGCCAATGGCGGGTACGCCCGAGATTTCCCTGATGAACTTCATGATCGGGCAAATGGCGCGGCATTATGACGTGCCCTGGCGCACGTCGAGCCTGCTCGGCGGGGCCAAGACCTTCGATGCGCAGGCAGGCTATGAGAGTGCGACGACCCTCTCGGCCGTTCTTCACGCGGGGGCGAACTACATCTGGCATTCGGCGGGCTGGAATGAGGCCGGAATGCACTGCTCGGTCGCAAAATTCGTTGTCGATGCCGAGCAATGCGCCATGGCCTACCGAATGGCCGAGGGTCCCAAATGGGACGACTTCGATCAGGCACTTTCTGCGATACCGGATGTCGGCCCGGGCGGACACTATCTGGGCCATCCGCATACGCAGGAGAATTTCCAGACCGCGTACTTCATGCCCGAGCTGTTCGACAACAACTCGGTCGAACAGTGGCAGGCCGAGGGCGGCCTCGATACCACGAAGCGCGCTTTGAAGCATGCCCGCAGGCTGCTGTCTGAATACCAGGAACCGAAGCTCGACGAGGCCAAAGACGAGGCCCTACGCGACTACATCGCACGGCGTGAGCGGGAAATTCCGGCGGCGGACGAACTCAATCAGAGCTACTGACGCGCGCCTCACCCGGCCGCCGGCAAAGACGGCATGTCTTTCACAAGCGACAGTCGAGACACGGCAAGCGGCGGCGGTCCAGCGGACGTCGCACTTGATATGAGGCGAGGAGAAGAGGATGGAGATGGAGGCGGTACTTCTTACCGGTCATGGCGGGTTCGAGAAGCTCGAATATCGCACTGACGTGCCCGTCCCGGCACCGCACCGCGGCGAGGTCCTGATCCGGGTCGCGGCGGCCGGCGTCAACAACACCGACATCAACACCCGCACAGCCTGGTATTCCAAGAGCGTGGCAGCCGGAACGAATACGGGAGGTGCGGAGGGGTTTGCCACCGCCGAAGGCGGCGATGCAAGCTGGTCTGGAACGCCCCTGGTCTTCCCGCGGATACAGGGAGCGGACGTGTGCGGCCGCATCGTTGCGGTCGGCGACGACGTAGACGACTTGCGGATCGGCGAGCGCGTGCTCGTGCGCAACATGCTGCGCTCCTACGTCGATTACCGGCCCTACGAGTGCTGGACGTTCGGCTCCGAATGCGACGGCGGATTCGCGCAGTTCGCGGTCGCACCTTCGCGTGAGACCTACGCGGTCCGGTGCGACTGGTCGGATGCCGAGCTCGCCTCAATTCCTTGCGCGTACTCGACCGCCGAGAACATGCTGCACCGTGCCGGGGTCGGCGAAGAGACCGTGGTCATCACGGGAGCATCGGGAGGCGTCGGATCGGCAGCGGTCCAGCTCGCCCGTCGGAGGGGCGCCAAAGTCATCGCGATCGCCTCGGCAGCCAAGGCTCAGGAGATCCTCGCCTTAGGAGCGGAGCGGGTGATCGACCGGAATGTCGATCTTCTGCAGGAGCTCGGCCACGGCGCTGTCGATGTCGTTCTCGATATTGTTGGTGGTCCGGGCTGGCCACCTCTCATGGACATTCTTCGCCGCGGAGGCCGCTATGCGGTCGCGGGAGCAATCGCTGGCCCCATCGCCGAGATCGACCTGAGGACACTCTACCTGAAGGATCTGACGCTGTTCGGATGCACCTTCCAGGACGATGCCGTGTTCGAGAACCTTGTTTCTTACATCGAGGCCGGCGTCATCCGGCCCGTCGTGGCGAAAACATTTCCCCTGAAGGATATCGTCGCGGCTCAAAAGGATTTTCTTGCCAAGACCCATGTCGGGAAGCTGGTCTTACTTCCGTCTCAGGAGACTTTTGGATGAAGATCGCGACGATTGAGCTATACGAAGTCACCCTGCCCTACTCTGGCGGCGTCTATCAGCTGTCCGGGGGGCGCGAATACCGCGGCTTCGATGCCGTAATCGTCCGGGTTGAGGCGGACGACGGAACCGAGGGCTGGGGCGAAAGCACGCCGTTCGGCAGCACCTACATCGCAGCCCATGCACGCGGCGCGCGCGCCGGCGTCGAGGAAATCGCTCCGCAGCTTCTCGGGCGCGATCCGCGTCAGACCGACCGGATCTATGACGCGATGGATGAGGTGCTTGTCGGCCACAACCACGCCAAAGCCGCGATTGATGTTGCATGCTGGGATCTGTTCGGAAAATCGATGAACCGCCCGGTCTGCGAGCTTCTGGGCGGCTCGACCGGCGTTCCGATGGCCATGATCTCGTCGATCTATGCCGGCACGCCGGAAGCGATGCGGGAGCGGGTCGCGGAGCATCGGTCGCGCGGCTATCTCGGCCACTCTATCAAGATCGGGGCGCTCGACCACGAAGGCGGCCCCATCCTTGATGCTGACCGGATCCGAGCCTGTCTCGCCGACAGGCAGCCCGGCGAATACTTTATCGCCGATGCCAATGGCGGGATGGTGCCGGAAACTGCGATGCGTATGCTCAGGCTTCTTCCCGACGGGCTCGACTTCGTGCTTGAGGCGCCCTGCGCGACATGGCGCGAAACTCTGTCACTGCGGCGTCACTGCACCGTGCCGATCATTCTGGATGAGCTTGTCATGGAGGACGAGAATCTCGCGCGATTGATTGCGCTTGATGCGGCCGATGGCATCGGACTCAAGATAACCAAGGCAGGCGGTCTCACGCCTTCGCGCCGGCAGCGTGACCTCTGTCGTGCTGCCGGCCTTACGATGAGCGTCCAGGACACCGTCGGATCGGATATCGCCTATGCCGCGATCGTTCATCTGGGAGCGACGGTGCCACCGCGCCTGCTGCGCTGCATCCTCAATTCCCGTGACATGGTCACGCTGGAAACAGCACGGTTCGATCCTGTCACGCGCGACGGTCGTGTTCTGCCGCCAGATGCGCCGGGGTTGGGTATTGACGTCAACCGCGAGGCGCTCGGCGCTCCCGTACAAGCCTGGAGTCTCTGAATGAAGATTTCCGAAATCCACATCCACCGCCACGACCTGCCCGTCAAGAACGGTCCCTATACGATGGCCAATGCCGAAGTCTGGTCGTTGACCACGACCCTGGTCAAGCTGGTGACCGACGACGGCCTTTTTGGCTGGGGAGAGACCTGCCCGGTTGGCCCGACCTATGCGGAATCTCACGTCGCCGGAGCCTCGGCGGCGCTCGCCGCGATGGCGCCAGGCCTCATCGGCGCCGAGATCCTGCCGGTGCCATTGCACCGACGCATGGACAGCCTGCTCAACGGCCACAACTACGCCAAGGCTGCCTTCGACATCGCCGCCCATGACCTGCTGGGCAAGAAGCTAGGTGTGAGCGTCTCCGATCTTCTGGGCGGAGCGCTGACAGACCGTGTGCCGTCTTACTACGCCACCGGTGTCGGCTCTCCGAATGAGATCGCCCGGATCGCGGCGGAAAAAAACCGGGAGGGATATCCCCGTCTGCAGGTCAAGGTCGGCGGGCGCCCGGTCGAGATAGACATCGAGACTATCCGCAAGGTCTGGGAGGTGATTCGTGGGTCGGGCGTGCGTCTCGCGGTTGACGGCAACCGAGGCTGGACCACCCGTGACGCCCTGCGGGTCAGCCGGGAATGTCCCGAAGTTCCCTTCATCATGGAGCAGCCCTGCAACACGATCGAGGATCTGCAGAAGATCCGCCCACAGATCAATCACGCCATCTACATGGATGAGAACGGCACCAGCCTGAACACGGCGATCACTGCCGCCGGCACCGGATTGATCGACGGCTTCGGAATGAAAGTCACCCGGATCGGTGGTCTGCACCCGATGCGGGCTTTCCGCGACATGTGTGCTGCGCGGAATCTGCCGCATACCTGCGACGATGCATGGGGCGGTGATATCATCGCCGCGGCCTGCACCCATATCGGTGCGACTGTCGCCCCGCATCTGCTCGAAGGCGTCTGGCTGGCCGCCCCCTATATCGAACGTCATTTCGATTCCGAGAACGGAATCCGCATCGAAGGCGGCCATATCAGGCGACCGCAGGGACCGGGTCTTGGCATCAGCCCAGACGAGAGCCTGTTCGGCAGCCCCATCGGCTCATTCTGAACAGTGGGGCGATGATGGATTTCTCGGGGCAGAAGGCGCTGGTCACCGGAGCGGCCGGCGGCATCGGCGCGTCTATCGTTACGCGATTGCGCGCGGCTGGAGCGAGGGTGGCGGTGGCCGATCGCGATGTGACCGGCATTGAGGCCGAGGCGCACCTGCCCGGCGATCTTTTGGATGCGGGTTATGCCGATACCCTGCCGCTCGTTGCGGCCGGGGCTCTTGGCGGACTCGATATCGTGGTCAACAACGCAGGCGTCATCACCCGCGGACAGGTGACCGATACCTCCGACGCGGATTGGTCGTTGTCAGTGGGGGTGAATGTCGAGGCTCCTTTCCGGATCTGCCGCGCCGCCATTCCCATAATGGCCGAAGCGGGTGGTGGCGCCATCGTCAACATTGCATCCTGCTGGGGCTTGCGTCCCGGCCCGAACCACGCGGTCTACTGCATGGCCAAGGCCGCCATTGCATCGCTGACGCAGTGCATGGGGCGGGATCACGCTCACCAGGGCATCCGCATCAATGCGGTCTGCCCGAACGAGGTGAACACGCCGATGCTGCGCTCCGGCTTCGCCAGGCGCGGCTTCGACCCCGACAGCGCGGTGGCGGAACTGGGCAAGACGGTGCCGCTGGGCCGGATAGCGGAGCCGGAAGACATAGCCGACGTGATCCTATTCCTCGCTTCGGACGCGGCGCGCTACATATGCGGCGCCCTGATCGAGGTCAATGGCGGGAAAGCGGTGTCATGAGTCGCTTCGAGGGCAAGGTTGCACTTGTGACCGGCGGTCGCAGCGGGATCGGGCAGGCGATTGCAAGACGCCTGAGGAGCGAAGGCGCCCGGCTCTTCACAGCCCAACGCGGCAAGGATGACGAATTCGACGCAATCGCCGCCGACTTCACCGATCCGTCCAGTCCCGCACGCGTGATGAGCGAGGTCATCGATCGTGCGGGGCAACTCGACGTGCTGATCAACAATTGCGGCATGATGCGCGAAGCGCGGATCGAGGACATGACTGCTGAGGACTGGGCGCAAACCTTGACGGTGAACCTCACCGTTCCGTTCCTTTTGATCAAATTTGCTCTGCCTCATTTGCGGAAAACACGCGGCGCTATCGTCAATATCGGCTCGATCGAGGGGCTGGGCGCGAATCCCGGACATGCCGCCTATTGCGCGTCGAAAGCAGGCTTACATGGACTGACGCGCGCCGTGGCGGTGGACCACGGGCCGGAGGGTATCCGCTGCAACGCTGTCGCCCCGGGCTGGATCGACACGGATCTCAACGAAGATTTCATCGAGAGCATGCCCGATCCCATGGCTTTCCGCCGCGACATCGGGCGCATTCATCCTGTCGGCCGCACCGGCAAGGCGGAAGAGGTTGCGGCATTGGTGGCTTGGCTTGCCGCAGAGGAAGCCGGATTTGTCACCGGACAGGTCTGGACCATCGACGGCGGGCGTATGGCCAAGCTCAGCCTGCCCTGATCCACATCCTCATTCCCTGGATGCTTGCCATTCCCTGAAGCGCAGATAGGCGTTCGCGCCGATCTCCGCGATTGGCGGAGGCGGGAGTTTCAGGGGGGCCTCTTCCGCGCAGAAATGGCGGGAGATCGCGCTGGATTCTCCGCTTGCGAGTTCCGCCGCCGCGATACCCGCCAGTGTGCTCCTCGTGGTGCCTAGCCCGTTGTCGACACAGGCGGCGATGAGGCCGGGCTCCAACTCGCGCATGACCGAGACGCCGTTACGGCTCAGACAGAGGTGGCCTGCCCAACTGTATTCCATACGCACGTCCTTTAGCGCCGGGAAACGATCGTCGAACTTCCGGCGATGCACGGCTGCGGCGCGTTCAACGTCCGCTGCGCTCACCTCCATATCAGGGCGGAAGCTCGCACAGGTTCTCGTGATAATCCGGTTGCCACCCTGGGCGGCATCGATCCGCCGCACTGTGGTACCCATCGGGTCCGAGGGCGTGACGCCCCACCGCGGCCGCCCGCCGAGCTTCGCCAGCGCATCGTCATCGAGATCGACCGTCATTGAGGCGTAGAGGAAGATGTGCATCAGCCTGCGCTTCGCGAAGCCGAAGCTTTCCAGGTGACCATTGTTGGCGAGGATAGCCGTTCCCGCCGTTACGCGCCCACCATGGGTCGCCAACACCCATTCGGAGCCGGTCCGTGCGATCTGGGTTACAGGTGAGTTCTCGTACACTTCGACGCGGTCGCGACGAAGTCCCGCGCCGAGCCCGCGGATGTAGCCGGCGGGCTGGATCATCACGGTTCCCGGCGTGTAGAGGCCCGATAAATAGTGACGGCTGCCAGTGAGTTCGTGCATGGCATCGGCGTCGAGCGCTTCGCTCGGTTCGCCGATCTGTGTGAGATGGTCGGCATAGGTCCGGTTGTTGGCGTCGGCCGCCGCGCTCGCCGCGCCATTCACCTTGCCGCAGGGATCGAAGAAGGCTGGATCGATCCGGTAGTCTTCGACAGCCTGACGCGCGAAGTCGATCGCGGCGCGGTTGAGCGCGATCATCGCTCGGTCACTCTCCACTGCCTGCCCGGCATAATCGTCCGACGAAATATCGTGCGGCAGGTCGATCATGAACCCGGAGTTGCGGCCGGACGCGCCCTCGGCGAGCCTCCCGGCCTCCAGCACGACGACCCGGGCACCCGGATGGAGCTGCTTCAGCCGTCGGGCTGCGGACAGCCCTGCGAACCCTGCACCGACCACCGCGAAATCGGCGGTCAGCGTCGTGCCAAGCACGTCAGGCGCCTCCTGCCCCGGCAGGATGGCGCTCCATGCGGCCGGCCCTCTGTGGACCGGCAACCGGCGCGCGGTTCTGGTGGTCAAGCAACGGCCTCGTCGGCGTCGTCGGAAAGGTCGACCCAGATCGTCTTGATTTGCGTGTATTGATCGTGCGCCTGGATGCCGTTGTCGCGGCCGCCAAAGCCGCTGGCCTTGAAGCCGCCGAAGGGGGTTGAGATATCGCCCTCTCCGAAGCTGTTGACGGTGACCGTGCCGGCCCGGATCGCCCGCGCGCCACGAATCGCCCGCTTTGCATTCGAGGTGAAAATCGAGGCGGCGAGCCCGTATTGCGTGTCGTTCGCGAGCGCGATCGCCTCGTCGAAATTGTCCACCGTCAGGACCGACAGAACCGGGCCGAAGATCTCTTCACGGACCTGCGGGGCATCGCGGTCGGAAATATCGAGGATTGTGGGCTCCACGAACCCATTTTCCGCCTTGCCGCCAAGAAGCACCTTCGGCACTTTACCGAGATAGAAGCAGACCTTGTCGAAATGGGTCTTCGAGACCAGGGCTCCGATGCGGTTCACGGGGTCGAGCGGATCGCCGACCGGCCATTCGCGGGTATGGGCGACGATACGTTTCAGAAGGTCATCCTTGATGCCCTTCTGCACGATCAGCCGCGACGATGCCGAGCAGTTTTCACCCATGTTCCAGAAGGCGCCATTGACGATGTGCGCCGCCACGCGGTCCAGATTTTCCGCGTCATCGAGAACCACTGCCGGATTCTTGCCTCCCATCTCGAGCGTAACTTCCTTCAAGTTCGATTCCGAAGCGTAGCGCAGGAAAAGCCGGCCCGTCTCGGTGGAACCGGTGAAGGAAATCATGTCCACGTCCATGTGACGTCCGAGGGGCTCACCGACATCCGGCCCGCTGCCAGGTAGGACGTTGAATATGCCCGCCGGCACGCCGGCCTCCATCGCCAGTTCGCCGACGCGCAACGCGGTGAGCGAGGTCTCCTCGGCCGGCTTCACGATGACCGAGCAGCCGGAGGCAAGGGCCGGTCCGATCTTCCAGGCAAGCATCAGGAGTGGAAAGTTCCACGGCAGGACGAGGCCGACGACACCAACGGGTTCCCGCAAGATCATGGCGATGTGGTTGTCCGAAGTCGGGGACACCTGATCGTAGATCTTGTCGATCAACTCGGCATGCCAGGTCAGGCAGTTGATCGTCTCCGGCACGTCGACCGTCTCGCAATCATAGATCGTCTTGCCGCTATCGAGGCTTTCCATGACCGCCAGTTCGCGCGCATTGCGCTTGATAAGCTTGGCAAGTCGGATCAGCACCTCCTTGCGCTCGCGCGGGTGCAAGCGAGACCAGCGGCCGTCCTCGAATGCGTCACGCGCCTTCGCGACGGCATAGTCCACGTCCGCGGCGTCGCAGGCCGCCACTTTGGCGAGCACCTCGCCGGTCGCCGGGTTGATCGTGTTGAAGGTTTTGCCCGACCTTGCCGGGCGGAAGCTGCCGTCGATAAAGGCCTGCGTCGGCAAGTTCAGCCCGGCGGCAACGGCCTTGTACTCTTCGGTCGTCAGAAGATCGGTCATTCGGCAGCCCTCAGTTTTAACGTGGTTTCGGCATCAATGGCGGCGACAGCTCGTTTCAGGACACGCACAACCTGTTCCAGCTGCCGCTTGTCGTCCTTGTTCAGAGCCTTCAGCGGCGGACGCGGCGGCCCGGCGCGCAAACCATCCATCTCGCAACCGTGCTTGATGCACTGGATGAACTTTCCGCCCTGTTCGAGGACGCGCATGAGCGGCATCAGCCCCGACATGATTCGGCGCCCCTTTGCGAAGTTGCCTTCGACCGCGCAGGCCTTCCACAATGCGATGTGTTCGGCCGGCAGGAAATTCGAGCCGCCGCAGACCCAGCTCCGCGCGCCCCAGGCGAAGAATTCCAGCGCCTGATCGTCCATGCCGCAGGACATCTGGATGTGGGGATAGTCACGCGCCAGCAGGTGGACGCGGCTAATGTCGCCCGAGCTTTCCTTGATGGCGCAGAAATTGCGGCTGCGGCCGATGCGGTCGAGAAACTCCTCGCCCATGTTGATGCCCATCCTGCCGGGATAGTTGTAGAGCATGATTGGCAGGTCTGCAGCCCGGTCTATCGCGAGCGCATTGAGGGCGTTCTCGCGCTCTGTCGGGACCGAATAGGGCGGCGAGCCCACCAAAATGGCATCGGCCCCGATCTTGGCCGCGGTCTCGGCCATCGTGATCGAATCCGCCAGGCGGATCGCGACGGTGCCGACGATCAGCGGCACGCGCCCCGCAATCACCTCCTTTGCGAGCTTCGCCATTTCCATCCGCTCGTCCATTGACTGGGCGTAATATTCGCCGGTGGAGCCACCGTTGATGATGCCGTGAACACCGGAAGCGATCAGGTACTCGATCATCACGGCGAAGGCGTCGCGGTCGATGGTGCCGTCCTCACGATGCGGCGTGATGACGGGCGTGTAGATGCCTTCGAACTTCATGAGGCTCCTCTCTTGTCCTGGGCGCCCGGCGCGCGGCCAAGCGGAACATGGATACTTGTGGGCGTGACAAAACTCTCGATCTCGGCGCGCGACAGTTCCCAATGCGCGACGGCCAGCTCGGCGGCCGCGTCGGCGTCGCCCGCCTCGATCAGAGCGATGAACTGGTCATGCTGGTCGGCGGCGACCGCGCGCTGCTCAGCCAGCGCCACTTTGCGCGAATTGTAAAAGGTCATGCCGATCCGGGTGTGGTCGATCAGCAGGCGGCGCAGGCTTGGCGTCAGATACTCGTTGTCCGCCATGTCCCCGATGATAGCGTGGAAGCGCTCGTTCATCAGAGCGCGCTGGGCCGTATCGCCCTCGCGGATCGCGGCGCGGAAGAGAAGCTGCGTATCCTTGAGCCGCATGATCTGGCTAGGCTTCGCGTGTTCGGCCGCCAATCGCGTCACGGCCGAATAGATCATCGGGGCGGCGACAAAGAAATTCCTGAGCGTCTTGTGCGTCATCGGCGCGACCTGCGCACCGCGGTTCTCGTGAAGCACGACATAGCCGTCGCCCGCGAGCTGGCGCAGAACCTCGCGCAGGGGGGGACGGGAGATCTGGTAGGCTTCGGAGATCTTGGACTCGTCGAGGTAACTGCCAGGATCGAGTTCCTGGGTGAGGATCCGCCGCTGCAGGTCCTCCAGGCAGATCGCTTTTTTGCTCCTGGTATCGTCGCTCACTGCAAGTCTCCTCCCGCGCCCCTGTCTCGTCCGAAACGGATCACGCGATATCCGGTTTCTCTGCGATTTTACAGAGAGTCCGCTGCAGGCATGTTGTAGTCCGAAAAAATACATGTTGTCTACAGCGCAGTTTTGTGATTTTGATCGCTCAGGGGAAAAGCCTCAACCGGAAAAGGGAGGCAGCCATTTGACCGGGAATAGCCGAGAAGTCGTGATCCGCTGCGACGGCATCTGGAAGATCTTTGGCGCGCAGTCGCAGCAGGCGATGGACGCGGTGCGCAGCCGGGGTTTGTCGAAAGACGAAATCCGCGATCGCTACAACTGCATCGTGGGCGTGCGCGACGCGTCTTTCAGCGTCGCTCGCGGTGAAATCTTTTGCATCATGGGGCTATCGGGCTCGGGCAAATCGACCCTGATCCGGCATATCAACCGCCTGATCGAGCCGACGGCCGGCTCGGTGTTCATCGAGGACCAGAACGTCAACGCGATGTCGCAGAAGGAACTGCGCGCGTTGCGGGCCGAAAAGATCGGCATGGTCTTCCAGAGTATGGCGCTAATGCCGCATCGGACGGTGCGCGACAATGTCGTATTCTCACTTGAAGTGCGCGGGGTTCGCGAAGCACAGCGGGTGAAGGTTGCCAACCGCGCCATCGCCGCGGTGGACCTCACCGGCTGGGAGCAGAAATACCCGGATGAGCTCTCCGGCGGCATGCAGCAGCGTGTGGGCCTCGCGCGCGCTATCGCCGCCGATCCGACGATCCTGCTCATGGATGAGCCGTTTTCCGCGCTCGATCCGCTGATCCGGCGACAGTTGCAGACGACTTTCATGGAGCTTTCGGCCGAGCTTCACAAGACCACCGTCTTTATCACCCATGATCTCGACGAAGCCATTCGCATCGGCGACCGCATCGCGATCATGAAGGACGGCGTTCTGGTGCAGATTGGCACGCCGGAAGAGATCGTGACCCAGCCTGCCGACGACTATGTTGCGGATTTCGTGGCCGGCATCTCCAAACTGGATCTCGTCACGGCTGCACGCATCATGCAGCCTTTCGCTCAGTACTGCCAGGCCAACGGGCAGACTGATCCTGGCCAATGGCCGGTGGCGAAGCCGGAAGACAAGCTCAACACGCTGGTTGATCTCGCCATCGGCACTGACCATCCGATCCTTGTGAAGGCCGAGGGCGCAAGCGTCGGGGTCGTGACCAAGAAGGCGCTTCTGCGCGGCATTCAAGGGCGTGAGGACGTAGCGCCCGCGACAATGGGGGCGCAGTGATGGCGGACAACGAAACTTTCGACTGGCTCAATCCTTTCGCTTCGATAGACCTCAACATCGACGCCCGTTCCGACGGCATCAAGCAATGGGCGATCGCGTACCGCGAAGCAATCCAGCCGATCAAGAACTTCTTTGGCCAGATGATCGGCCAGATCGACGCTGCGTTGCATGCTGTGCCGCCGACGATCATGCTTGTGCTTTTGGCGTTGATCGCGTGGCAGCTTGCCGGAGGACGGGTGGCGATCCTGGTTGCCGCATGTCTCACAGCGCTGGGCTTGCTCGATCCGACGGCCTGGTCCCTTGCGATGACAACACTCGCCATTGTGATCTCGGCAGTCATCCTCTGCGTGATTATAGGCCTGCCCCTGGGGATCCTCGCAGGCAAGAGCGATCGCTTTGAAGCTGCGATCAGACCTATCCTTGACACAATGCAAACGATCCCCGCCTTCGTCTACCTCGTTCCGGTCGTGATGCTTGTCGGCATTGGAAATGTCTCAGGCGTGATCGTGACAATCATTTTCGCCCTGGCACCGCTTGTGCGCCTTACCTCGCTTGGCATCCGCGGGGTGAACCCCAGTGTTGTCGAGGCCGCGCGCGCTTTCGGTGCGTCGCCTGGCCAGATCATGTTCAAGGTCGAACTGCCGCTGGCGACACCGACGATCTTCGCCGGGCTCAACCAGACGATCATGCTGTCGCTGTCCATGGTGGTCATAGCGTCCATGATCGCGGTTCAGGGGCTCGGAAACGAGGTGCTGCGCGCCATGGGACGGCTCGACGCGGGCAAGGCCATCGTCGGCGGACTCGGCATTGTCATACTCGCCATCGTTCTCGACCGCATCACTCAAGGGCTTGGCCGCTCGGGGCGGGAACGCGGACACCGCCATTGGTGGCAGTCGGGACCGGTCGGGCTCGTCCTGCGCCTGCTTCAACGGACCCGCCAAGAAACCAACCGCTCGCAAGTTCAACACGGAGAAGCAACATGAGACTTTTCGCAACTACGGCAGCGCTCGCGTTGTCGCTCGCTACGTCCCCGCTTCTGGCACAGGAAAAGCCGGGCGATGGGGTCACTGCCCGCCCCGTGATACAGCCAACTATCGAGGAAATGTTCCAGGCGCGGATCGTTTTCCGGGCGCTCGAAGACCTCGGCTATACCGTAGCCCCGCCTCAGGAGGTTATAGCGCAGACTGCACATCTGGCCGTCGGCACTGGCGATGCAGATTTCTTCACCAACAGCTGGGATCAGCTTCACGATACGTTCTTCCAGGAATCCGGCGGTACAGAGGTGATGACCAAGGTCGGCACCCTCGTTGAAGGCGCCCTCCAGGGCTACCTCATCGACAAGACAAGCTACGATTCCGGCATCAAGAACCTTGGCGATCTGAAGGATCCTACTGTTGCCGCGAAATTCGACGAAAATGGCGACGGAAAGGCCGATCTCGCTGGATGCGTTCCGGGCTGGGGGTGCGAACGCGTGATCGAGCACCAACTGACCGAGTTTGGCTTGCGCGAAACCATCACTCACAACCAGGGTGAATACAACGCGATCATCGCCGACACGATCGCCCGCCAAAAGAACGGCAATCCGGTTCTCTACTATACCTGGACGCCCTACTTGGTATCTGGCGCTCTGGTTCCCGGCAAGGACGTCGAATGGTTGAGCGTGCCCTACACCACCCTTCCGGATGGCGGCAAGGGGAACACTGAGTTCGGCGGTAAGAACCTGGGCTTTGCCGTGGACAACCTGCGGATCGTCGCCCGCAACGATTTCCTCAAGGCGAACCCCGCTGCCGCGAAGCTGTTCGAGGTCGCCAAGGTCGACATCAAGGACGTTTCGGCCGAGAACAAGCAGATCGCCGATGGTGAAGACAAATCGGCGGATATCGACCGGCATGTCGATAGCTGGATCGAAGCCCACCGTGCCGAATACGACGGTTGGTTGGAAGCCGCCCGCGCTGCGGCGAAATAGCGCGACCAAGGCGCTGCGCGGAGATATGCCGCGCAGCGCATCATCTCGGAGAGGCCTGCAAAATGACGGGCTCGCAACATTTTGTCTTTGCTCTGGTCGAGGAATTCACCCACCTGGCGTTTTCCTGCGCCGTAGAACCGCTGCGTATCGCAAACCTGATCAGCGGCAAGGAGCTTTACCGCTGGTCCTTCGCTTCGGTCAACGGTGAGACGGCCACCAGTTCGAACGGCGCTGTCACCTTGGTCCACTGTCGCTTCGATAAACTGCCTCCCAGCGATCGGCTGTTCGTCCTGTCCGGTATCAACATGCAACGCCAGGACACACGCAGCCTGCTGGCCGCACTGCGCCGCGAACGGGCTCACGGGATCAGGATCGGAGCACTGTGTTCCGGCGCTTATATCCTGGCAAAGGCGGGGTTTCTCGATGGCCTGCAGGCAGCCATTCATTGGGAGTACCACGACGGTTTCATGGAGGAGTTCCCCGATGTGAACCTGGTGCGCAACGTTTTCGTAGCGGATGAAAAATTCATCACTGCGTCCGGCGGCACCGCTACTGCCGATCTTATGTTGCACCTGATCGAGCTTGACCACGGCTATGACCTGTCGGTCGCAGTCGCTGATCAGATGGTCTATAACGCTGTGCGCAACGCCACCGCGGCTCAGCGCGTCTCTATTCAGTCCCGCAACGGCGTACGCAACAAGCATCTCGCAAAGGCGATCGAGATCATGCGCAATAGGATCGAAGACCCGATTTCGCCATCGGCAGTAGCGGAGGAACTCGGCATATCAACCCGCCAGATAGAGCGCCTGTTCGGTAGCTACCTCAACACCTCGCCCAAGAAATATTTGATGGAGATGCGCCTGGAACGGGCGCGTCATCTGCTCCTGCAGACCGAATGCGCGATTGCTCAGGTGGCGCTTGCTTGCGGCTTTGCGAATTTGGGACATTTCTCCCGTGTCTACCGTGCCGCCCACGGCGTACCCCGATCATGCAACGCGGACGCTTAACCTGAGGCAGGCATTTGCTGGAGGATTTAAGGCACGGATAGACGCTAGTCGCCTTTGTGGCACTGGCGCCGGCGGGACATCAGTGCTCACCGGCGGGCTCGGTCGATGGAAGGTCTCAACCGTTTCGGACGGTCTTCTCCCCTGCGCTCGAAAATGAAGCCAGTTCCGACCAGGACGGAGGTGACGGCGCGGCCCGCAATGACTGGGAGAATGCCGTGCAAAATGGCGGCGCGCATCATAGCCGCCAGCAGTGCCGGGAATGCCGGGCCCGATCCAGACAAACCCGTCAGATAGTCGATTTCGGCCTCGCTTCGGACTTTCATCACTGTCGCCGCAGGTCGCATATGCGCTAACGAGCATCCGATCCGGATTGGTCAGGCCTGTCGAGGCAATCCCCGGCGTATAGGACTTACTAACTTCCGCCGCCGCGTTCGGCAGGGGCGGACGACCCGATTCGTGCTGAGCTGTGCGCAAGCTGCTCGAGCCGAATACCGGCCATGAGGTCGAGAAGAGCGGCAACCATCTGCTCGCCATTGTCGGCAGCGACTATGGCGGTGTTCGAACGCAGAGGGTTGTGGACCAGATCGTCGTCATCATGGCACGATCCCCTCGATGATCTGTATTTCGAACTGAAGCCCACCTCGCGGAATCTCGGCGAGGCGTCGTACGACCAGCTGATTGCCTGGAGCCCGCAGCCGATCACAGCGCGCAATACCCATGCGGCGATTTATGACACGTTGCGGCTGGTCAAGGATATTTGAAATCTGCGCCGGAATGGCCAGTTGGTCTCAAATTGAGCCGTTCATCGCCTAAGTCTGTGGTCGCAGCGCGGCAACGGGTCACGAGCGCTGGTTGCGGTGAATGTCGACTATCGGGCAGCGAAATAGATCGACGAAGGTCAGTTCAGGGTCACGGATTGCCGTATGGCTGCTCAGAAGGAAGGGCAGAGAAGGGGTCGAACTTTACCGTTTGCAATTTTGTCGCTGGCGGCTGGAAGCAGCCGCAATCTTTCCAAGACCTCGACGGCCGCGAAAATCGACCGGCATCCACAGCTTAACCGCTCGTAGTCCTCTCGATCGGAGCGCGACAATGGTGCGCGCCGCGATGAGTTCCGTTTTGGCGTCCTGCTGCTTCTCGCCGACCACATCACGCGCAGCGTCTAGCCAGCGCCTGTTGAGGATACCTTTGCGACCGTGATGCCGTCAGGCCCCGGCCTTGGGCCGTGTCGGCTTTACCATCTCGCCGAGGTCCGGCTCGCCACAGCGCGCCAAGATCGCTTCGCGTACTGCGTCGCGGAGGCGCAATACCGATGCAAAATCAGTTCCAGACGGCACAATGGGAGCGCCGATCTCGATTGTGACCGGCGTCCATCGTGGAAACCATTGGTCACCGCGCAGCATGGATCGCGTTCCACGGATAATGCCGGGCAGTACCGGCAGGTTGGCATCCACCGCGACCTTGAAAGCTCCAAGATAGAAGGCAGAGAGACCTGGTCTGCGCGTGAACGTGCCTTCGGGAAAGAACACGAGAATGCGGTCTTGCCGGGCGATCTTGGTCAGGGATTCGGCGTCGGAAAGGCTGCCTGTGACGTCATAGCGCTCGACGAACAGTGTGCCTAACCGGCGCAGGAAGGGGCCGGCAAAGACCTGCCCCGCCAGCTCCTTCTTGGCCACGAAAGCTGGTTCTCCTGGCAGAACCGCAGCCAACACCAAGGCGTCCATATAGCTCGAATGGTTGAATGCGAGTATCGCGTTGCGGCGGGGAATGTGCTCGATGCCGCTCGCCGTGATGGTCACGCCGGCAAGGGCGAGCGCGGCACGGGCGATCGTCCTCGCCGCGGCCCAGCGCCAGCCGAGTCGCGGCAGAAGCATCACCGCCAGCCATGCCAAGAAGAAGCTGCAGGCCACGACGATCCACCACCATCCGGCGTAGAGAACGTCGGCGAGAAGCCGGCGCAGCCGCTTCAGTTGCGGGCCTGCTCCCGCAAACGACAGCCGCAAGACTTGCCACCAGAGAGAGCGTTGCGGCGCTCCAATTGTCCCGCTCTCGTAAAGCTCCTTGGCCGCGCTGCGGCGAATCTTCCCGCTGGATGTCTTCGGCACGGCTCGCGGCGGCGCGAGGACCATATCGTCGGGAGGTGTCCCGGCGATATCCATTGCGACCTCATGAGCGCGCTTTTGCAACTCCGCGCGGGCGGGTTCGTCGGTCTCGCGCGTTTCCGCCACGACGACTACACGCTCCGTTCCCGTGGATTGATCGGTGGCGCCGAACACGACGACGCCTCCCTTGCGCACGCCGGGGATGCCCGCGACGGCCTCTTCGATCTCTTGCGGATAGATGTGACGCCCAGCGCGGATGATGATGTCCTTTACCCGGCCGGTAATGTAGACATCACCGCTCGCCACGTATGCCCTGTCTCCGCTGTCGAGCCAGCCATCGCGGAACAGCTCGCGTGTCTTGGCGTCGTTCTCGAAATAGCCGGAGGTCGCCGACGGGCCGCGGAATTCGAGCCGGCCTTCCTGGCGTTCACCAAGCTCGTAGCCGGCGCCATCGACGATGCGGACTTCATGACCTGGCAGAGGATGTCCGCAGGCGACGATTTCAAGCGGCTTCGGATTGTCGGGGCCGGCGGGCACGGCCGCGCCACGGCCGGTCAGCGCAGTACGATCCACGCGATCGATGATCGGCGAGCGGCCCGGCGGGGGAAAGGCCAGCCCCACCGTGTTCTCAGCCAGGCCGTAGACCGGCGCCATGGCTCCCGGCTTGAAGCCATGATGCTCAAATCTTTCAATGAACCGACGCAGCGTCTGAACACTGACCGGCTCCGCCCCGTTTGCGACCATGCGGAGCGAGCTTAGATCAAGTCCTTCGAGATCGGCGTCGTCTGTCTTGTTCAGACAGAACTCAAATCCGAAGTTCGGGGAAGCGGACAAGGTGGCGCGAAAACGGTGCATGGCCCAGAGCCAGCTCTCCGGGCGCACGAGAAAGCTCAATGGCGACATCGCATAGAGCGGCGCGCCAAAATGAAGGCATCCCAACCAAGCGCCGATCAGGCCCATGTCGTGATAGAGCGGCAGCCAGCTGACAAAGATGTCAGCCGAGCTCGCCTCCATCACCGCGCCCATGGCCCGAACATTGGCAAGCAGGTTGGCGTGGCTCAGCACGACGCCTTTCGGATCTCCGGTGCTGCCTGACGTGTATTGTATCAGCGCGGTCGAGTGATCGTCCGTGACCGGCGGCAGCTGTGTGGCAGCGGGCTCGGTGCTGAGACTTGCGACGTTCTCGACGCTGTCCAGGGATTCGACCTGGCCGCGCAGCAGCGCTGCAGGACCAATTCCTTCCTGCATCGTGACGAGTATGCGGGCGCCGGCATTGCTCAAGATGCCGGCCTGGCGACGCAGATGGTCCTCGATCTGCGACAGCCGCATCGGCGGATAGATCGGCACCGGCACGGCTCCGGCGTAGAGAATGCCGAAGAATGCGGAGAAGAAATCGAGACTCGTGGGCAGCATCAAAGCGACACGATCGCCCGGCTCGACATTGCGGCGGATCAATCCGGCCGCGACGGTACGAGCTGATTCCGCCAGTTCTGCATAGGTCATTGCCCCCAGCGCGGTTGTGTCGTCCTGCAGGACCGTCAGGTGCAGGCGATCAGGATGCTGCGCGACGTGCCAGTCGAGGACCTCGACGAGCGTCCCGGCCTCGGTGGCAGCCGGAACGGGAGGAAGGGCAATGGTCGGCTGCACCGTGCGGGCCGAGCCTGGTCGGGCGCCGGCGTGTTCGAGAGCATTGATCAGATCGCCGATTGTGTCCGCCTCGCCAACTATTTGAGTAGGCAGCCGCACCCGGAACGCGCGCTCAATCCGCAGAATCAGCTCCGTCCGACCAAGGCTGTCGATGCCGAGATCCCTTTCGATCCGGCTTGACGGCGAGATATCGATCGCATTTGCACGTTGCGGCTGAAGCTCGTGCACGAACTCGCGCACAACGGCGATCAGGTCGCCCTCGCGCGATCTCCTGTCATCGGTCGTAGGAACCATCTTCGTGCCCGTTTCCCACGCCAAATGTTAACGCTTCAGGCAATTGGACGTTGACGCGCGTGCTGTCAGAGCAATCGAGCCTCCCCTGCGGTTGGCGTTGATGCGGATCAAAGCCGTGGCGAGCGGCGAGGCCATTGTTGTCTTAACTATAGCGTTCTGGCGGCTCAGCAACGGCCTGGACGCGAGCGGCGTTATTGGAAGCTGGCTGCTATATCGGTCGTTTCATCGTATTCCCACCAACCCCGCGAAACTGGCGATTGTGGCGCCGCTGGGCGTGACAGCCGGATTCCTGGATGCCGCAGGCGTAGCGCCAAGATCAGCCATTTGCACCGCGCTCGTTAGTGACCGGTTTCAGCCGTTGGGCTGACGAACCAGTCACTAGAAATTGGCGGTCGATACTGTCGACAGAGGTTTCGGAGGCACTTGCCCTCCGGCGTGGCTTCCGTCCCTTGGAATTCCCGGAACTAGCTCTTTGCAGTATGCTGCCGGATTTGTAGCATCACTATCTTGGCGGGGGAACGCATGAGAGGGATTGTTGATGCGGTCGTCATAGGCGCGGGCTCGGCCGGGCTTGGCGTCAGCTATTTCCTGCAACAACGCGGCTGCGCGCACCATGTTCTCGAGCGAGGCCGTATCGGAGAGACGTGGCGGACGCAGCGCTGGGATTCCTTCCGGCTGAACTCGACGAACATACGCACCACGCTGCCCGGCGATTCCTACGACGGGCCGGACCCTTGGGGTGCGATAACCCACCATGAATTCGTCGGCTATCTGGAAGGCTATGTTGACCGGCACCGCTTGCCGGTCCGCACTGGAGTGCCCGTTGAGCGGCTGAATCGAGAGGACGGAGCCTACCGAGTCACGACTGATCGCGAGACGCTTCTGGCTCGCACGATCGTGATTGCAACCGGCAACCAGAGCCGTCAGGTCCGGCCGCCCTGGTCGTCCGACTTGCCGACGGCAGTTCGCCAGGTCGATTCCTCTGCCTATCGCAAGCCGGACGAGTTCGCTGACGGCGCCGTGCTGGTGGTCGGGAGTGGCCAGTCGGGCGGCCAGATAGCCGAGGACTTGGTGCATGCCGGATGTCGGGTGTTTCTGGCGACGAGCCGCACTGGCCGCCTGGTACGCCGCTATCGCGGCGGCGACTCGTTCAACTGGCTCACTGTATCCGGCTTTGCCGACGTCCCGCGCCGGGAGATGATCATGCCAAACGGCAGGCTGCCGCCGCGCCCGCTGCTCGGGGCGATCCACACGATCAGCCTGCAATCGCTGAGCGCGCAAGGGGTGGTGCTGCTCGGCCGCTTCCGGGGCGTGGAGAACGGCAGCCTCATCTTCGGCGACGAGATCGGCGAGCACATGCGCTTCGCAGACGAGGCCTCGGCGGACGCGAAGCGTGTAATCGACGAGTATATCGAGCGCGCCGGCCTCGATGCGCCGCCGGCCGACGATGATCCTGCCGAAACGGTTGCGCCGATTCTGGCTGATCCGCCGATCCGCTCGATCGACCTGGCCGCGAGTGGCATCTCCTCGATAATCTGGTGCACCGGTTTCTCGGGCGACTTCTCATGGGTGAAGGTTCCCGGTGCCCTGGATGAGGCTGGCCAACCCATGCACGAGGATGGTGTCGGCACCATTCCCGGGCTCTACTTCGCCGGCCTCGATTTTGCGCTAACGCGGAAATCAGGCACCATACCGGCCGTTGCCGAGGAGGCGCACAATCTGGTGGCGCACATCGTCAAAAGACGAGTGGACTCACGGTCGAGAACGCCTGGAGTGGATCGCGAGGTCATGTAATGACTTTCCATCGCCACCTCTGGAGCACCGATCACAATGGCGACGGTTGCTCGTTTGTCTAGTGTCGCTAGCCGCCAGCGCTGGAACTTCCCTTTGGCTGCCGGAAACGGACAAAGCTGCCATTGACGGGCGTAAAAGTTGCGGCGCTCGTTGACGAGGAGCGCTCACCCAGCCGTCGGGTTTGAGTCGACCTGGCGCGCGTTTTGGCTCTGGTCAGCGACGGGGGCGGTTGGCGCATCGATCCGGCTCAGAACGTGATCGGAGATGCCGCGCGCGATCTCGCGCTGAGCAGGTGCAGCCGGGGAGTGGGCATCTGAATTTTGACGCGCCCGTTTGAACGGCTGCGCGGCAAGTCCTGATGGCCGCTATCGGGCCATTCATGATCCATAATCGAACGTGGCAAGTGCTTTGCCGCAGGATACCGGCGAACGGCACAGAGCTTAGAGGCGTCACGTCGAGTCTTTGGTGCCGTTCACCTGATCTGCGCCATGGCTGCGGAACCTCAAACCTGTCGCGCAGTATTTCCGCGGCGTGGCTTTCCCAATACTACTCTGCCTCATCCCCGGAAGCGGCATTGAGGAGGCCGTATCTCTCATCGCCGATCGAGGCGAGCAGATCGAGCTGGGTCTCGAGAAAGTTGATGTGGCCCTCCTCGTCTTTGAGCAGATCCTCGAACAGGTGCATGGTCACGTAGTCACCCAGTTCCTGGCAGATCTCGCGTGACTTCTTGTAAGAGGTGCGCGCGTCGTATTCGCCGGCGAGGTCCGATTCCAGCACTTCCTTCACATTCTGCCCGATGCGAAGCGGCGCCACCGCCTGCAGGTTCGGGTGCCCTTCGAGGAAGATGGTCCGTTCGATAATCCGGTCCGCATGGTGCATTTCCTCGATAGATTCCTCGCGCTCCTTCTTCGCCAGTTTGACATAGCCCCAGTCCTCCAACAGGCGATAATGCAGCCAAAATTGATTGACGGCACCGAGTTCCAGAAACAGCGCTTCGTTAAGACGTTTAATGACCCTATCTTCGCCTTTCATGGGTTCTGCTCCCGTTTTGGGCGCGCGCCCCGCACGCATCATGTGGAACGATGCGCCATTGTTCGCCTCCGAGCGCAGGATAGCACGCGGCGACCTAACCGTCATTTCGAGGGGCCGGAGGTTGCAAAGAGCGTATGAGATCCTTACCGCCGCCCTGCGTTCTTGGTGAGCAGTTGCTAATCTGCCACGGTCGGGCGCTTGGAAGCTTGACGCGCAATTTGAACGGCTGGAACGGGGCGGGGGAGCGGCCATTACCGAGCCGTCTCAAAACGCTGTCGCGAAAACTTGTCTCGCGCCGTGCTATACTGACCATGCCAACCCGCGCAGCAGTTGGGGAAATGCCTCACCGCTGCGCACACAGAATGTTGACCTGCGGAGTCGCCAGTCCGGATCAGAAATAAAACGACAGGGAGGATGACGTGTCCCTCGACGCCAATGACTTCGATCAAGCAGTTGAAAAATACCACCTGGCTCTGGATGAGTTCATGAAAGGGAATCCCGCGCCTGCGAAGAAGCTCTTTTCCCAACGAGACGATGTAACACTGGGAAATCCCTTTGGCCCTTTCGCGCATGGATCGAAGCAGGTCGTTGAGACGATGGAGAAAGCGGCATCGAATTACAGGGACGGCGACGCTACCGGCTTCGAGAACGTAGCGAAGTGTGTGACGTCCGAACTGGCATACCTCGTCGAAGTAGAGCGGCTCAGGTCCAAGGTTGGCGGTCGGAGCGATGTCACCCCTTTGGCGTTACGCGTGACGAGCGTCTTTCGCCCAGAGGATGGTCTCTGGAAGATTGTGCATCGTCATGCCGATCCGATAACGACGGCTCAGCTGGCCGATTCGGTACTCCGCCGATAGACACGGTTGCGGTTTGGACCTTCGGTCACCGATGCCGGGGCGAAGAGCGCAGAGTGAAGCGGCCAGCGCGCCCTGTTGCGACAATCCTCCGCCGGAGCGGCTGCGCGCCTGACATAGTGTCGCGGCGACGTGACATGATCCAGAATAAAGTTTCACTAAACAAGCAGATAGAGCCATGTCTTGATTCTATCTGGCAGGATGGCATCTCGGCATCGCCGGCCCGGCGCATGCCGATCGGTGTGCAACTCGATCTCGCCCTTGAGCATGCTCAGGAAGCGAACATGATCTGCCAGACGGCAACGCCCGCAAGCGCTAGCCCGGCAACGCCTTCGATGGTTCGGGAAATGGTTTCGAGTGGCTTGCCGGCGAAGAAATCCATCAGACGTTCCCGAAACAGGATCGACAACACCGCGATGCAGGACAGCGTCAGCGCCACGCCGACCATCATGGTGACTGCGAAGAGCATGCCGGCGCCGGGAACGCCTCTGGACATCGCGAAGGTCATCACGAACAGCGTCAGCGGGCACGGGATCAGACCTGCCATGGCGCCGACCGCCTCGCCCTCATGCTTGTGGTGATGGCCGTGACTCAAAGCGCGCCACAGCATCCACACGCCAATGAGGCCGAGCAGCCCGCGACTGATATCCTCCAGAAGCGGAGCGCGGCCGACGCTGCCCAAGGCGATGGAGACCAGCGGCAGCGAGAGAACCGCAATCAGAACGGCAATCATCACATGGGTGAAGGACAGCGTAATCGATACGAAAAGGCCGCGCGGAACGTTGGCATCCGAACCCGCAAGATATGTCGCTAGCACAGCTTTGCTGTGGCCGGGCGTCAGCGCATGCGCAGCGCCGAAGACGATGCCCATCGGCAGGAAGCCCATGAACGCCAGCCAGTCGCCTCCCACCGAGAGCAGTCTGATCTGCTCGCCGACCGCCAGATAGATCGTTCGTTGGAACTCGACAAGAATTTGGAACATCAGCTGAGGGTAACAGAAACGGGCCGCTCCGAGCGACCGTTAGTGGCTGTCGTGTTCGCCGTGAGCATGTTCATGGGGATGATCCGCATCCGCGCTCGCCAATCTTATGTTTGCCGCCGCAAGCGCCGGCATGTGCTCGAACAGTTCGTGCTCCAGCGCTGCCGTGATCTTTTTCGCTTCGGACACCGGCAGGCTTTCTTCTACGGCGATGGCAATGTCGGCGTGCAGCCTGTGACCGATCCACCGCGCCTTGGCGTCGACAATGCGCGCTGCCGGCACATGCGCGGCAGCATGGTGGATTTCGCCGATGACATCAGGCTCCACGCCGTCGAGCATGCGGGTCAGCACCGAGCGGGCCGACTGCCAGACGATGCCGAAGATGGCAAGAGTGATGAGGAGGCCGACGATCGGGTCGGCCAGCGCAAAACCGAGCCAGACGCCGAGCGCCCCGATGACCACGGCAAGGCTGGTCAGGCCGTCGGTGCGGGCGTGATAGCCGTCGGCAATCAATGCGGCGCTGTTGATTTCCCGGCCGACGCGGATGCGGAACACCGCGACGGCCTCATTGCCGAGAAAGCCGACAAGGCCCGCCGCCGCCAGCCAACCAAGATGCGTCACCACGCGTGGATTGATCAAGCGGTCTATGGCCTGGTAGCCGGCGACGATGGCGCTGAACAGGATGATCCCGACGATGATGATCCCGGCCAGGTCCTCGACCCGGCCAAGGCCGTAGGTGAAGGTCGGCGACGGCTTGCGCCGGGCCAGCATGAAGGCGATCCACAGCGGAATGGCGGTGGTGGCGTCACCGATGTTGTGGATCGTGTCGGCCAGCAGCGCCACGCTGCCCGACAGCGCGACCACGACCATCTGCAGCGCCGCGGTGATTGCCAGGATGACAAACGACCATTTTATCGCCCAGATGCCTCGGTCGGTCGTCGCAATGGTCGCATCGATGACCCCGTGGGTGTGACCGTGCGACCCGCTCGCATGATCGTGATGGCCATGACCATGCGCGGCGTGATCGCGCGACCCGAACCCGAACCAGTCGAGAATGTGCGCGCCGAGACGGCTCACAGGCATTTGACGGCTCACAGGTATTTCGCCAGTTGCTTGAGTTCCGCCAGCGAGTTGCCGCCGGCTTCCGCGGTGTCCGTCAGGCAATGCTCGATATGATCGTGGATCAGTTCGCGCTTTGCGCTGCTGATGGCGCTCTCCACGGCGTGGAGTTGCTGCGCCAGATCAACGCAAGGACGATGCGCCTCGAACATCGACAGCACCGCCGCGAGGTGGCCTTGCGCGCGCTTCAGACGCTTCACGATAGCAGGATGCGAACGATGGATGCTTACGGACATGCTTCTTTTGTATCCTCCCCCCGGGGATACAGTCAATCTTTTCGACTTACTTTACTTTGCCGCTGAGTGTCCCACAGTCCGAAGAAAACCCTCGGCGCGCCCAGCGACCTGCCACCCTCCTACGGATAGCTTTGCCGGCCGCCGGTTGCGCCGTATTATTTCGTGACCGTGTCGCGCGGGAACCTTCCCTCGCACCACGCGTTCGGGGCGCTGTATTCGCCATGCCTCATATTTAGGCAAACATAGGTGACGGGCGAATACCGGCGGGGAGGCAAATGCATCGGTTGGGGAGGAGCATATTGTGATGTCGAACCGTGAAATTCGAACGTCCCACACATTGGGGCTGCGCGTCGCTGATCTCAAAGCCAGGATGCGGAGCGCCCGGATTACCGAGCACGAGATTAAAACCTTTCAGAAGGTCGCCGCCGTCATGGGAGGAGGTGAAGGCTCCCTGCGGCTCGATGCCGACGACCTGATTGCCGCGTCTTTCGTTGTAGAGGACGAGCCCAGGACAAACTGACGATGGTGGCGCCCCCGGCGATCAGCCAGGCACCACGTCGGAAGCCAGGAAAGCGGCGCGTCCGAGGCTGGCGACCGCTTTCCTGACACGCTGCAAATGCGCCTGGCGCTCCACCGCTGAGACAGTGTCCATCCGGTAGAGCGCCAGGAATTTTGTCGAGCACAGCGGATGGCAAACGGAGCGGAAGCCGCGCAGCAGGGTGCGCCGGCCGGGCTGGCCCATGAACCACGACATCAGCGGCGTCGCGCCGCATGTGGTCATCACCAGCACCCGGCGTATGTGCCGCAATCTGGGGCGTGCGCCGCGCTGCGCCGTCGGCATCTCGAAGGCGAAGCCCGGCACCAGCACGCGCTCCAGCCAGCCCTTGAGCATGGCCGGCAGGCCATACCACCAGGTCGGGTAGATGAAGATGACGGCCTCCGCCCAAAGCAGTTCCTGCGCCCGGTCATGCACCGGCGCGAGATTCGCCGCCTTGTCATGATAGCCGCGCCACTCGTCGGCGCGCATGACCGGGTCGAAACCGGTCGCGTAGAGGTCGAGGAGATGAACCTCATGGCCGCGTTCGGCAAGCGTCTCCAGCACCGTGTCGCGCACAGCCCCGTTGAAGCTGTCGGTGCAGGGATGGCAATAGACGACTAGGACTTTCATGTTGGGCTCGAACCGGCTGGCTTGGCCATCATCGCCGGCTTGAAACGCGCATGCAATGGCCTGCGGGACATCGTCAGCACTGTAATCGAGGCGCTCTGCGTCGCCCCTTTTCTGGATACTCGTATACGAGGATACAGATATCCACACGGGCGGCTTTCTGTTAGCAAGGCTCACCTGACGGGAGAATCGATTGCGCGGACTTGGCGAAGGCTTGATGCAGAAGCCGCTGACGGTGGCGGAGCAAGTGGCGAATGTGCTGCGCGAATCGATTGCCGAGGGCAGCCTGGCGGCCGGCACGCCGCTGCGCCAGGACGACCTGGCCGAGCGGTTCGGCTTCAGCCGGATGCCGGTCCGCGACGCGCTTCGCCAGCTCGAAGCCGAAGGCATCGTGTCGATCCATCCGACCAAGGGCGCGCATGTCGCCAGGATGGACGCTGCCGAGATCAGGGAGATCTTTGCGGTCCGCGCATTGCTCGAAGGCGAAGCGCTGAGGCTCTCGATCCCCAACCTCAGCAAAGAAAAACTGGACGAGGCCGGCTATGTGCTCAACCAGTTCGATGCCGAGCCGAATGTCGGCCGCTGGGGATCGCTGAACCGTGCCTTTCATCTGGCCCTTTACAGTGCCTGCGGCAACACAAGGCTGCTCGGCCTGATCGAAGCCCACCATACTGCGGCCGACCGCTACGTTCGCGTTCTCCTGTCCAACCTCGACTATCGCAGCCGTTCGCAGTCGGAGCACCTCGACCTGCTGACGACCTGCCGCCACCGTGACGCCGAGGCAGCCGTCCGCGTCCTGAAAAGGCACCTCAGCGAAGGCATGGAAACGCTCGCAAGGGCTGGAAATGGGCTAGCGGGAAAGTCCTGACCTTGCCGGAGCGCTCTCGCAAAACCATAGCGCCACGACCGAATACCGGCCGGCAACGCCCCTCGCCTAGCGTCGGAGCGAATCCGCCAGGCGTCAGCCTTTGCCGTGCGCTGTCGAAGCTCGGCCTGTGCTCGCGCAAGCAGGCAGAGATTCTGGTCGCGGAAGGGCGCGTCCGGGTCGCCGGAAAAATTGTGCGCAACGGCTCGCTGCGCGTCGATCCCGGCCGCGACCGCATTGAGGTCGACGGCAGCCGCGTCGTCGCCGAGCGCAAGGTCTATCTGATGATCAACAAGCCGCGCGGGCTTGTCACCACCCGCGACGACCCGCAGGATCGCGGCACCGTCTATGATTGCCTGGCAGAACTCGACCTGCCCTTCGTGTCGCCGGTCGGCCGCCTCGACAAGGCCAGCGAAGGCCTGCTTTTGATGACCAACGACACGCGCTTCGCCCAGCGCCTGCTCGACCCCGCCTCGCACCTTGCCAAGCTCTATCACGTCCAGATCGGCGCCCTGGCCGACGAGGCCCTGCTGGCGCGGTTGCGCACCGGCGCCACCGTCGATGGCGAGCTTTTGACGGCGCGGTCGATTGAAATCCTGCGCAGCGGCACCAGCACCGCCTGGCTGGAAATCACCCTCGACGATGGCCGCAACCGCCACATTCGCCGGCTGCTCGGCGCGCACGATGTCGAGGTGCTTCGCCTGGTGCGGGTGGCGATCGGCCCGTTGCAGCTCGGTGAGCTCGCCAAGGGCAAGGCCCGCCACCTCACCGCCGAAGAGCTAGCGCTGTTTCAGGGCTGAGCGAAGGCGCATCGCCTTACTTCGCGTCGTGGAAGATGATGCCGACGGTGTGGCGCAGGCCGGAGCGAAGCCGGCTGACGCCGTGCCTGAGATTGACGCGGTAGCTGCCTTTGCTGCCCTGGACCGGGCGATTGTGGACCGCGAAGGCGACGGCGTCGCCTTGGCGCAGCGGCACCACCTCGGCCCGGCTCTGCATGCGCGGGCGCTGTTCGGTCAGCACGAACTCGCCGCCGGTAAAGTCCTCGCCGGGTTCGGACAGCAGGATCGCCACCTGCAGCGGGAAGGCAAGATCGCCGTAGAGATCCTGATGCAGGCAATTGAAGTCGCCGGCAACGTATTGCAGCAGGAGCGGCGTCGGCCGCGTCTGGCCCTGCTCGTGGCATTGCTTGAGGAACGCGGCGTGTTCGTCCGGGTAGCGCTGGGCGACGCCCATGCGCTCGTTCCAGTCGTTGGCGACCGCGGCCAGGCTCGGATAGAGCGCAGTGCGCAAGCCGCCGATCAGCTCGGGCAAGGGATAGCGGAAATAGCGGTACTCGCCCTTGCCGAAGCCGTGCCGCGCCATGTGGACATGGCTGCGGAAATGGCTTTCGTCAGGATAGAGCCCGGCGATCTCCCGGCATTCTTCCGGTGTCAGCAGCTTTTCCATCACTGCACAGCCATAGCCGCTCATCTCCTCGGCCAATGCCTGCCAATCATATCCGGCGACGCGCGCTTCCGCCGATCGGACCGCTGCTTCTGGAACCGTGTGTATGGTCATGGCTCTGCCTCTTCTGGCTCTTTGGGCTTCTCCAATCAGATGAGTGAAACAGCGCACGCAAACCACCCGTTTCCTGCCAACGGGGTTACGCGGAGCGAAGCCTCACCCGCGCCCAAGCCGGCATGATCGGGCGATCCCGTGGAATTCGGCAAAATCCGGCCCATATCCTTGATAGGGAGCTTTGAGCGTGAAACTCGCGCGTGTAGCCCTGATTGCTGGGGCTCTTGTAGCCGCTGTGGCTGTTTGTTCCTCTTCCGCAACCGGAGAGGCGAACGGCCAGGAGAGGACTGCGCTGCGCATTGAGATAGACGGCGCCATCGGTCCGGCGAGCGCCATGCAGTTCGAGGAAGCGCTGGCGGTGGCCGCACAACGGAACGCCGAGGTTTTCATCCTGCAGATGAACACGCCGGGCGGGTTGGTCACCAGCATGCGTGAGATCATCGCCGACATCCTCGCCTCGCCGGTTCCCGTCATCGGCTATGTCGCGCCCGCCGGCGGGCATGCGGCGAGCGCCGGAACCTACATCCTCTACGCAACCCATGTGGCGGCGATGGCGCCCGGCACCAATCTGGGCGCGGCAACGCCGATCGAGATGGGCGGGCCGCTGCCATCCTTCCCCGGCGACGACAAGAACAATGGCCCGGAAGCCGGCAAGGACCCGAAGAATCCACCGGCGGGCAATGCGATGATCGCCAAGGCGACGAACGACGCGGTTGCCCTGATCCGCAGCCTGGCTGAACTGCGCGGGCGCAATGCCGATTGGGGTGAAAAGGCCGTGCGCGAGGCGGCCAGCCTGTCGGCCAGCGCGGCACTGCAGGAACGTGTCGTCGACTTCGTCGCCCGCGACACGACCGAACTGCTTCAGCTGGCCAACGGCCGGACGGTCGAGATCGCCGGCAGGAAAAAGGTGCTGGCGAGCAAAGGGCTGCCGGTTGAAACGCTGGAGCCTGGCTGGCTCATCCGGCTTCTCGCCGTCATCACCGACCCGAACATCGCCGTCATCCTGATGCTGATCGGCGTTTATGGCCTCGTCTTCGAGTTCACCAGCCCAGGCGCGGTCGCGCCAGGCGTGATCGGCACGATCTGCCTGCTGCTCGGGCTCTATGCGCTCAATCTCCTGCCGATCAGCTATGCCGGCCTCGCCTTGATGCTGCTTGGCATCATCTTCCTCGTCGTCGAGGTCTTTAATCCCACAGTGGTGCTTGGGCTGGGAGGCGTGGCTGCGTTTCTGCTGGGCGCTGCCATGCTGCTCAGGATCGAGGGACCCGGCTTCGAGATGTCGTGGGCCGTCATCGGCACCGCCGCCGTCCTGACGCTCGGCCTGGCGCTGCTGACCGGCAGCTATCTGTGGGCGGCCAGCAAGAACGTTCCGCGTGTTGGCGCACAGGCCATGCAAGGGCTGCCGGCCACGGTCCTCGACTGGGAGGGCAGCGAGGGCCACGTGCTTGCCCGGGGCGAGCGTTGGCGGGCGAAAGCCGACGAACCCGTTGCAGTGGGCGACAGCGTCGAGGTGGCTGAGGTCAGGGGTCTCGTGCTGACGATAAGGCGCCGCAATGCGGGAAACGACGGAGCAAGGCAATGATCTTCGGTTATGTGGCCTATCTGGTAGCAGCGCTCCTCGTGGTCATGTTCCTGTCCGCAGCCATTCGCATCCTGAGGGAATATCAGCGCGGCGTGGTCTTCACGCTCGGCCGCTTCACCGGCGTCAAGGGCCCCGGCCTCATCATCCTCATCCCCTTCGTGCAGCAGATGGTGAAGGTCGACTTGCGCGTGGTGGTCCAGGACGTGCCGCCGCAGGACGTGATCTCGCGCGACAACGTCTCGGTGAAGGTGAACGCGGTGCTGTATTTTCGTATCGTCGACGCCGAGCGGGCGGTGATCCAGGTCGAGGACTTCATGACCGCCACCAACCAGCTGGCACAGACCACCTTGCGCTCGGTGCTCGGCAAGCATGAGCTCGATGAAATGCTGGCCGAACGTGACAAGCTCAACAGCGATATCCAGGAGATCCTCGATCAACGGACCGATGCCTGGGGCATCAAGGTCTCCGATGTCGAGATCAAGCATGTCGACCTCAACGAGAACATGGTCCGCGCCATCGCCAAGCAAGCCGAGGCCGAACGGCTGCGGCGTGCGAAAGTGATCAATGCCGACGGCGAACAGCAGGCGGCGGCAAAACTCGTCGAGGCCGGCAAGATGCTGTCCGAGACACCGCAGGCCATGCAGCTGCGCTATTTCGAGGCGCTCCATGACATCGCCGGTGAGCGCTCGTCGACGGTCGTGTTTCCGGTGCCGATGGACCTGCTCGGTCATTTCATCAAGCAGGATGGGGAGAAGTGAGTTAGCTCCTCAAGTTGGGGGGGCAGCACCCCCCTCTGTCCTGCCGGACATCTCCCCCTCAAGGGGGGAGATTGGCAGCTTCGGCGCTCCGTCAGCTTTCCATCGTTTGTGGTTGGCGAAAGCGGTTGAGCGAATAATCTCCCCCCTTGAGGGGGAGATGCCCGGCAGGGCAGAGGGGGGCGCTTTGCACGACCCTCCCCTCTAGATCAGCTTCTCCAGCGTGATCGGTAGATCCCGCACCCTTTTGCCCGTGGCGTGGAACACCGCATTGGCGATCGCCGGCGCCACGCCGACGATGCCGAGTTCGCCCACACCCTTGCCGCCGAGCGCCGAGGAATGCGGGTCGGGGATGCCGACCGAGATCACCTCGATGTCGGGAATGTCGGCATTGGTTGCGATGAGATAGTCGGCCAAATTGTTGTTGACGATGCGGCCGTGGCGGCGGTCGACGATGCCTTCCTCCAGCAGCGCCTGGCCGATGCCCATGATGATGCCGCCCTTCCACTGGCTTTCGGCGAGCTTGGGGTTGTAGAGCCGGCCTGAATCCAGCGCCGACACCACGCGCGATACGCGAACCGTGCCAAAATCCTCGTCGACGCGCACCTCGATGAAATGCGCGCACCAGCTGTGGCGGGAATAGTCGCCCTCGGTGTGCGACAGCGCCGTCGCGATGGTCGTGTAGTTCTTGTAGCGATCGTCAGCCGTCGAATTGGCCGGCATGGTGTCGCCCATCGCCTCGATCTGGCTGCGTCCGACGCTACCGAGCAGCTCGGCGATCGAGACTTCAGGGCCGTCGCCACGCGGTGAAGCGATGCGGCCATTGGCAACGACCAGGGTGTTGGCCTGCAGCGCATGGAACGGTGAATTTGGATCGCTGATCGCCAGCCCGACCAGCTGGTCGAGCGCGGCGGTCGCCGCCTTGTGCACCGCGCCCGTCATCACCCCCGCCAGCCGCGAACCGCCGGTGACGCCGGCGCGGGCATAGCGGGAGTCTCCCAGCTTCACTACGACGTTCTCAGCCGGCACGCCCACCACTTCGGCGGCGGTCTGCGCCAGGATCGTATAGGTGCCCTGCCCCATGTCGATGCTCGAGCTTTCGACCTCGACCGAGCCGTCGGCGAGGATGCGCACCATCGCCTCGCCATAGGCACGCCGCACCGGATAGGTGCCGGCGGCTATACCCCAGCCGATCAGCTGATCGCCGTCGCGCATCGAGCGCGGCTCTGGTGCACGTTTCGACCAGCCGAAGGCCTCAGCACCGGTAGCGAAAGCCTCGCGCAGCTGCCGTGTCGACCACGGCTTTTTCGCCTCCGGATCCTGTTCGGCATAGTTCCTGAGCCGGATTTCCAGCGGATCGATGCCGACCTCGTAAGCCAGTTCGTCGATCGCGCTTTCGATGCCGAAGGCGCTCGGGTTCTCGCCCGGCGCGCGCAACGCCCCCGGCACCACCGTATTCACCCGCACGACATTCTGCCGCGACGAGAAATTCGGTGTCGCATACATGATCGAGGTGACCGAACCGAGCGGCTCGACCCACATGCCGTCGACCGAGGTCTCGTTGACGCCGCGATGCACGATCGACTGGATCCGTCCCTCTGCGTCGGCGCCGAGCGCCACCGTCTGGCGCGTCGCCGCCCGTCCGCCATAGGCGGTGAAGGTCTGCGGCCTGGTGACCGCCAGCTTCACCGGCCGCCCCAGCATTCTCGCGGCCATCGCCGCCACCGCGCCGTAGCCGTAAGCGAACGCCTTGGAGCCGAAGCCGCCGCCGATATAGGGCGAGACCAGGCGCACATTCTCGAACGGCACGCCGAACCATTCGGCATAGGTCCGCGCCATGCCGTCAAGCCATTGGCTGGGCTCCCACACCGTCAGCCGCTCGCCCTGCCAATGCGCGATCAGGCCGTGCGGCTCCATCGGCGCCTGGTATTCGCGCGGCGTGTTGTAGGCGGCGCAGATCCGCACCGGGGCGGCGGCGAAAGCCGCTTGCGCATCGCCCCATTCCTTGGTCATCGTGTCGACCGGAATGCCGTCGCCGGCGTTTGGATCGTCGAGATCGACGATTGCCGGCGTCTCGTCATAGGCGACCTTGACCAGTGCTGCGGCCGCAACGGCCTGCTCGAAGCTCTCGGCCACCACCGCCGCGACATGCTGGCCGTTGAAGGTGATGTCGCGCGCCAGCGGGCAATAGGGAATATCCGGCGGCGGCGTGCCCAGCCAGTCCGTCGCGGTGTTGAGGCGCAACGCATTGTCCGGCGTCAGCACCAGAAGCACGCCCGGCGAGGCTTGAGCCGCTGCCGTGTCAATCGAACGCACCTTGCCAGCGGCAATCGTGCTCTCGACGAGGATCGCGTGGCTGAGCCCATCGAGCTGCTGCTCGACCGCGTATTTTGCGGCGCCGGTGATCTTGGCCGGGCCATCGACGCGCGACAGCCGCCCGCCCACTGCCTCCGCGAGGATGGCGCCGTCGGAAGCGTCGCCCCTCTTCGAATCACCATGTCTTGATCTGACGTCGTGAACGGTCATACCGTTTCTCCCATCTTGAGGATGGCGCGGGCGACGACGCGCGGCGCCAGTTCGATCTTGTAATGGTTGGCGCCGTGGTCGACGGCGCCCTCGATGGCGAGCTGGCTGGCGCGCCGGACCGTGTCGGGCTCCAGCAGCTTGCCTTTCAGCGCCTCTTCCACGGCGCGAGCGCGCCACGGCTTGGTGGCGGCACCGCCGAGCGCCACGCGCAAATCCCTGATCGTCCTTCCGTCAGCCTCGAACTCGATGCCGACGGCGGCGCTCGCGGCGGCGAATTCGTAGGACTGCCGGTCGCGGACCTTCAGATAAGTCGAGCGTTTGGCGGCGGCGGAAGCAGGAATACTGATCGCGGTGATCATCTCGCCTGGCGCGATCGCATGTTCGCGCTCCGGCGTAGTACCCGGCGCCAGGAAAAAGTTGTCGACCGCGACCTGGCGGTCGCCGAGATGAACGATCGCGTCGAAGGCAACGAGCGCTGTCGCCAGATCGCCGGGATAGGTGGCGATGCAGGCTTCGCTGGTGCCGAGCACGGCATGGCCGCGGGTGACGCCGCCGATCGCCGAGCAGCCGCTGCCGGGCGTGCGCTTGTTGCAGGTGGGGAAATTCGCCGGATCGCGGAAATACGGGCAGCGCGTGCGCTGCATCAGATTGCCGCCGATGGTCGCCATGTTGCGGAGCTGCGCCGAGGCCGCCTGCCACAGCGCTTCCGACACGGCGGGGAACCGGCTCTTGATGTCGGCATGGTCGGCGACGTTGCTCATCCTTGCCAACGCTCCGATCGTGGCGCCCCGGTCATCGACCGTGATCCCATCCAGTCCCTTGAGATGGGTGATGTCGACCACGGTTTCGGGTTCGGTGACGCCGCATTTGGCGAGATCGATGAGCGTCGTGCCGCCGGCAAGCAGCATGGCACCCGGCAGCGCCGCCGCCCGGCGTGCCGCATCGACGGAATTGGCGCGCAGATACGAAAAATCCCTCATGACGCGGTCTCCATGGATGACGCAACCTCCAGTGCCGCCTGGCGCACGGCGGCGACGATGTGCGGATAGGCGCCACAACGGCAGAGATTGCCCGCCATATATTCGCGGATCTCGTCATCCGAGCCGGTATGGCCCTCGCGGATACAGGCGACAGCCGACATGATCTGGCCCGGCGTGCAGTAACCGCACTGGAAGGCGTCCTGTTCGAGGAAAGCGGCCTGCACCGCGTGCAGCGTGCCGTCGCCGTTGGCGAGCCCTTCGATTGATGTGATCGCCCTGCCCTCGGCCTGGGCGGCGAGCGTCAGGCAGGCCAGGACACGCTGGCCGTCGACATGCACGGTGCAGGCGCCGCATTGGCCCTGGTCGCAGCCCTTCTTGGTCCCGGTCAGGCCGAGATGATCGCGCAAGGCGTCGAGCAGCGTGACGCGCGGCTCGACCTCCAGTTCATGAAGATATCCGTTGATTTGAAGTTGGATGGGAATTCGGGTTTTGCTTGTCATGGGGCGTCTGGCTCCAGTTGCTTGACGCGGAGGGGGATGAATTGGGTGTCAGGGAGGGTAAGGGCGCGAAGAGCGTAATCTCCCCCCTTGAGGGGGGAGATGGCCGGCAGGCCCAGAGGGGGTCGCCTCGCGTAGAGCGTCAACCTCCATCTGCCGCAGGAGGTCGTGCCCGGTCGATCCGACCCCCTCTGTCGCCTTCGGCGACATCTCCCCCCTCGAGGGGGGAGATCACGCTCTCGCCGCCTTGCAAGCTCTCGACACGTGACATACCGGTCCCCTGGTTATATGATAAAGGTGCTCCACTAAAACGGAGGCGCCTCCGTTTATTACATGGGGGGTGGACCTGTTCGGTTCAAGCCCCGTATTTGCAGTGGAGAAAAATTTTGGCTTCGCAGCCGCCCGCAACCGCCAAAGACGAGCCCGACGCGACAGCGGCAAAACCGCTGCGTGCCGATGCGCAGCGCAACCGCGACGCGCTGGTCGAGGCAGCAGCAGCGGCCTTTGCCACGCATGGCGCCGATGCCTCGCTGGAGGAGATCGCGCGCCAGGCCGGCGTCGGCATCGGCACGCTCTACCGGCATTTTCCGACGCGCGAGCATCTGGTCGAGGTGGTCTACCGGCGCGAAGTGGAAAGCCTGTGCGCGGCCGCCGACGAGCTCGCTCTTCACCACCCGCCCGACGTTGCGCTCGAACAGTGGATGCAGCGCTTCGTCGACTACATCGCCACCAAGCGCGGGCTGGCGACGAGCCTGCGTATCCTGCTCAACACCAATTCAGCCCTGTTCTCGGACATGTCCGGCCGGGTGACACTCGCCTTGCGGCAGCTGATCGAAGCGGCGGTCGCCGACGGCTCGATCCGCGGCGACGTCGACGCCTCCGACGTTCTGCACGCGCTGGGCGGCATCTATTCGGCGCCCGATACCGAGGACTGGCGCGACCGCTCGCGCCGGCTGGTCTCGCTGCTGATGGACGGGCTGAGGTTTGGGGCTGGCAAGTCCGCGAAGGGCGGGTGAAGGCTGGGCTGCCGAAAGCGCGGCGCTGGGGACGAAGTCCGCTTTGCGGCAGCAGCTGCCTCACCCAGGGTTATAAATATTCGCGGACAAACATGCCCGCGCTGTGAAGAGTGCGGCGACCGGCACTCAATCCTGCATTCCAAACCGGCCAAGCGTGAATCATATACGGCCAAATTTCGAGACGTACTTTGACGTCAGCCGCGCCAGCGGCTTCCGCGAGCCGAGTTGCGTCCGACAACAGCGTCTCGGCCGAACCGACTTGTATCAGCATTGGGGGAAATCCGCTCAGATCGGCGAACAACGGCGAGATCAGGGGATCGCGCCGACCAACGCCATGGGGAACATAGGCGGTGGCCAGTTCCTCCAAATACGCCCGGTGGATGATAGGGTCGATCATGTCCTTAGTTGATAGTGTCGCGCCGGACATCGAAAGGTCCGTCCAGGGCGAGACCAGCCAAAGACATCGCGGCAACCGCTCCCCTGCCGCGCACAATATACTGACCAAGCACAGGGTGAGGTTGCCGCCCGCACTGTCTCCGCCAATCACGATGCGATCCGGCGCGATCCCTTGCCGGCTCAGAAAGCGCCATGCGGTGAGTGCGTCTTCATGTTGCGCAGGGAAAGGATGTTCCGGTGCGCGTCGATAGTCGAACGCGAGGGTGCGCATTCCCATTGCTCGACCTGCCTCGGTCACCATTCGACGATGACTTTGGAGAGAGCCGGAGCAGTAGCCACCACCGTGGAAAAAGAGCAGAACCTTATCCCTGTCACTCTCAGGCGCTAGCGACCACTCTCCCTCGAGGCCGTCAAAAACCGCATCCTCGCATCGGATGTCGTCCGCAATCGGCCACACCGAACCAACCTCGTCGAGCCGCGCCCGGCGTTCGTCCCAGTCCACCGGTCGTGGCTTTGAGGTCAACAACCTGCGGACGGCGTTGATCTCCGTCAGATCGAGGTGTTCGTCCGCATCGCTCATTTTGCTTCCCTAGCCTCATCAAGCTTAGAAAACCGGCGGACAGCAACAGCCACACGTCATTCATAAGTGCCAATGCCAGCGCTGGGAACTTTTCGTTACAATTGCGCCACGGCGAATACACGGGACGACAGGTCGCCCGTAAACCCGCTCGTCATCTTTTAGCACTGCCCCCCGCACATGCCAGCGGAGCAAGAACGAGCAACTCCGCGCTGAATTGCGTCCGGTGCGAAATCCTATGCGAACAAGCCGACTGCTCGATCGTAAAAATGGTCGAGAGCGCAGCGCCTGGCGGCAATCCGGGCGGCTTCAAGCAATTCCTCGCGACCCGAGGCGCCGTCCTTATAGGTTGCGATGACCGCGCGCGCGATCATTTCGGCGTCCTCGTTGTCAAGCTCCGCTTGGCCGGACCGCAAAATTTCCCGAACCACACCCCTCAAGAGATCCAGTTCAATGGTTGAAAAAACGCCCATATGGGGCGCGGATGTGCACTCCACTGCCATCTGAATTCCTCCCGTCGTCACGATATCAAACACATGAGAGATTACAACTAAAGTATTAGGCGCTTCGGAGATCGTTCGGCACCCGAACACCGCTGCAACCTTGCTATGCCGCATTTGCCCGAAGTGCCGCGAAATGCTTTTCTCACGTTGGGCTAACAGAAAATGGTGCCATCTCATTGCCGAAGCGTCCGCAGACAGCGATCGACGTCGAGGAGATGGACGGCCGCTGGTATATTAAAGTGAACGTCGAGGGTCGCGACCGGCGCCCTTGGCCCCTTCAAATCACGTGAAGATGCACGGCGAACGAGCAGCGCGATCGATTGAGAGATGAAGGCAAATATTAGCGTTTGAGGCGGTTGCCAGACGCAACGCCTTACTGAAACACGTTGCGCCGCATGACGTGCAAACGTCGCTAATGGGATCAGACCGGCTATCGGTGGAGTACTCATGAAGAAGACTGTCGTTAGGGTTGTCTGTGCCATCGGCCAGGCGGGGCAGATTGGCCTCGATGGGCGCCTTCCCTGGGAAGGCAACCGGTCGCCGGAGTTCGTCGCCGACGTTGCACGGTTTTTCGACGTCACGAGAGGACACGTCTTGCTCGCCGGCCCCAAGACGATCGCGAGCGTTCCGGATTTTGCTCGCGCGGATCGGGAACTTGTCGTCGTTCGCTCCAGCATGGATCCCGAGGACACGCTCCAACGCTTTGCCGGCCGTGTCGTTTTCATCGGCGGCGGCCCACCGGTGTGGGACGCCTACGCGCGCTTCGTCAGCCACTGGGATGTCACCCGGCTGCCCTATGATGGGCCGGCGGACCGCTGGTTCGATGCAAGATGGCTTACGGGAGGTGGCGAAGCTGCCAGAAATCACCGCGACCAATGAAGGCTGGCTCGTTTCGATCCGGGGACATTTAGACGAAGTCGCGACCCAAGTTCCACTCCGCATTTTCTGCGACTTTGCGGCAGCTGATCGAAGCGGCGGTGGCCGATGGCTCGATCCGCAGCGACGCCTCCGACGTACTGCACGCGCTGGGCGGCATCTATTCAGCGCCCGACACCGAGGACTGGCGCGACCGCTCCCGCCGGCTGGTGTCGCTGCTGATGGACGGGTTGAGGTTTAGGGCTGGCAAGGGCACCAAGGGTAGTGGGTGAAGGCTGGGCCGCCGAAAGCGCGGCGCTAGAACGAAGTCGGCTTCGCGACAGAAGCCGTCGCTCGCTCGCCCGCGAATGAACGGCTGCTTCGCGCGCCAGGAACGGTCATTCGCGCACGCCGGAGGGTCATTCCGGTAGACCCGCCATTAGGTAGCCATCCACGAAATGCTGGCGATCCGCGTCGCGGCGGAACGGCTGTGTGCTCGCCCATTGCCGTATAGAAAAATGCGGGTTGGCGGCGAGGAATTTTCGTGCTTCCTCCTTGGCCTCGTCCGTCCGGCCAAGCTGTGCAAGGGCGGCCGCCAAAATCCGCCGCGACCCTGTCCGGTAGGTTGTTTCATGCCGAAGGGTGTCGACCGCTTCCTCGTATCGGTGCGCGGCATATTCCACGTATCCGCGCATCCAATAGTATCGTCCGGGCGGGTAGGGATCCAGCCGGAAGGCATTTTGAATGCATTCGATCGCCTCGACCGCGTTACCGAGATGCGCCTTCGATTCAGCGAGAAAGATCCAAGAGTCGGCGTGATTGGGGTCGATCCTCAGCGCTGTCGCAAATTCCGCCGCTGCCTCATCCGCCTTAAAATCGAATTGTAAAATATAACCCAGGATCGAGTGCGCCCCGGCGTTCCCTGGATCAAGTGACACAGCCCGCTCAGCCTCCGCTCGACCAAGTGAACGGTGCTCCTCAGTCTCTCCCCAGTGCATCCAACCCCAGACGTGTGACATCGCGAGCCAAGCATGCGCCTCCGCAAAGCCCGGATCGAGCTGGATCGCTCTTTCGAGGAGCGGACGCGCGGTTTTGTTCGCGTCTGGCGACTGCGTCACCAAGGTCCGTCCGCGCACCAGAAGCTCGTACGCTTCGAAATTCGACGTCCTCTGCCGAGGCATCGAGCGCGCCGAAGGCAACGAACCGGAAAGTGCACTAACGATCTTACCTACAACCTCGTCCTGCAAGGCGAAGACATCGGCCAGGTCGCCGTCGAAGCGGTCGGCCCAGACATGCGCATTCTCGCGCGCGTCGATAAGCTGCGCGTTGATTCTGACACGCGCCGCCGCCTTCCGCACACTGCCTTCGACAACGTAGCGGACGCCAAGATCCTTCGCGATCGATCGGACGTCGACCGACCTTCCCTTGTAGACAAACGAGGAGTTGCGCGCGATCACCAGAAGGCCGGGCACCTTTGACAGGTCGGTGATCAGGTCTTCAGCCAATCCCTCGGCGAAGAACTCCTGCTCCGGATCGCTGCTCATGTTGTCGAACGGTAAGACGGCGACGGCCGCCCTGTCGGGCAGTTCCAGCGATATCGGTCGACCGGCCGAAGTGGCTCTCGCCGACTGCAAGTTCACGCGATAGCAGTATATCGGCTCGGCTATATTCTTCACCCGCTGCCCGCCCATGGGTTCGAACTCAAACGCCAACTTCTTCTCGACCTCCTTGGACACCTTCTCTGAAACGCAGATGCCGCCGGGATCAGCGAGCTGCTGCAGGCGAGCGGCGACATTGACACCCTCGCCGTAGCGATCGTCTCCTTCGACTATCACTTCTCCCAGATTGATCCCGACGCGGACCTCGAAGCGCTCGCTTTCGGGGACGCTTGCGTTGCGCTCCACCATGCCGCGCTGAAGTGTCACCGCACACTCGACAGCATCGACTGCACTGCCGAATTCCGCCAGCAAACCGTCGCCCATCAGCTTGAAGATGCGCCCGTGATGCTTGTTGATCTCGGGCTCGAACAGCTCCCTGCGGCTGGCCCTAAGCCGTTCGAAGGTCCCTCCCTCGTCCGCCTCCATCAGGGCCGAGTAAGCTACAACGTCGGCGGCGACAATGGCTGCAAGCTTGCGTTCCATAGGACCATTGTGGCGTCATGGCCAAGAGTGTCGCGCCAAATGCGCTCAACTCTGACGATGCGATCGCCAGAACTCTAACATAGCCGGAGCTTCCGGGCTAATCGCTGTCCGCCAAACGACCACTTCAGGGTCACGACTTCGCGTTGAGCAGCGACGGGCCGCGGACCCTTATCCCTGATCACCAGGGCCTCTGATCAGCGGCCCGGAGCCAACATCCGAGCGACCGCTCCAACGCCCGCCACGGAACTGCCCCTTGCCCGCTCCGAAGCGCCCGACCGTTCACGACGACCGAATCCGATTTGCCGCGTGGCGCCACGTTGTGGCGAAAAGGCTGTTGTCGAACCGCAAGAGCAGCGGAACGTCCGGAATGGGATACGAGATCGTTGCAGTGTGCTCGTCCAACGGGAACGTCCGACTAGGGTCATTTCCGGTCGTTGACGCCTCCTACGAAGATGTAGGTGTTGAAGCGGAATGGTATTAGTCTGCGCGGTCTCGGGCTTCAGCAAGCTGGCAAACGCATGGATTTCAGTACCTTCTCAGGGCAAGGCTATTTCCTTATCGGCGGCCTCATCCTGGTCGGTGCCGGGCTCCTGATCCTTTCGCTGATCGTCAATCTTCGTGTGGCACACAGCGTGCGCCACGACATGCGCCATCGTGAAAAGCTGCTGGAATATTATCGCAACATCTTTTCCCAGCTCGGCGTGATCCTGATCGGAATTGGCGTTTCTCTGTTCATCTTCTTTTTTCAGCAGAATTATCAGGACCAGCGCAAACGCGAAACGGACCTCCAGCTGGCTCTCGCCAAACTGGCCGCGCGCATTGCTCGCGGCGCCGCCGTCGTCGAATTCCTTGGCGAATTCGATGTGCTGCTGGATGATGGCGGGCCTTACATCAGCCCGGAGCTCGGTGGAACGAACGCCGCGATCAGCGCGCACGGGGCGGAACTCGGCAAGCAGGTCGCCGAGATCCTTCTGGTTGAGCGCGATGTTGAGGTTCAAGGGTTCGAGATCCTGAACCTATCGCGCGATTTCGAAGCATCGTTCGTCGTCAACGAACTCGATCCCGCGCTGTGGTTCAACATCGTCCGGGATGAGAGCGAGATCAAATATGCCACCACTCAGCTCGCCCTCGACTACAAGGACCTGCAGGATGCGATCGGCGGAGACTCGATCGCGGTTGCGATCGCAAATCCTGGAAAGGAGGCAAAGATCAAGCAGGAGGTGCTCGACATCTTTTATGATGCCGACCTCTTGCGCCAGCGCAGTAGGAGACTTCTCGGCCGTGCGTGCTGGCTTTTCAGCAAGGGGCGCAGCTTCGTCAACCTTGGACCGGTCAACGAGATCGAGGCCGATGCCAGGTCGCACCAGGAATGGATCGATCGGTCGAAACGCTTCCTGACGCAGTTGAAGTCGGGAAGCGGCGATTGTTTCAAATTGCTCCAGTTCGGCCCGGCGCCCTGAGTCGAGAACGCGCCGGCAAAGGGCCCGCCGCCCTGCGGCTCTAGGACCCAGACTCCGTCAGCTGGCTACCGCCGATGGTCGATATGGGCGGAATGTTGCCATTCGTCTCGTCGATCGGGAACGAGAAAGTGGTTGATCCGGACGGAACTGCAAGAGTGTCCCGACACGGGCGCACGCCAGTTCGGGTAGATTTGGGACTCGGTTTTGCGGCGCCTGGCCTAATCGCTGCTGATGCAGAACCGGATGACCATTCCGATCCAAGGCTCTATAACAGGCCGACAGAGGTGCGATGATCAAGGGGAGACGATGCGCTACATACGTCCGCATTCAATGGAAGATGCCGTTGGCCAGTTGGCCGGCTCGTCTGGCACGGCCGCCATTCTCGCCGGAGGCAGCGACCTCCTGGTGAGGATGAAAGGCGGCTTTATCGAGCCCGACCTGATCCTCGACATCAAGGCGATCGATGGGCTCAGCGAAATCAGGGAAACGGCGGAGGGCTTCAGCATCGGTGCGGCGGTCTCCTGCGCCTTGATGGGGGAGAGCGCGGCCTTGAAGGGGGAATGGCCGGGCGTCGTCGAGGCGGCCAAGCTGATCGGCTCGAAGCAGGTGCAGGGACGCTGCACCATCGTCGGCAATCTTTGCAACGCCTCGCCGGCGGCCGACAGCGTGCCGGCACTGGTAGCCGCAGGCGCCAGGGCATTGATTGCCGGGCCAGGAGGCAAGCGCGCCGTCGCGGTAGAGGCAGTGCCGACCGGGCCGGGCAAGACGTCGCTCGCCAAGGGAGAGATCATCGAGGCCATCCTGCTCGACAAGCGCCCGCCGCGCTCCGGCGATGCCTATCTGCGGTTCATCCCGCGCACGGAGATGGACATCGCCGTTGTCAGCGCTGGCGTGAACCTGACGCTCGATGAGGCGGGTGTCGTCAAAGCGGCCCGCGTGGCACTGGGCGCCGTGGCGCCGACGGTGCTGCTGGTGGAAGAGGCCGCCGAGGCCCTCATCGGCAGGAAGCTGGACGAAGCAGCACTTGAGCGGCTCGCCAAGGTCTGCTCGGGGGCCTGCCGGCCCATCGACGACAAGCGCGGCACCATCGAATTCAGAAGGAAAGTTGCGGGTGTGCTGGCCAGGCGGGCCGCCATGACCGCCTATGCACGTGCAGGAGGCAGATGATGGCCGGTGTAGCAGTCTCAACGACAATCAACGGCGACAATTTCGAGTACCTTTGCCAACCGGACGAGACGCTGCTCGATGTGCTGCGCGACCGCCTCGGGCTGACCGGCGCCAAGGAAGGCTGCGGCACCGGCGACTGCGGCGCCTGCAGCATCATCCTCGACGACCGGCTGGTGTGTTCGTGCCTGGTGCTTGGCGCGGAGGCTGAAGGCCGGCGCGTCGAGACCGTCGAAGGCATGGCGCATGGCGACACGCTGCATCCGCTGCAGCAGAAGTTCCTTGAGCACGCAGCGCTGCAATGCGGCATCTGCACGCCGGGCTTCCTGATCGCCGCGAAGGACCTTTTGGCCAAGAACCCCGACCCGACCGAGGAGGAAATCCGCTTCGGCCTCGCCGGGAACCTCTGCCGCTGCACCGGCTATGACAAGATCGTGCGCGCCGTCCAGGACGCGGCAAACGTGATGAAGGGAGCATGACGATGAATTTCGATCCACGTTTCGCGGGGCGCAATTTCACCTCGGTCGGCACCCGCCCCATCCGTCCCGACGGCGTCGACAAGGTGACGGGCCGCGCGCGCTACGGCGCGGACTTCAACATGGCCGGCCAGCTGGTCGGGCGTGTTCTGAGAAGCCCGCACGCCCACGCCACGATCAGGAAGATCGACACCTCGAAGGCGGAGAAACTCCCCGGCGTGAAGGCAGTGATCACCGCCGCCGACCTGCCCGACCTCACCGATGGCAATTCCGCCATGTACGACATCCTCGACAACTGCATGGCGCGCAAGAAAGCGCTCTATGACGGTCATGCGGTGGCTGCGGTCGCCGCGGTCGACGCCCGCACTGCCAGGCAGGCGCTGAAGTTGATCGAGGTCGACTACGAAGTGCTGCCGCATGTGACCGATGTCGACGAGGCGATGAAGCACTCGGCGCCCGTGCTCAACGACGCCATCTTCACCGAGGGCCTCGAGGAAAAGCCCGCCAAGCCGTCCAATGTCACCAAGCGCACTCAGTACGGCCATGGCGACGTTCATCAGGGTTTTGGACAGGCCGATTACGTCGTCGAACGCTCCTTCAAGACCGAGCAGACGCATCAGGGCTATATCGAGCCGCATGCCTGCGTGGCCAACGTCAGCTCGGACGGCACCGCCGACCTCTGGGTCTGCACGCAGGGCCATTTCGTCTACCGCCAGCACTGCGCCCAACTGCTTGGGATGGAGGCCTCCAAGCTTCGCGTCACCTCCTCGGAGATCGGTGGCGGTTTCGGCGGCAAGACCCATGTCTGGGCCGAGCCGGTGGCGCTGGCGCTGTCGCGCAAGGCCGGCCGGCCGGTCAAGCTGGTCATGACGCGCGACGAGGTGTTCCGCGCCTCGGGGCCGACCAGCGCCACCTCGATTGACGTCAGGATCGGCGCCCGCAAGGACGGCACGATCACCGCGGCCGAGGCGACGCTACGCTACTCCTGCGGCCCCTATGCCGGCATGTGGGCCGAGATTGGCGCCATGACCGCGTTTGCCTGCTACAGGCTCGAGAACGTCAAGACGGTTGGCTACGAAGTGCTGGTCAACCGGCCGAAGACCGCGGCCTATCGCGCGCCATCGGCGCCGATGGCGGCGTTTGCGGTGGAAAGTGCCGTCGACGAGCTGGCCAAGGAGATCGGCATGGATCCGGTCGAGTTCCGCATCAGGAACGCCGCCCAGGAAGGCACCAGATCGTCCTACGGCCCGGTATATGGCCCGATCGGCATCGGCCCGACGCTGGAAGCGGTGAAGAACCATCCGCACATGAAGGCGCCGCTGGGCAAGAACCAAGGCCGCGGCATGGCTTGCGGCTTCTGGTTCAACTTCGGCGGCCAGACCTGCACCGACCTCAACATCGGCATGGACGGCTCGGTCTCGCTTGCCGTCGGCACGGTCGATGTGGGTGGTTCCCGCGCCTCGCTGTCGCTGGTGGCGGCGGAGGAACTCGGCATCGCCTATGAGCAGGTCAAGGCGGTGGTGGCTGACACCTCCAGCCTCGGCTACAACGACATGACGGACGGCAGCCGCGGCACCTTCTCCTCCTCCATGGCGACGATCTCGGCCGCCCGCAACGCCGTCAAGATCCTGCGGGAACGCGCCGCGCAGATGTGGGACATTCCCGTCGACGACGTGGTCTGGGAAAAGGGCCACGCTATCGCCAAAGGCGAGAAGTACGGCAACCTTGCAGCGCTGTCGCTGAAGGAGATCGCGGCCGCGTCCGGCAAGACGGGCGGACCGATCGCCGGCCACAGCGAGCTCGTCGCCGACGGCGCCGGCGTGTCCTTCGCCACCCATATCTGCGATATCGAGGTCGATCCGGAGACCGGCGCCACGAGGGTCCTGCGCTACACAGTCGTGCAAGATGCCGGCAAGGCGGTGCACCCGACCTATGTCGAGGGGCAGTACCAGGGGGGTGCGGCGCAAGGCATCGGCTGGGCGCTCAACGAAGAGTACATCTACGGCAAGGACGGGCGGCTGCAGAACCCCGGCTTCCTCGACTACCGCATCCCGGTCTGCTCGGACCTGCCGATGATCGACACGCAGATCCTCGAGATCCCCAATCCCAACCATCCTTATGGGGTGCGTGGCGTCGGCGAGACCTCGATCGTGCCGCCGCTGGCGGCGATCGCCAATGCGGTGTCGAACGCCGCTGGCGTGCGGATGACGCATATCCCGATGTCGCCGCCACGGATTCTCGCGGCGATCGAGGCTGAACGGGAAGGCTGATGGTCGAGGTAACGCTCTGGGGATCGCTTGGCGCGCTCGCCGGAGGCAAGAGCAAGGTCGAAATCGAGGCCAAGGATATTCGGGAGCTGTTCAGAAAGCTGGCCGAGCAGTATCCCGGCCTCGAGCCCTTGATCGATCGCGGGATTGCTGTGGCGATCGATGGGGTGATTTATCGCGATACGTGGGGGAAGGAATTGCCGCCGGGGGCGGAGATTTTTTTGCTGCCGCGGTTGGCTGGGGGGTGAGTGGGGCGAGGACGCGCGGTATATAGAATGGCAGCTTTGCGCAGCATCTCGGTCGTTCCGCCCGAGGGCAGAGGCAACCGAAAGCGGACGCGCTGTTCAGAAATCTACCTCTTGGTTACGGCAAAACGAACCACAAGAGCCCATCGACTAGACCGGTCGAACGGCTTCAGCCCAAGACATTCCAAACCAGACGGCCGAGTCCGGCTCCTTGCTCCAATCAATCAGGGCGTCGAGCGTCGCAGTGACGGATTGGCGAGGCAATCCGATAGCGACGATATCGTCCATCGCTTCATCGATGATGCTCGCAATGTTCCGGACAACTGCCTCAAAGTCAGGCTCGCCGGCGCATCCGCCAAAAAAGACAAATGTGATACGTCGTGGACGCAAGTCGGCCTGATGCAACAATTGAACAAGGCGACGTCCGATGATTGGATCATTGCCGTGTCGGTCGTAGGTTCGCTGATAGGCATGCCACAGTGAGGCAAATCCCGGTGGCTCGGGCCAGAGCCGCAGCCCATCATAGTCGTCATCTGACAATATCACCCGTCCGCCCGGTCGCACTGCGCCGGCCATGTTGCGAACAAGCAGCAACGGGTCAGGTAGGTGCTCGAGAACGAACCGCGCATGAGCAACGTCGAACTGTCCAAGCTCGTTATCGGTAAGAAGTGGAGCAAGCACGTCACCCTGCCTCATCTCCAGAAATGCCAAATCCCCATCGGCGTCAGCCTGTCGTAGCGCCTCCGCTATCTGCTCCGGGCTTCGCTCCAAAGCCAAGACCGGAACACCGGTGGCCCGCGCCATCATTCTCGAAAACTGCCCTAACCCAGCACCGAAATCGACGACCCGCTCGCCAACAACCAGCTGTGCAGCGTCGAGACATCGTTGATTAAGACGCTTGTTTAAAGCCGTCAGCCGTTGCTGCTCGGCTTCACTTGATCCATGCGTATAATGCGATGACGACATTCACTGCCCCCAGATCGAATGACCATATCAGCTTCGCATAAGGTCGGACGACGTCAAGATCAGCGGCTGTGAATTGAACCGTGGCGACCCCTGCGCCCGGCACATCAATTACCGCTTTGCGCCTAATGGCGGTCATTGCAACCGTCGGGTCCATTCCCAAAAACCGGACATCGTTAGAGCAGAGGCAACAGGCAGCTTTGCACCAAAAGCGGATATTGCACCGATATTGCACTTCGCCATCCGCGTGGTCACAATAGGTCGCTTGTCGCCGAGGGACCGATGGACAGCTTCTCCGAAAGCTATGCTGAAGCGCGCGGCAAGTTCCTGGTCGCCTGCGCGGGAGCCGGGGCGCGGTTGACGAGCTATCCGCGAGCAGGGCTGCTGGGCGAGGCTGGCGAAGCGCTCGCGACCGACGTCGCTTGCCTTGGCCCCGAGACTGCGCAGCGTGCCGCGATCGTGATCTGCGGCACGCACGGCTCGGAAGCCTTTTCTGGCTCGGCAATCCTGACCCGCTGGCTGTCATCTCGCATTGGCGGTCCATCGGGCATCCGGCTGGTACTCGTGCACGCGATCAATCCTTGGGCATTCTCGCATCGCACGCGCACGGACGAGAACAATATTGATATCAACCAAAACTTCCTGGACTTTGACAACGGTGCTGCAGTCGCAAATCCGGCCTACGACGCAGTCGTCGACCTATTGCATTCCGATCCGTCGGACGCGGCGCGCGTACTGGAACTGCACCGCACCTACAAGACCTATTTCGAGGCGCATGGCTGGGCGCTCGAGGGACAAGTTTGGCAGGGGCAGTGGCACCGGCCGGATGGGCTCATGTATGGCGGGCAGTCGCCGACCTGGTCGAATGTTACGTTCCGCCGCATAGTTCGGGAGCATCTTTCTGGCGCGAGCACGATTGGCTTCCTCGACTGGCACACGGGGATCGGCCAGTTCGGCGAAATCGTGCACTTGATCTTCGACGTGCCTGGAAGCGAAGAGCACCGCGCGGCGTGCGGCTGGTGGGCGCTCGCAACCAATGAGGACAGCGCGTTCAAGACGGGCGTCAAGCCGAAGTACCGCGGGCTTCTGTGTCAGGCGATCCGCCTTGAGCGGCCCGACGCGCGGATCGCCGGCGCTGTGATCGAGTTTGGTACGGCCGATGACTATCAGCTCTTCCGCGGCGACCTCATCGACCGCTGGCTACGCTTCGAGGGACGCGACCATCCCGACGCTAAAGCGCTGCGCGCCGTTCATGTCGATGTATGCTGCCCGCGCGACATCTCTTGGCGCAGGCTGGTGGAGACCAGCGGACCGGCCCTGTTGGACCAACTCCTGGCAGGTGTTACAGACTGGTAAGCTGACGGCCTTGCCGCCAGCAAAGCCGCACTGCTGCGTTTGCGTTCAACCGCGCTGGGTTATCCGGCGAGTTCGAGCAGCTTTTGATACCGCGGATGATTGCGGGTGGCCTAGATTTTTCGGTTCCATTCTGCCTATGGTTTTTGACTCGACCTTGTGGGCAGCGTTGTGGACCGAAGGCCAGGATCTGCACATGCGGGAATCATACAGCGCACTCCAAGCTAGGATTGAGGTCCTCGCCAAGGAACTGAGTGAAGCGCGCGAACAGCAGGCGGCGGCTGGCGCTATCCTTGGAGTGATTGCCGCATCGCCGACGGACATTCAACCCGTGCTGAACGCCGTCGCCGAAAGCGCTGCACGACTTTGCAATGCGTTTGACGCGACAATCTATCTGCTGCGCGGTAAGAAGCTAGCCGTCGGGGCGCATCACGGGCCGATCCCAGTTAGCGCAGATGGCTTGCCGGTCGTGCGCGACATTGTCACCGGCCGCGCCGTGCTGGATCGAGCGCCCGTCCATGTTCACGATCTGCTCGCGTCCGGAGACGAGTTTGCTACCGGACGAAAAATGGCTGAGAAGCTCGGCTTCCACACGGTTCTTGCCACTCCATTATTGCGGGAAGGCGAAGCGATCGGGGCCCTCATGATCCGCCATAGAGAGGTCCGACCCTTCAGCGCGAAGCAGATAGAACTCCTCAAGACGTTTGCCGATCAGGCCGTCATCGCCATCCAGAACGTACGGCTCGTCGAGGAGATTCAAACGCGCAACCGCGAAGTGACCGAAGCGCTGAAGCAACAAACGGCGACTGCCGACGTGCTCAAGGTTATCAGCCGTTCAAAATTTGATCTCCAATCGGTGCTCGATACGCTGGCAGAGTCCGCAGCTCGGCTATGTGGCGCGAATATTGTAGATTTCTACCACCTGGTCGAGGACGGCTTCCAATGGGCGGCTAGTTTCAGCGACGAGACGGAAGCCGAACGAAATCATACGATGATCAAACGTCAGGCCGGACGCGGATCTGCATCCGGCCGCGTGCTGCTGGATCACAAAACAGTTCATATTCCCGATTTCGAGGCCGACGCCGAGTTCACTTTCGTGGACGTAGCGCGGAAGCGTGGCGTTCGCGGCATACTAGGCGTTCCCCTCATGAGCGGAGATACGCTCATCGGCTTGCTGCTCCTGCTGCGTAAGGTACCCGGGCCGTTTTCGCCGAAGCAAATCGAGCTTGCTGAGACTTTCGCGGATCAGGCTGTCATCGCCATCCAGAACGTGCGCCTGTTCGACGAGGTGCAGGCGCGCACGGCCGAACTCGGCGAGGCGCTGCAACAGCAGACGGCGACCGCAGATGTGCTGAAAGTCATCAGCGCATCCGCCTTCGACCTGCAGACGGTGCTGGACACTCTCGTGGAATCGGCAGTCCGGCTGTGTCGCGCGGACAAGGGTTGCCTCGAACGAATTATCGATGGCAGGTTCGAATATGCGGCCATCACCGGATTTCCCCCGGGCTTCAGGGAGTATGGCGAAACGCACCAGACGGAACCCGGCCGCGGATCGGCTGTTGGGCGCGCTGCCGAAGAACTGCGCGTCATCCAGGTCGAAGATGTCACCGTGGACCCCGAATATACACATTCGGCGATTGCCGCGGTCGGCGGCATGCGCACCGTCCTTGCAGTGCCGCTGCTTCGTGAAGGCGAACTCCTTGGCACCTTTGCCATGATCCGCACCGAGGTGCGGCCCTTTAACGAGAGGGAAATCGAACTGGTCAAAACCTTCGCCGACCAGGCGGTGATCGCGATCGAGAATGTGCGCCTGTTCGACGAGGTGCAGGCGCGTACACGCGAAGTGACGGAAGCGCTGGAGCAGCAGACAGCGACCGGCGCGATACTGCAAGTGATCGCCGGGTCTCCGACGGATATTCAGCCTGTTCTGGACGCAGTCGCTGAAAGTGCCGCCCGGCTTTGCGACGCCTATGATGCGACGATCTATCTGCTGCGCTCCGACAGGCTGGCCGTGGGGGCGCACCACGGGCCGATTCCGATTGACGACAGTGGCTTGCCGTTATCACGGGACATAGTCACCGGCCGCGCCGTATTGGATCGAGTGCCGGTCCACGTTCATGACTTGACGGTCGCCGGAGAGGAGTTTGCAACTGGCCGAATGATGGCCCGCCAACTTGGCTTCCGAGCGATTCTCGCCACTCCGCTATTACAGGAAGAAAAAGCGATCGGAGCGCTTATGATCCGGCGCACTGAGGCTCGGGCCTTCAGCGCCAATCAGATCGACCTCCTCAAGACCTTCGCCGACCAAGCGGTGATCGCCATCCAGAACGTGCGCCTGTTCGACGAGGTGCAGGCACGTACCGCAGATGTCAGCGAGGCGCTGAGGCAGCAGACGGCGACGGCGGATGTGCTCAAGGTGATCAGCCGCGCGGCTTTCGACCTGCCGACCGTGTTGAACGCTCTGGTCGAATCGGCCGCCAAGTTGTGCGGAGCAAGCTATGGTGGGATCTTCCTTCGTTACGGCGACATGCTGCGTGGCCGCGCCACTATCTCCGAGAGAAAAACCGATTGGACGATGGATCATCCGATCGCAATCGACCGCCGGTGGCTTTCGGGACGCGTAGCCCTCTCGGGTAGTATCGAGTATATACCCGACGTAGAGGAGGATCCGGATTTCAATCTGCAGGAATTCCGGGCAATCACCGACACAAGGGCGCTGATGGGTGTTCCGATGCTCAGGGAAGGCAAGGTCGAGGGCGTGTTCTTCCTCGGGAAGATGGAACCGAATTCATTCACTTCGCGCCAAGGCGAACTTGTGCAGACGTTCGCCGACCAAGCCGTGATCGCGATCGAGAACGTCAGGCTGTTCGATCAGGTGCAGGCGCGCACGCAGGAACTGGCGGCATCCCTCCAGGATCTGCAGGCCGCACAGGGACGGCTGCTGCAGACGGAAAAGCTCGCCTCGCTCGGCCAACTCACCGCAGGCATCGCCCACGAGATCAAGAACCCGCTCAACTTCGTCAGCAACTTCTCGCTGCTGTCAAACGAGCTGGTCGACGACATCCGCACGGTGCTGGAAGGGGCGGGAATCGACGGCGGCACAAGAGCCGAGGTCGAGGAGCTTGGCGATACGCTGAAGGCCAATCTCGACAAGGTGGTGCAGCACGCCAAGCGCGCCGATTCCATCGTCCGCAACATGCTCATGCATTCGCGAGAGGGCTCCGGAGAGCATCGCGTCGTCGACATCAACTCGCTGGTCGACGAAAGCCTCGGTCTTGCCTATCACGGCGCGCGCGCGGAAAAGAAGGATTTCAGCGTCACGCTAGAAAAGAACTACGATCCGCGGGCCGGCTCGGTCGATCTCTACCCGCAAGAGATCACCCGCGTGCTGCTCAACCTGATCGCGAACGGCTTCTACGCGACTGCAAAGCGCGGCGCCGAAGGCAACGGCGCAGCTTACGAGCCGATGCTTTCCGCCTCGACGAAAAACCTCGGCGACGCGGTGGAAATCCGCATCCGCGACAATGGCACGGGCATCCCGCCGGAAGTGAAGGAGAAGATGTTCAATCCTTTCTTCACCACCAAACCCGCCGGCGAAGGCACCGGGCTTGGCCTGTCGCTCAGCTACGATATCATCGTCAAGCAGCATTCCGGCACGATCGAGGTCGAGACGGTGCCGGGATCGTTCACCGAGTTCCGTATCGTCCTGCCGCGCAGCGGCGTGGCGACGGCGAAGCCTGAGCCGGAGGCGGAGGCGGAGGCGGAGGAGCGAGCATGAGCGTGCTGATTCTCGTAGTCGACGACGAACCCGACATCGAGCCGCTGTTCAGGCAGCAGTTCCGGCGCGATCTGCGCGCCGGCCACTTCGTCATGGAGTTCGCGCTGTCTGGGGAAGCGGCGCTGCAGCTGATCGAACGGGCCGAGGCCGCCTCGCTGATCCTGATCCTGTCTGACATCAACATGGCCCCCGGCATGAGCGGGCTGGAGCTGCTGCCAAGGGCAAGGGCCGCGCTGCCTGATGTGCCGGTCATCATGATCACCGCCTACGGCGACGCCGAGACGAAACGCAAGGCGCTCGAAAACGGCGCCGAGGCGCTGCTCGACAAGCCGATCGACTTTTTGGTGCTGCGCGGCGTGATCGAGGCCAAGCTCGGATGGGCGGCGTGACGTCGCGCATCCTGGTCGTCGACGACGAGCCGGACCTCGAGTCGCTGGTGCTGCAGAAATTTCGCCGACAGATCCGCGACGGGCAGGTGAGCTTCCTATTCGCGCGCGACGGTATCGAGGCGCTCGGTCTCGTCGGACAGAACCCGGACCTCGACATGGTGGTGACCGACATCAACATGCCGCGCATGGATGGGCTGTCGCTACTGCAAAAGCTGCAGGAAGCGGAGGGAGAGCTTTCGACCATCATCGTCTCGGCCTATGGCGACATGGCCAATATCCGCACGGCGATGAACCGCGGCGCCTTCGACTTCCTGACCAAGCCGATCGATTTCGCCGACCTCGAGGCGACGATCGCCAAGACGCTGCGACATCTCGAAGTACTGCGTGAGGCCCGGCGGCGCCAGTTCTCTGCCGAGCGCGCGCATGCGTCCCTGTCGCGCTATTTCTCGCCCAACCTCGCCGAGCGTCTGGCAAGCGACCAGCAAGGGATCGACCTGGCCGGATGCCGGCGCGAGGTCGCGTCGGTGTTCACCGACATCGCCGGCTTCACCTCGCTGGCGGAGGCGATCGAGCCGGTGGCTCTGGGCGCCCTGCTCAACGAATACGTCGCCGGCATGACCGACATCGTGTTCGCGCATGAAGGTACGGTGACGAAGATCATCGGCGACGCGCTGCATGTGCTGTTCGGCGCGCCGGGCGAGCAGGCGGACCACGCGGCGCGGGCGGTCGCCTGCGCGCTCGACCTCGACGCCTTCGCCGAGAACTGTCGCAAGCGCTGGCACGACAATGGAGCCGCCTTGGGAGCGACCCGCATCGGCGTCCATGCCGGGCCGGCGATCGTCGGCAATTTTGGCGGCACGCGCTTCTTCGACTACACAGCCTATGGGGACACAATCAACATCGCGGCGCGGCTGGAAGCCGCCAACAAGCAACTAGGCACGCGTATCTGCGTGAGCGAGCGCGTCGCGAGGCAAGTTGGGAATTTCTGGGGACGGCCGGTGGGCGACCTCGTGTTGAGAGGACGAACGGAGTCGCTGCGCGCTTTCGAGCCATTGCGGCCTGAGCAATGCGACGACCTCGCGACGAAGGATTACCTCGCGGCATTTGCCAAGTTGGAGGCCGGCGATCCCGGTGCGCTCGCCGCGTTTGCTGCTGAAGTAGGCAGGCGTCCGGAGGACCAGCTTGCGAGCTTCCACCTGAAGCGATTGCTGAACGGGGCGACAGGTGCGCGGATCGACATGGACTGATCTAGGCAACGTTCAAATGTCCGCTTCCTTCGCTGCCTATTTCTTCCTTCCGCGGTTCCACGCAGCACGGTCCCTACGCGAAGCGACGGTCGATTGCTCGGAATCCAAAGTCGCCAATGGGTCAAGTCACGACATTTGACCTTGAAGGTTGAAGGTCCGCTATCGTCCTTCCCTGCACCACAAGCGCTGCTTTCGGCCCCAAGGCGGACAGTTGTCTTTGGCCAAGGCCGCCACCAGCAATAATTCGTCCTCCCCTATGCCCCCAGCGTCGGCTCCGTATTCACCTCCAGCGCCTCTTCCGCCTCATCCTCCTCGCCGAGAACCTCGCCGTGCACCCCCAGCGGGCGGCCTATCCAGATCGGGTCGACCAGATGGTCGCGCTTGGGGTTAGTGGTGTTCGGGTGGACGAGGATGCTCAGGCCGCCGTGATTCAGCATCAGCCACGGAACCAGGGTAGCGAAAGCTCCGGTGGCGAACGAGACCTGGTACATGGCCTGCTCATGCGGGCCAACCGGCTCGTCGCGCCAGTTGCCCAGGCGCACGCGGAAACGTTCGCCGATGCGAAGGCGCAGCCATTCGGCATGCTGCCGCTCGGCCGGCCCGTCATAGTAGATATGGGCGTGATAGCTGGCGATCTCCGCGAGAGGCCTTGGAGTGGCGGCGTCTTCGTTCACCTTGATGCTCCCCTTCGATGATTATGGCGTCCGGCAGACCCGAAGCATGGAAGGTCGACCTTGTCAGGCAGTGTTGATGCCGCCTCTTGCCGGGGGATAACTGGTGATTTTGACACTAGTCACCCACGCGCCGCAGCGTGCCGAGATTGTTATCGTCGAGAAACTCTATGGTCATGGCCGAGGCCTTGCCGTCGGGGCCGATGTCAAAGCCTACGCCCGATGGCCTGTCCGGCGTCTCGGCGTCCGGGAACGTCAGGAAGAGGTCGCCGTCGAAATGTTTCAATGAATAGGACCGGGCGCCGGCCGGCCCGACCTTGAGCACAAGGGCGTCTCCCGCACTCGACACGATCGCATCGCCAATGAAGTCGTTGGAGTAACGGCCCGCATAGGCATTGGCCGGCCCGGCCGACCTTGCCGGAGACGCTGGCGCGCCAAAGGTGGCCTTGGCCGCCGCGACCGCCGGGCCGAACAGGCTCGCATAGGTATCATCCCATGCCTTGACCCAGTCCTTCTCGACCGTTCCGTCGAAGACAAGATCGGCGAAGCTGTCGGACAGCCCCTCCGGCACGCCTGTCGAAAAGGCGTTGGCGACAATGACGATGCCAAGCTTCTCCTCCGGAAAAAGTGTCACCAGGGTGCGTGCGCCAACACTGAAGGCGCCGGCATGACCCCAGCTCAGGCCGTGCCGGCCGAATTCGACATTCCAGCCGAGACCGTAGAAGGACTGGCCGCCTGAGACGGGGTTCCTGCCGCGAGCCATCAGAGGAACATGCGTCTGGTCCAGCGCGTCGGCTTTAATGAGTGTCTCGCCGGCATAGACACCATTGCCGAGTACGAGGCGCACCCATTGCGAGAGATCGCGTACTGTAGAGCTGACGCCGCCCGCAGGCGCCTGCGCATCCGGATCGCGCTTTACCTTCGCGGCCCAGACGCCGTCGATCTTGACGTGGAGCGCAGCGCGATTGGCGTGCTTGATGAAGTCCGAATGACGGGAGCTGGTCGAATCCATTCCAAGCGGACGGTAGAGCTTCTCCTCGGCGATCTCCTCCCAAGGCTTGCCCGTCGGCTTCGCGGCCGCGACGGCGCCCTCGGTCAGTCCGAAATTGCTGTAGGAGTAGCCGGCACGAAAGCTCGACGACGGCGACACGAACCGCAGGCGACGCAGGATCTCCGCACGGTCATAGCCAATGTCCTCGAGGTCGTCGCCGGCCGTGCCGGGAAGTCCGCTGCGGTGCGAGAACAGGTCGCGGACCGTGAGTTCACTGGTCGGATAGGGCTCGGACAGCCGGAACGCCGGATCGAGATCGACGATTTTCGCATCCCAGGAAACAATCTCGTCGCTGACCAGCGCCGCCACTATCGTGGCGGAGACTGGCTTGGAGAGGGAGGCGATCTGGAACACCGTGTCGGGATCGACGGCCTCCGGTTTGCCGGCCTCGCGATGTCCGAAACCCTTGAGGAAGACCACCTCGTCGCCATGCACGACGCCGATGGCGAGACCGGGCACGCCACCGTCCTTGATCACGCCTTCGGCGAGCAGTTCGAGCTTCGACAGGGCGGCAGTGATCCGCTCGGGCGTAATTGTGTCGGCCGACGCCGCATGCGGCGAAAGCGCCAAGACGGCGATGAAGGCCCACATCCCCCAACGGCGGAAATTCCGACCCAGCCCCACGCTCGAGCTCCCCTATCCCCTGCAAGCACTGGTCATAGTACAGGCCGACACAGGAAAGGCCAACCCTCGCCTGGGCGGTAGAGCAAAGTCCCCTGTGCGACGCCAAGCGGCGATCCCCGGGAACCAGCCAGTCAACGGTAGCGAACGGACCATCGCTCAGCGGCGACGACCGTCGTGAAGAACCCGATCGACAACAGCGATGAGAGCACGATAGCGGCGTAGAGTCGGTCGGACTGATAGTTGAAGGTTGCCTGGATGATCAGCGCACCGAGACCTTTGTCGGAGCCGATCCATTCGCCAACGATCGCGCCGATCACCGCGGTCGCCGAGGCGATCCGCAGCGAAGCGAAAAGCATTGGCAGCGCACGCGGCAGGCGCAGGCGCCAGAATATTTCCCAACGCGTCGCCGACAGCACGCGAAACAGCTCGTGCTCGCTGGGGCTCGCCGATTCCAGCCCCCGGATCATGTTGATGAGCGTCGGGAAGAAACAGATCACTGCCGCGATCACAATCTTGGGCAGCATGCCGAGGCCGAAGATAAGGATCACGACCGGGGCCAGCGCAAGAACCGGGATCGTATTGAAGAACAACACGACCGGAAAATAGGCAGCCTGAAGCGTACGGCTGTGCACGAAGACGACCGCCAGCAGCACTGCGGCGAGGTTGCCGAGCACGAAGCCGGAGAGCGCCTCGATGGCCGTCGGCCAGAGGTTCGACAGGAGAAGCGATCCGTTCCTGGCAAACACGCCCGCTATCGCGGTCGGCGTCGGAACGATGTATGCCGGCACGCCGGCGAGCGGCAGCAGGAATTGCCATGCGAGAACGAGCGAGCCGGCGCCGACGATCGGCAGCACGGTTTGTGCGAACGGCGAAAGCGGGCCTCGGTTCACGAGGCCGCTCCAAGGGCGGAGCGCATCCTGGCCATTGCCGCGACGATCGCCGGATCCTCGCGCGAGCATCTGTTGTCCGGCCCCTTCAGCGGACGCAGATCGTGGTCGGCGACGATCCGTCCCGGATGCGCTGCAAGCACGATCACGCGCTGCCCGAGATAGACCGCTTCGGCAATGGAATGCGTGACGAACAGCACGGTCGTTCCGGTCCGCCGCCAAAGGTTCAGCAGTTCGTCGTTGAGGCGATCGCGGGTGATCTCGTCAAGCGCGCCAAACGGTTCGTCCATCAGAAGCAGGCGTGGCTCGCCAAGCAGCGCCCGGGCGATCGCCAGCCTTTGGCGCTGTCCGCCGGAAAGCTGATGCGGCAGGCGCTCACTGAGCGCCGACAGGCCGACGAGTTCGAGCAGCTCGTCGGCCCGGTCGTCTATCATGCGTGACAGGCTGCGGCGGCCCACCTGGATCGGCAGTCGTACATTCTCGCGCGCCGTGCGCCACGGCAAAAGGGTCGAGTCCTGGAAGACAAAACCCACGCCGCGGCCGGAGCGCACCGCCGACGGCGTTTCGCTCATCACGCGTATCGTGCCCGCAAGTGGCGCCAAAAGATCGGCGACAACCCGCAGAAACGTTGACTTTCCGCACCCCGAAGGCCCTAGGATCGACAGGAACGTCCCGGCCTCGACTGTCAGTTCGAGACCGGAGATCACCGTCACTGGCGAGCGCCGGCCGGGATAGCCGACGTCGAGCCCGGAGGTCTCGATGGCCGGCGCGGCCATCAAGAGGCAGGTGCGCCGAGCTTCGGCCGTTCAGCCGCACTGAGTTCGAGAATCTCAGTCGTATAGACGTCCTCGGCCTTCGGCCTGCCGTTTGGATACTGGCCAATCTGGTCAAGCAGCGCGATCTGGCTCTCGATCGAGGCAGGATCGAACGTGCCCCATCCATCCTTTTTCGTGTTTTCGTCGAACGACAGTTTCAGCACCAGGGGGATCGTCTTCTTTTCCCAGCCTGCGTCGATCTCGGGATAGGCCGCGACGAGCTTGTCGACCGCCTGCTCGGGATTGGCGTGGACCCACCCCCACCCCCTGGCGACCGCACCGATGAATTTTGCCAGGGTCTCGGAATCGGATTCGATGGCGCTGTCGGTCGCGAAGTAAACGTCGGCATAGGACGCCAAGCCCAGCTCCGACAACAGAAGATCGATGCGATCATCGCCGACGACGCTGAGCGCCTGCGTGTTGGTGATCCAGCCGCCGATCGCATCCACGTCGCCACGAACCAGCGGCGCCTTGTCGAACCCGACATTGACGATGGTGACTTCGGAAGGGTCGATCTTGTTCTTCGCGAGCATCGCGTCGATGGCGAAGCGCGCGGTCGGCTGCGTGCCGATCCGCATGCCCTTCAGATCCGCCGCCGACCGGATCGGCTTCGCCGGTTTCGAGGTCAGCGCATAGGGCCCGGTGCGATAGCCACAGGCGATGATCTTCACCGGGACGCCGCTTGCCCGCGCGGCATAGAGCTGAGGCGATTCGGAGAATTGGCCGAGCTGGGCGGCACCGGACACCACCGGCGGCACGGTGGCGGCGTTCGGTCCGCCGGGGCTGAACTCGACTTCGAGCCCGGCTTGGCTAAAATAGCCATTGGCGACGGCTGCGACGTCTCCGATCTGACCGTTCGACATCAGCCAGTCATACTGGACGACGAGCTTGGCGGCAGCCGAGGCGCTGGCGCCAAACAGCTGAAGTCCCGGCCCGAAAGCCGCCAGGCCGGCGGCGCCGGCCTTCAGGATCGATCTGCGATTCCACTGCGATGTGTTCCCACTCATCTTCTTGCTCCTTTGTTGGACTGTTTGCATGCGGCGCGGCCCTTCTCGCGAGGCCGTCGCGATCCAATCATTCTTGCGTGTCGTGATAGTCGCCCGGTCCGGCGCCGGTCCAGGCGTAGAGCTCCCACAGCGTCCCGTCCGGGTCGTGAAAGTAGGCGCAGCGCGCGTTCCAGACATAGTCGCCGGGCGGCCCGACGAACGGCACTCCCTTGTCCGACAGCTCGGTATAGAGCCGGTCGACCTCGCCGGCGCTTTCGAGTTCCATGGCAACGCACGCCTTGTGCGCCTGCTTCGGAGAACGGACATTCGAGACGCCGCAGTGGCGATTGATGTGATCCAGTTCCCATGCGGCGAGCGTCACACGCTCGGAATGAAAATCGACAAAGCCCTCGGCGCGCCGTCTGATCCGGTAGCCGAGTTTTTGGGTGTAGAAGTCGATGGTGCGGTCGATATCCTCGACAAGCAGGCAGATATCGGTGATTGCCTTGGTCTGCCCGAGCGACATGGTCACTTGCCTCGATTGATCTTCGCGGTGAGTTCGACGCCTACCCGCGATGCCGCGCCATCGATGTGCCGGCGCATCGCCTCGCCGGCAGCCTGCGGATCATGCGCGGCGAGCGCGTCGTAGATCCGCACGTGCTCGGCGACGTTGACCTCGACCAGGTCGTGCAGCGGGTTGGTGAGGCGGGCATAGTGGATCGACTGGCGGATCTGCTCGCAGACGAACGAAATGAAGGTGTAGATGTAGCTATTGCCGGTGGCCCGGGCGATCGCCCGATGGAAAAGCAGATCGGCCTCTATGCTGCCATCCTCCCAGCGCTCCTCGCCGCCCATGCGGTCCAGCGCAGCCTTGATCGCGTCAAGATCATCGGATGTACAGCGCGCCGCGGCCAGCGTGGCGGATTCGGTCTCCAGGATGCTGCGCAGCTCGAAGAGCTGCTCCATGTTGCGCTGGTCTTTCAGTGCTTCACGGTCGATCCGGATGGCTGTCCGCTGTTCCGGCGCCATGACGAATGCGCCCACCCCCTGACGCGCCTCGATCATGCCATCGGCGCGAAGCTGCGCAATCGCTTCCCTGACAACATTGCGGCTGACGCCGAACTTGTCGGCGAGCTGGCTTTCGGTGGGAAGCCGGGCTCCTGGGATGATGTCGCCGCCCTCGATCTCGCGGCTCAGATGCGAGGCGACGCGATGCGGAAGCGCCTCCACGCTGCCGATGATGGACGAACGCTGCTTCATGCGGCTTTCCCCTACAAATCGCCCGGACCAGGCATGAGACACGCGGGATTGAACAGGCCTGCCGGATCGAAGGCTGCCTTGATCGCGGTATGAAGCTGCCGTTCGCGTTGCGACAGGCCGGCCCAGAACACGTGACTGCGGCTGCGACCGACGCCATGCTCGGCGCTGAACGAGCCGCCGAGCGCGCCGACCAGTTCATAGAGTCGGGTCAAAACCGCCTGCCCTACGGTCCTCGCTTCGCCGGGCTCGCAATCTATGGGAGGCAGCACGTTGAAATGGATGTTCCCGTCACCCGCGTGGCCATAGGTCAGGGATGTCCAGCCTGGCCACTCGCGCACGATGCACGCGCGTGCTTGCTCGATCAGCTTCGGCACCTGGCTGAGGCGAACCGAAAGGTCGGTGCGCACGTGAAAGCCGCGCCGCGCCTGCCCTTCGACTAGGCCCTCCCGGATTGCCCAGAATGCGGCGGCCTGGGAGCGGCTTTGCGCGACGACGCCGTCCTTGATCAGGTCGGTCTCAAGGGCGCGCGCCAGCATCGTTTCAAGAAGTCCGCCGGCATCTATCCCTGGCCCGCAGGCGAGTTCGACGATCGCATGAACCGGACATTCTTGCGTCAACGGCGAGCGCAGCTTCGGATCGATGAGATGGGCCAGCGGCAGGCACTCCTCGCCGATGACCTCAAACGCGCTGAGAAGGTCGGAGCAGAGATGCCTCGCCATCCGGAACAGTTCGCATGCCTGGCGGAAGCTGCCCAATCCGACATAGGCGGTCTCGACCTGCGTCGGCCGGGGTGACAGCCTTACCTCGACGCCCGTGACGACCCCGAGCGTTCCTTCCGAACCGATCATCAATTGCTTCAGGCTGTAGCCGCGATTGTCCTTGCGGAGCCCGTTCATGCCGCTCCACAGTGTCCCGTCCGGCAGGACCGTCTCAAGCCCGAGCACCAGATCACGCGTCATGCCGTAGCGCAGCACGTTGATGCCGCCCGCATTGGTCGCGACATTGCCGCCGATCGTGCACGATCCCTGCGCGCCAAGCGCGAGAGGGAAGATCATGTCGGATGCTTCAGCGGCGTCCTTGACGTCCTGCAGCACGGCACCGGCATCCGCTTGCAGCGTGAAGTCGAGCGGATCGACGCAGCGTATCCGATTGAGACGCTCAAGCGACAGCACTGCGTAGTCCGAACTGTCGGAAATGGCGCCACCTGCAAGTCCGGTATTGCCACCCTGCACGACAATAGCCACACCGCTCTGCGAGCACCATCTCACAAACGCCTGGACGTCTGCCACGGATCCTGGACGCACGATGAAGCGGGCACTTCCGCGCCTGTCGCGACCCCAATCGAGGAGGTAGCGCTCTGCCAGTGGCGACCGTCCGTCTATCCGCGCATCACCCGCCAACTGCGCGGGCAGCTCAACAATTGCGCCGGAAGCTTCGCGTTGAAGAGATGGATGAACCGTAGTCATGGGTCCGATCATACGGTCATCCTACAACATGGCAAGTCCCATTCTTTCGGTTGCCGTCATCACTTCGGCGCCGAACTCCGCGGCCCACCCCGCAATCCACGCCCGCGCCTGAACTGTTCGCCCTCGAAAAATGCTATTTTTTACAGCCGGCCGGGGCCAATGCTTAACGTGGTTGCCTGGAACTGTTCTATATAGGCCTGAACATGTTTCAGATCCTTCGCCGCCTCAAAGGCCGGTCGGTCAACACCCGCGGGACATCTCTGCTTTGGCCCTGGATAGTCGGAACCGAAGCTCGTTCCAATCGAAGCCGGCGCAGTGACGATCTGCTCAGGGGTCACCTGCCCCCCTCCAACAATGGATGCCGGTCTCCTTCGAATAAAAGATTGTGAAGGAAGGTTTCTTGCTTGGCCAGGCCGGCCAGCGGCCGTTCGAAATGGGCTAGAGACGATGCTGAAGGACATGAAGGACGGCAAGGCTCCGCCGGGCGACCCGATCCACACCGGCCTTGACATTTGCACTCCGGAGACAGCGGATACCTGCATCGCCAAATAGCGCTATTGGACGGGAGAAAACTCCCGCCCTTTTGTAGGGGATATCAATGTCGGAATTGTTCTCGCTCAACGGCCGTGTCGCGTTGGTCACGGGTGCTTCGCGTGGTCTCGGCTTCGCCATGGCCAAGGCACTTGCGGAAAACGGCGCGACAGTGATCGTCAATGCCCGCGATCCGGCCGCCCTCGCTGCGGCGGCCGAAAGGATCGGGGCCGAAGCCCTGCCGTTCGATGTCACCGACGCGGCGATCTCAAGGGCGTCGCTCGAAGGAATCGTCGAACGCCACGGCCGCCTCGATATTCTGGTCAACAACGCCGGCATCCAGCATCGAAGTCCGTTGGTCGAATGGCAGGACGAGGATTTCAACCAAGTGATTGCTGTCAATCTGTCGGCTTGCTTCCGCATGATGCGCGACGCGGTGCGCCTGATGCTGCCAAACAAGTTCGGGCGCATAATAAACACCGGATCGGTTGCAGCGATACTTGGCCGTCCCACCATTCACGCCTATGTGGCTGCAAAGGCGGGCCTGCACGGGCTGACACGCTCCACTGCCGCTGAGCTGGGCCGTCACGGCATCACCGTTAACGCGATTGCCCCCGGCTACTTCGCCACCGAGCTCAACACCGCACTTATGAGCGACGAGGCCTTCACCAAATGGGTCGAGACACGAACCCCGGCGGGCCGCTGGGCCCAGCCTGAGGAGCTCGGCGGAGCCGTGGTGTTTCTCGCCTCCGACGCTGCCGCCTACGTCAACGGACATGTACTGGCCGTTGACGGTGGGCTATCGGTTTCCCTCTGACCGGCGACGTGGCCTTTCAGGAATAAATTTCAGCCGGCAGCGCTGCGAAATCTCCGAAGACCGGCTGAGTTAATGCATGTCGCCCAAAAGTGCGCAGCGGTTTTGGGATAACGACATGCATAAAAACAAAAACCTAAAGCGCGTCGCATGAATCCTCTCAGACGCGACGCGCTTTAGCCAATTCCATAGACCAGGCTCACGCGCCCATCCGTGAGCTGCTGAACCTTCCGCAGTTCGAGCCCGCGACGATTTTGCGTTGCTCCAAACAGCGCCTTCCCTTCGCCGACGAGCAGCGGATAGACGATCAGCCGCAGTTCTTCCACCAGCCCGACATCGATAAGGCTCGCGGTCATTCGCGCACCGCCCATGAGATAGATATCCTTGCCCGGCTGCTGCTTGAGGGCAGCGACGTCTTCTAGGCTCCGCATGAAGCGCGTCTTTGGCCAGGCCGCCGAAATCATTGTGTTCGACAGCACATAATGCGGGGTCTGTTCGGCAAAGCGGGCCCATTCGAGCTCCGCCGGCGTCGGCAATTTGCCGGTCATCGGCAGCGGCTTGTCCGGCTCGTTCTGGATCGCGCTCCAATAGCGCTCGTAGCCGGCGTACATGACGCTCCCGAGCAGACAGGCATCGATCTGCGGCGTCAGCCCATACTCCTCCGACCACGCGTCAACCCAATCGGCGTAACCCTCGGGTCCCTCCATCTTGCCATCGACGGAAACCTTCATTCCGGTGATCAATTTGCGCATGACTTCCTCCATCGGGCTTGCGAAATGCAAGCACGTTTCATCGTCGGTTCGTTGCTGGTGTGCGAGCCTCCAAGGGCCGATGCCGGTGGAGGCTGGGCGGTGACTTCAGGGGTGGCCGAAGCGATCGTGTCAGGCCGGCAGGCGGCGGTCGTACTCTTCCCGCAGGCGGCTCCAGCCATCCCAGAAGGAGGTCGGCGTCTTGCCCGCTAGGCGGGCAGCCAGCATGTCGAGGTGCATGTGCCAGCCGGCGGTGACGTTGAGCTGGATTGCGCGTTCCGGCAGCCGGCGATGGACGACGGTGAGCAGCACATCGTTGCCCTTCGGCTCCAGCAAGAAGGAAACGCCGCCGGTGTTTCCCCAGGTGATGGCGAGATTGTAAGGCGGATCGAGCTCGGTGATGCGGCCCTCCATCCGATGCTCTTCGGGAAAGCCCGCGGGGCGCTGGCCGGGCGGATCGGTCAGCTCGTCGTTACGCCAGACCAACTCGAACGAGGTGCCGGCCTTCATTTCCATCTGGCCCGCGGCCATCCACTGCCGGCGCAGGTCGCTCTCGGTGAGATAGGCCCAGACCCGCTCGATGGGGCCGGGCAAAAGCCGCTGGATGGTGAACGTGGCGGGCTCGGTCAGCTCGCCATAGGCTTCGATGGATTTCATCTGGTTCATTAGTCGTCTCCTTCTTTTGAGTTGGACGATTTCCTGGAATCATCCTGGGCTTTTCGCGCATCATCCTGGGCTTTTCGTGCGTCCTCCTCGCGAAGGAGACGTTCGAGAACGTCGAGACGGTTGGTCCAGAAGCGCTCGTAGAAGCTCAGCCATTGGTGGGCGCTGGCCAGCGGTCCGGGTTCGAGGCGGCAAAGATGCGTGCGGCCCCTCACCTCTCGACGAATAAGCCCGGCATTCTCCAGCGCCTTGATGTGCTTGGAGGCCGCCGCCAGCGACATGGCGAAGGGTTCCGCCAGCTGGCTTACCGTTCGCTCGCCGCCGGCGAGGTCGCGAAGCATCCGCCGGCGGGTGGCGTCGCCAAGCGCGTGAAAAACCGCGTCGATCTGGAGTGTCTCTAATTCAACCATGTAGTTGAATATAGAGACACGCTTTCGAATTGTCAACCGATTGGTTGAATGATCTTGGAAGGGAACTCCACAGGCGGCCCGCGGCGATCGAGGACATTCGGCCAGGGCAAGACCTCGGACATGGTCACCGCGGCGGAAGCGGGACCTTCACTTGCCTTCGAAGAAAGTATGAATCGAGACTTCCAGCTTTTCGATGAGTTGAGGGTTATGGCAGCTTCCAGCCCAGATCAGGGCGTTCAGCCTCATATCCTTGTTGAGAAAGTTCATTTTCCGAGAATCAAGCAGGTATCCCGCGACCTCGTAGTGCCGTCCCTTGATAGCCTCGATAAGCGCGTTGTTTCTTCCGGTCTTGTCAGTAAGATTCACGTCGGCGCCATTCTCGACAAGCAACTTAACGACATCCAGATGCCCGTTCTTTGCTGCTTCAATAAGGGCCGTTCTGCCGTAGTAGTCGGCTCTTGTATCGATCTCTATTTCCGGATGTTTCACCAGGGCTAAAATAGAGGCGTAGTGGCCCTTGGCCGAAGCAAGGCTCAAAGGCGTGCTCTTCCATTTGTTTCTGGAATTCACATCGATTGCTGGGTGTTCGATCAACGCCTCGACCACCGCGGTGCGGGCATTGAGGGCTGCGAGATGAAGGGCTGACCAGCCGCCGCCGTCCGCCTCGTTGATATTGGCGCCGGCCGCCAATTCCGCTTGAACGGCCTCCGCATCGCCGCTTTCTGCCGCGAGCAGCAGATTCGACCAACCTCTCGCCTCTTCGGCTTCCAAGCTCTCGGTCAATGCAGTCGCCTCCCCGAATACTCCCTACAGGATACCATTGTTCCGGTTCGGCCGACATCCACCGGATGACCGGCTTCCATCGAAAAGCCTTACTCATTCGACGGTGTCCGGCATGATGCCTGTGAGTGATTGGACCTAGGAGCTCAACGGCGCCCGACTGCGAGGAGGCCTAAGTCGGACCGGCTCGTTGGCGGATCGTGGACGGCAAAGCCGTCGGGCACGGGGTCGGCTTTGCTCGACGAGGCTCACGACCTGCGGTAGCTTGCCGGTACTCGCCAAGGCCGCTATCGGAAAGGTGAGAAGCGAGATGCGAATTGGACGTCGGCAATTTCTGGTCCTGTCGCTCGGAGCGGCTGCCCTCGGCAAGGCACACGCCTCAGAGCCATTCTGGGCAGCCCTGCGATCCGGAGAAGCCATTGCCTTGCTGCGCCATGCCGCAGCCCCAGGCTCCGGCGATCCGCCTGGCTTCAGGCTCGGTGAGTGCAGCACCCAGCGGAATCTGTTGGAAGAAGGTCGTGCACAGTCCCGCGCGATCGGCGACCTGTTCCGTGCGAATGGCATCTCGTCGGCAGCCGTCTATTCGAGCCAGTGGTGTCGTTGCATCGATACCGCTCGCCTGCTCGGGATCGGCGAAGTTGTGCCTCTTGAGCTGCTCAATTCGTTCTTTGGCGACAGTTCGGCGGGCGAGGAGCGCACCGCTGCCCTTCTGGCCTGGCTCCGCGGGCAGCGTTTCGGCGGACCTGCCATCCTTGTCACGCATCAGGTCAACATCACCGGCTTGACCGGCGAGGTGCCGGATAGCGGCGAAATGACCATCGCCCGTATTCATGAGGCTGACCCCGTGCAGGTCATCGGGCGTGTTGCCACGCCGGCTTGAGCAACTAGGCCTTCGACCCCATTTCGTGCAGCAGCGCTTCAGTCGTGGAACAACGACGTGCGAGGAGAGATCAAAGGGAGTGATCGCATGGCTATCGATTTCAACCACACAATCCTGCCGGCCCGCAACAGCGAGGCGTCGGCAAAATTCCTGGCGGAAATGCTTGGCCTTCCAGCCCCGAGGCGCTGGGGACCTTTCCAGATGGTTACGACCGAAAACGGTGCCAATCTCGACTATATGGATACCGACGGCGAAATCACGCCGCAGCATTACGCCTTCCTGGTCAGCGAAGCCGAGTTCGACGAGATCTTCGGTAGGATTCGTGAACGGAACCTCCCGTACTGGGCTGACCCCAGCCGGACGCAGTTGGGCGAGATCAACCACCACGACGGCGGCCGCGGCGTTTATTTCAAGGACCCGAACGGTCATCTTCTCGAGATCATCACCCGTCAATACGGCAGCGGCGGATGGAACCCGTGATCGCTCGGTGACGTAGCCAGGTGGCGGACGCGCTGCGAGCCTTGTCACGGTGTTCTTCCGCAGCCAGCTGATCAGTCTGCTGAAATCGCGTCCGAAACTCGTCGCGGTCGTGACCCGCTCGGTCGAAGCGGTCGCCGGCGCGGTCCTTGTCGCCGTTGCGCTCCACGAAATCCTGTGAAGTAACGGTGTCGTCCTGGCTTGCTCAGTCGTCAGCGATGGAACTAGCCACCATCAATCCGCCCGCTGTCGGCGAAGCCGGGAACTTCAAATTGACGAATTGCTCGCGCCCCCCGGCGATCAGTATGTAGAGCCTGGATATCTCCAACCCATCTCGTTTTTCGTCGATCTTCTCAGCATCGGACCGGGTGAAAAAGCTCTTCAGGAAAGTCTCGTGATCGACATCGGTCACGGCGACGGTGCATGTCTACACCGCCTTATCGTCCAACCTGGCTTTTGTTACCCCGATGATGGCCCCCTTCGACATGGTATCGTCCGCCGCTTTGCCGCCGCGATCGATCCCTCCTGGCTAAACGCCACGAACCGACAAGGCGGCATCACCGCTCCTCTGGGGGCTTCAAGTGCCGGAACTGCAGCAGCAGCAGCAGGTCATAAATGATCTTCAATGCACCGCAGATGAGGAGGGGCCAAGCTCGGAAAGAGGCAGCAAGCAGAGCGCCCGCCAGCGCCGGACTGGCTGCCGCGGCCAGACTGCGCGGGACAGATGTGAAGCTCGCGGCCGCCGCCCGCTCCGCTTCCGTGACAACGGCCATGACGTAAGATGAGCGCGTCGGGACGTCCATCTGCGAAAGCGCAGCGCGGACCAGCAGCAGGGCCAGTGTCAGAGGTAGCGTCGGCGCAAGCGCCGCCAGCATCAGGGCGATGCTGGACGGAATGTGTGTGAACACCATCGTGTTGATGAGTCCGATGTGCCGGGACAGCCAAGCTGCAACGGGGAATGAGAACGCCGAAAGCACGCCGGACCAGAAGAAGAAAAATCCCGCTTCCGAAAGCGACAGGTCGAATTTTTCGAAAAGCCATAGGGCAAGCAGCGACTGGACGACAAAGCCGCCGGCGAAAGCATCAAGGCTAAAAAGGGCCGCAAGCTTGAGAACGATATTGCGCGAGGGGCCGAGCGCGGACGCGGTACCTGTGTCCGACGCGGGACGGCGCTGCGGGATCCGCGCGTAGAAGAGGCCGCCGAGCAGGCCGAGCAACGCGTAGAGCACGAACATGGCCTTGATGCCGGTGAGTTGGTCGAGGCCGGATGGAGCAACAAGATCAGGGGTCGCCGAAGCGAGTGCGCCAACGGCGCCTGCAAGCGCGCCCACCAAGCTGTAACGCGCGAACATCTTGGTCCGGGCGGCATCAGTGACTTCGCGTGTGAGCACGGCATGCTCTAATGGCACGAACACGCTGACGCTGCCGGCCGACGGGTTGATGGTGCCTGCGAACGCGATCACCAAAAGCAGCGCGTAGTCATGAACCAGGGCAAAGGCCACACCCGTGGCGACCATCAGACTGGTGGCGGCAAGCAGGAGACGGCGGTGATCGTGCCGGGCACCAAGGACTCCGACGGCGATGGTCAAGAGCGCTGAACCGAGCAGCGATGCGGTCGCGATGATGCCGACCTGCAGAGGCGTGAAGCCCAATGCGAGCAGGTAGACCGGCAACAGAACGGCCACGAAGCCATCGCCCATATCGCGCAGGGCTCGGGCCGCAAAAAGAAAGGTCGTCGGGTGGATCCGCTGCACTGGCCTAGCCTACTCTCATGACCTGCGTCGGCGTCACCGCGCTCGGCAGCGACGCTCGGCAAGGCGGAAAGATCATGACGGAGTCGCGTTAGATATTCCAGCGAGGCGAGTATCGGTTTTGTTGGACTGGAACAGAGAGAACCTGTTCCGGGTAGATGGACGGGTGTTTGAGGTACGGATGGATGGATGAAGGAACTTGTTAGGGCCCGTGAGCTCGCGCGGTCACTTCATCGAACGGCCGATGCCGAGCGCGTCCGTTTCGCGTGGGCACCTTCTCGCTCGCTCCACGCCTGCGAAATCTGCGGCGAAAATGGTATCGGACCGATTGGTGCTCCAATATGGACATGTAGAGTTGTTGTCTTTGAGCGTTCCGTGAGAAATGGCATCCAGGCAATGACAGACCGCCAGAGGGGGAATAAATGCGTCGCATCGCTCGGACCTCGCTTGCCATCATCCTTTCGCTAGCCGTCGCAATCTTGACTGCCTGGGCCGGACTTGCGATGTGGTATCGCCTGCCCGTGGCTGAGCTTGGACGGGCTGTGGCCTGCGTCCTTTTCATCTTGCTCGGCCTCGCCACCGTCATCGCGCTCTTCAGCCGGTTTCGCATCAGGGCGCTTGTCCTGTTTGCAGCTGCGTTTGCCGTGATTCTGGTTTGG
>NZ_JBVVQY010000026.1:0-53815 GCF_055811615.1 Mesorhizobium sp. WSM4807
CCCCCCCCCCCCCCGCCACCGACAAACCCCGGCGGGGCGAGGCCCGCGGGCGCCTACGATGGCGCTTTGCATGTGTGTTCCTACCCGCGCAGGTGTGGCCTTAAGTCGCAAACTATTGGCTTCAGTAAGCAGGGCCTCGGGCTTCATTGACGCTGCGACCAACACCATATGGTTATTCATAGCCCTCCAAACCGAGAGAAGCTCGCACCGACGCAGTCGCACCGCGGCAGTCAGCAGGCAATGGCTATGAACTAGGAACCTGAAAACCATCATGCCTGATAATATCAGACTAACTTCGAGGGACGTCCCCCTCATTCAGCTAGGCCTGTATCAGTGCCGCTTTCCGGTGAGCGAAGACCCGTCAGTACCTGGCGGTTACCGTTTTTGCGCTGGGCCAACTTCGCCGGATCGCGTCTACTGTGATCACCACCACAGCATCGTGACCGCCGTCGAGCCTCGTCGAGCCCGTTCGGGTTTCCACCTCGCTCAACGACGCGCCGCGTAAGTAGATACCGGGCGGCTGCACCTCGAACCGGTCTCAACGGCTCGATGTGATGCGCTCCCACGTACGTTCGGGCACCACATCGTCGGGCCGAGCAGTCCAAGGGAGCCGCAGAACCATCCGCTTTCCATTGAACTCGCTGGAGCCATCGTCCACGGTGGTGACCAGACGGGCGGGGCCCACATGTCACCCCGCCCCTGCCTGCCGACAAGCCCCGGCGACCGACCTTATTACTGGGCAGCCATCGGCAATTCCCCGATGTGATCCTTGCATGTGCCTAAGAACTGAGAGGCCATGTAGCCGGTGAGCGGCTCGACGATGTGCCTAGATGCCACCGCTCGGATCGTGCCGTCTTTCGTCGGGGGCAGCACCGTCGTCAAGTTGACACTGCCTAGTGGGGTCCACTCCAGAAACACCATGCTTTCAAAGCCACCTCGCTGAGCAGTGACCTGCACCGTGCCCTGATTTCCGATCAGCTGTGCGCGCTGCGCCGAAAGGTCGATAGCAGCGAACGCCAACTCAAATCTTGTTGGGCCAACTTTGAGTTGCTCTTCATTGCGATGGTCCGGGTAAATGTCGTCCGTAGCGGAAAACGCTGACACCGTGAATACGCAACCCAAATAGGTTGGGTTCCACTCTGCCGCCTCGGCAGACATCGCCGAGCTACCCATCGCCGTTGCGGCAAACGCTGCGATCAGATGCTTCTCCACAGCGCTCCCCCGGCTCCGCTCACGGCGTTAAGGTCTTATAGGAGGATCGTGCGTCGGTCGATACTTGACCCAGTGGATCAGCGCTGTCGCCGCCAGTCGCGGAGGCCTGCCGCCTACGCTAGCAGCGCCTCAATGTGGGCCCCAAAAAGTCACCCTGTCCCCGCCTGCCGATGAACGGGGGCGGCGGGTGCCGTCGCTACAGCGCGACGCCCTCGAGAGCAATAATCCTCGTCTTCGCACACCGCTCGCGGATGGCTTTGAGGCGGCTATATTCCGGCGAGTTGTACCAGCCCAGCAATGACTTCATGTCGGGGAACTCGACGATGACAAGGCGATGGGGTTCCCAATCGCCTTCCAGCACCTTGGTCGCACCACCGCGCCCCAGATAGCGACCGCCGTAGCGCTGCTCGGTGGCAGGCACCTCCCGCCTGTATTCCTCGAAAACGGCTGCGTCCGATATGTCGACATCGGCGATCAGATAGGCGGCCATTACTCATCTCCCCTTAGGACGAATGCCTCCGACTATACAACGGTCGTCCGTCGGCGGCGAAAACGCGCAGCGTGGTGGGGCCCCACAATCCACCCCCTGCCCCGCCGCTCGGGCGGCGATGCCGCTGGTTGGGCCGTTTGAGGAGTTGTCGTTCCAGTGAATATGATGTTGCTCACCGTCGGATCAACCGGCTATGTGATCTAACTAGCGATAGATTCGAGAGAGAGATGCAACCCAAAAAGACTGCGCTAATCACTGACTTGGATAACACGCTTTTTGATTGGGTCGAGCTTTGGCTGAATTGCTTCTCACCCATGCTCGACGAGATCGCGGAAATCAGCGGTATTACAAAAGACAGACTAATTCCAGAAATACGTGAGGTCCATCGGAGACACGGGACTTCAGAATATTCGTTTTTGATCGAGGAGCTTCCCTCCATTCAAAGGTTTCTGTCCGGTCGCGAGGCAACCAAGGTATTTGGAACTGCAATCGATATTTATCGCCGCCAGCGCCGTTGCTATCTAAGGCTCTATCCAACGGTAGGAGAGACCTTGCTGAGGATAAAGGGAGCGGGAACTCTGATCATTGGATACACCGAGTCGATGTCATTCTATTCGAACTACCGCCTCCGGCGCTTGGGACTAGACGGAGTGCTGGACCACGTCTTTTGTCCGGAAGACCACTTGTTGCCGGAAGGGCTTTCTCAAGAGGATCTGCGGAAGTACCCATCTGAACATTACAAACTTAATTTCACCAAACAGCACTTCACCCCAAAGGGATCAAAAAAGCCAGATACCGCAGTTCTCAACGCCATCGTGTCGGATTTGGGGCTCAACAAGGCTGATTGCGTTTACGTCGGGGACAACTTGATGAAAGACGTCGCTATGGCACTCGACGGCGGGATTGAGGATGCGTGGGCAAAATATGGGCAGGCCCACAAGCGTCCTGAATATAGACTCCTGCAGGACGTAACCCATTGGACTCTGGAGGAGGTTGAACGAGAGCAGAAGATTAAGGAGCGCGAGCACGTGGAACCAACCCACACACTTGATGGCTCATTTTCGCAGATCCTACCGTTATTTGACTTTTGCGAATTCAAACAGGCGAAGTGACAAGTATGAAAGACGCGCGGCGAAGTGAAGTAATCGAAATTTGGAAGTCGATTATCGAAGTTCAACGGCATTTCAACGACATTAGCATGCGCATCCGTGGCATGTTTGTGACGATCCTACTCGGATTCTTTGCGGCACTCGGATTTCTACTCGATCAAAATCTCAGCATCGAAATCGGTGACCTTCGCATTAAGTTCTCCACCGTGGTTCCGATGTTTGGATTGTTCGCCACGTGGCTGCTGTATTTCATAGACCGTTATTGGTATCACAGACTGCTCGTAGGTTCCGTAAAGCACGGAATAGCAATCGAACAGCAGTACAAAGATGAGATTCCAGAGCTATCGCTAAGCGCCAAAATTGGAGAAGAGAGCGCGTTTGCGCCCCGGTGGCCATTGAGTTGGATAGCGAATCTGCTCGTTTCCCATGACAAATTTCGACAGGAAGGCAGATTGCATTCCGACGGTAAGATTGAGCTTTTTTATAAGTCCGTCATGCTAGTACTGTTTTTAACTATAGTAGTTCTCTCTGTAGGGGGCGGCATTACTTTTTTCGACCACGATGTAACCGTCGCTCCCAAGGGTCCATTGTGTCCGCAAGCACTTCAGTCTTTGTGCGAAACAGTCTCAACGTTGGAAGAACTAATAGGTACCGTCAAGGGCAATTAAGCGACTGGCGACGGGCCACTGCATCGAAACAGACACGTCGCGAGCCTCGCTCCTGGCAGTGGTTGGGGCAAGCGTATTGCGCGACACGCCAGCGTTTTCTCTCATGGTAGAACGCCTTGAACCCCGAAAGCACGCCGAGACATGGGGCCCCACATTCGACCCACCCCCCGGCCTTCGGGCAAACCCCTGCGGGCCAGGTCGGGGTCGTCCAGCTGCCGTACCGGCTACCAGCGCGAGCCGAGCGGTGTCCGCGATCCGGGTTCGGCACCTTCTACCGCCTCATCTTGGTCTTGCTGCTCAGGAGCGGCTGGCTCGCGCGGATTGGACTTCAAGCGAGCATCGCGATTGATGATGTCCGTCACCTGAACAGCTGTCCACGTTCCGCCGCGCGCGGTGGCGATGCCACGGCCATTGAGCGCCGCCGCGATTTGCCGCAACGATTTAACTCCGCTCGCCTGAATGTCGCGGATGACCGGCAAGACGTTGGCCGCGAAGGCATCGGCTTGTGCCGAGCGAACTTCAATCGATCTCTGCTGCGCTTCGGCAAGTCTCGGGCCGCCAAGCACAACGCCCCTTTTTTTTGCCTCTTGCAATGCATGGCGCGTGCGCTCGGAAATCAGTGCGCGCTCCTTTTCGGCCACCGCTGCGTAGATGTGGAGCATGAACGGATCGACGTTGGAGCCGAACTCGGCGACGATGAAGGGAACACGCTTCGCCATCAGACCGGAGATAAAGGCGACATCGCGGCTCAGCCTGTCGAGCTTGGCGACGACGACCGGGCAATTGCCGTTCTTCCGCGCGGCTGCAAGCGCCTTGGCCAGCAGCGGGCGCTTGGTGAGCGCGTCAGTGCCCTTGCCGGTCTCAACATCGGTGAACTCACCGACGATTTCGAACCCCTCTGCTTCGGCAAAGCGGGCAATGGCTTCCTGTTGTGCGCTGAGGCCAAGTCCTGACTTGCCTTGACCATTCGTCGAGACGCGAAGATAGCCGATGGCGGGTCGTTTCATGAGCGGCTCCTTACCTATGTAAGGACAATATACGCTCGTTCTAAGTTCTTACAAGAGCCGGAGATGGTCCGGAGATGGTCCATTGTCGGCCGCCGGGCCGGATGCATCGCAGGCCGGTCGGCGTTCGTGGAACCGCGGGATGTCTCATGAAGAGAAATCTCACCGGGCGGGCCTCTTCGGCCTCCAGGGCCCGCCTGTGCGGCTTTGCAACGGGTCTCGGCCTAGGGGCAACCTCAATCAGTTGGCTGCCGCCAATCGCCGAGATGCGTGCCGTGATGACCCCGGGCGAGACGCCGACCCGCCCCAATAGCCGCAGGCCAAACAGGTTCCGGAACAAAGTCCCGGTAATATCCTTTTGTATTATGCTTAGAAGCGCTCACACCTCCGGGGAAGTCTTGAACATCTCACAAGGAGAAACCACAATGCGTAAACGTCTCACGGCCATCACTCTTGTCGCGATCGCAGCGTCCATTGTGCCCAGCGCGGCGGCTCAGCAGGCCAACACGACGGTCGGCCTGCTCGACTGCGTTGTCGCAGCTGGCACACGCTTCATCATCGGTTCAAAAAAAGCTCTGACATGCACCTTCACGTCGGCCAACCCGAAGGTCGCACCCGAAACATACGTAGGGGTCATCACGAAGTTGGGGCTGGACGTCGGTCCGACGCCGAGGGCAGTGCTGCGGTGGCGGATCCTTGCGCCAACTGGTAACGTCTATGCGCCCGGCGTGCTGGCCGGCGACTACAGCGGCGTCGGCGCCGAAGCAACGGTCGTGGTAGGCGCCGGTGCCAATCTTCTGGTTGGAGGATCCAACAGAACCTATACCTTGCAGCCAGTCAGTGTCCAGGCGCAGACTGGCCTGAACGTTGCAGCCGGCGTGACCAACTTCCAACTTCGCGCCACCAAATAGAGGTATTGCGCCCTCGGCGCGTCCACACCGCCCATGCCCGAGCCCATCACCTATGAGGTCGATCGGTTCGGCGACGATCGGCGCGGGCACGACATGTTGACGACCAAGGACGAAGCGAACGCCCGCGCACTGCTCGAGGGGCTCGCCGACAAGGGCCGCCTCGAGTACCTCGGGCCGCCGAAGCCGAACAGCCGCTGTGGTTCAGAAATCGACAGTAAGCAGCGGCCGCAGCAACGTTGCCGACCCGTGGGCGCACGTATGCGCTCGCCCAGCCAGGCGGAACTGCAGCTTTCCGTCAACAGCTAATATTCAACGCTACGTCGATGAAGGTCACCTTTGGGGCCAGAAGCGCTGGTCTTTCGAATGTCGGCTTTCCGGAAGCGAAATGGGCTCGTGTAGGTCGCCTTGGGTCCAAGAGCGTGCACTCGGTCGCTCAGAGTGATTGGGTTTGGTGCCTAAGGCAAGCTGACCTCGCCCGTCGGGCCGCCTCGGCCGACCGGATGCCGTCCCCGATCCCGAAATCGGCCCGCGCAGGGCCAAGGAAGGCCGCACGGTAGGTCGAACGCTTTGGTCGGCCCTCGACCGGGCGCACCGAATGCGCGTCTGGACGGCCCGCCTAGTTGACACGCTTCGGCGCGAACTTTCTGACCCAGTCGTCCATAGATATCGATTTGTCAGTTGTCGGTGTCCGCGAAGGCTTCCTGAGCGTGCCATCGACCTCTGCGCGGTCAATGACCAAGCCCAAAAGTTTCGCTTTGCCCATGACCGCGCTCACACCAGCCCCCGGCTGGCCGAGCTTCGTGGCCAACTGCAACATGTCATCCAGCTCGGCGACGAGGCTGTCGACAGTGATTTCCGACCGTCGTGCAGCCTCAGCCCGAAGCTCGGCAATGCGGGCGGCCACCTTAGGATTTCTTAGAAGCTGGGAGGCGCTGGCCTCGGCCGCGTTATCCCGCGCCGCATAGCCAGCTTCGACGTAGGCATCCTTCTGCGTCCGGCCTTCCATGATGAAGTTGCAGAAGGCTTGCTGTCTCGCGTTCAAAATCGTTGCCATGGCGGCCTCAGACATATTCCAAACACCAGCCTCACGCCATATTTGTAGCACGTCGAACCTCGCTGGGAAAACGGCTCGCCTCTCGGTCGCCTCCGATCTCAGTGCGGCGCCTTATTGCCAAGGCTGAGGAGACCCGGGCCCCACTCCAGTTCTTCACCTCCCGCGCGAGTGACGACCAACCGGCCATCGTCGGTTGGGCCCACCACAATTCCGGCGTCGGCGAGCAGTGGATCCAGTTTCTGCAACGCCGCCAACAAGGCACCCCGCTCGCGTGGCCAGCCGCTCACAGAGGTGTCGTCACAGAAATCGGAAAGTAAATTGAGCAGGTCTTCAGGCTCGCCGGCCCAATGGGAGCGACGCAGCATCATCAACCAGATGGCTCTCGCGAGAGGTCCGCTGTATTGGAATACCCGCGCAAATACCGTCTCATATTCGGAGCCTTCGGATTCTGGATGTGCGCGCCATTCTATTTCCGCTTTGATCCAGTCTCGCAGAGCCAGCGGGTAAGCGCAGAACTGGTAGGTATATTCGTCGCGCATCACAAAACCCCCGGGCATTAGAACTGCCCAACGGTCAGCTAACGATACGCCTGGTATGATTGGCTTCGCGACATTCCATTCGTCACCCTCCATGCGACGACCGGTATTTTCATCACTTCCTGACGATCGAATCCCCCGCTGGGTAACGGTATCAAATCTACGACAAACCAGCCCGGTGATGCGGGGAAAACGGCGGGCTTGTCGGTCGCCCCAATCAAGTGGAGATGGTGGGCCTTCCCGACATTGAAGCTTCGGACAAGCCCGCGCAGCAGCTTACGTGCCTTACTATCCTGCTCGGGAACCCCATCCTCTGGAAGAGGTAAATTGGCGAGAAATTCCAGCTGTTCACGATTCAGATGATCGATTTCCGTCAGGATAACCGCCTGCTGCCGCACAAGGTCATTCATTTTGTTTGGCATCGCACTTCTCCTCTATCGAATAGGGTTTGCCGAACTCATCCTGCCGTACTCGACTTTGCCGACGCGGCTCGTATGCGGCAGGGTGCCGTACCCTCCCCCTCCCCTTCGGGGAGAGGGTACGGCACCCCTTTCCTGCCTGCCTTGTCTGCCGAGGGTTGCCGAACCATGCCGAACCCGGAGTGTGCGTCAGTTCGGCAGCGCATCGTCACGGCCTCCTTCGCTTCCGCCGGCGCCGTAGAACTGTTTCAACTCGCGCTGTTCAGTGCGGTGCTCGACGATTGTGATGGCCTTACTGCGCAACCACGTCGCAAGGATCTTCCTGACCTGTTTGCGCGCCCGGTTCTGATCGCTGGTGCGCTCGGCATGTCCCATGCCTCGTCCGACATCGACGTCGAGGATGTCGGCGACCGCGTAGCCACCCCAGTCGGGAGATTGTTCGCTGGCGCGGTATTCATGGGCCGCGAAGGCTTGCTGGATGCGCTCAAGATCCGCGAGGCTCACGTCATCGAATGGCTTCGGCGGATCGGCCCTGACGAAACGCCCGTCGCGCCATCTCAAGCCATAGGGCTGGCCCTTCGGCCCATAGTTGATCTTCTTGACCTCCAAGATACGTTGCGTCTCGTCGGCCTCATTGCCGTGCTCGTCGGCCTCTCGGCGCAGGTAAAGCCGCGATCTGACGGAATTGCTCCACGCCGTCGATCCTGACATGCCGGTCCCGGAACTCATGCCGGAGAGGCTTGGATGGCCGAGCAACAGGATTGCGCAATCGTGCCTGATGGCCAGTCCGCGCAACAAGCCGATGAAGTGCTTGACGAGCGACCGGTTATTCTCGTTGCCGCTGAAAATGTCGGCGAGGTTGTCGAGGACCAACAGCACCGGCTCGATTTCCCGGAGCTTGGCGTCGAGCTGGTCGAACAGTCGGGTCGTTTTGAGCTTGCCGCCGGGGCCCTCATGAGCCAGCGTCGCGTCCTGTCCTACCATATAGACGATCTCGAGGTTGGCGGCGCCGGCGAGGTCGATGTCATCGGCGACGGCAATCTCGTGCAACCGATTGTGGATTTCCGTCTGGTCTTCCTCGGCTGACATATAGAGGACCGGACCGCAGGCGACAGCGATCCCAAGCCAAGTCGTTTCAGCGGCGATGGCAACGGCAAGCTGCATGGCCAGTAGGCTTTTGCCGGTCGAGCCGTCGCCCGAAAGCAACGTAATGTTGCGGCAGGGGATCAAGCTTGCCGCGTCGACGAACGCGCGCGGCGGAGGTGCGATACCGGCATAGATCGCTGCGCTGGACGAGGCGAGCGGTGGCAATGGTTCGCCTTGTAAGGGCAATGGCAGCTTTTGCTCCGACCGCCTGCGCTGAGTGCGAAACGCTACGGCTGCCTCGGAAAAGGCTGCGGTATCTTCAATGCGTTCGGCTGGGGTGGTGTTGGGCGCCGGAGGGTCGGTCTCTGGCGGAGGCTCGTTCCGGCCGGCGTCCTCGTCAACAAGTTGTGAGCGTCGGATACGCTCCAGGGCTGCGAGGATTGAAGTAGGCTCGGGCTCGTCTGACATCGGGCTTACCCCGTATACGCATCCATCGATGCCCTCCGCCGCTGTGCGCGCCGTTTGATCAACAGCAGGAACGAGCATTGGCGGGCTCCTATGCAAGACCCCCGGCGCTATTTGTGGTGGAGGACGAAATGGTGGATGGAGTGGGCGACGCTGTCGCCGTGGCCCTTGCGAAAACGCTTGCGAACAACGATGGCGCCAATGGCGCGGCGCGTCCCACTTCTAGTCTCGTAAGCGAGCTGCACCCTGCAACGGGCGCCGATTTCGTAAAACATTGTTCGTTTCCTTCTTCATTCTGCTGATGAGGAAGATGATGGCGGGGGGTTGGACTCAACGAGCAAAGTATCGAGCCAGTCGCGCGCTAGACGCGCCGACCCAAGTAAGGTCGAGCGCTTCGCCTCGCTGCTACACCCGGACAGAAGATCATGCGGTTTCACGTCTAGGCAGTTGCCGGCCAAGGAGTGGATGGCGCCCATGATCCCCAGGATTTTCTCTGCATGCGAATTCGGAATGCGCGACTTCGACGTCGACCGAGGCGAACTGCTGGCCCGCCGGCGCGAAGGCGTCGCCCTCGACGCAACCCTGTGCGCCGGCTGCCGCCGGCCGCGCGTGTCAACTGACGTGGAAGATTTTTCCACGTCTCCCCTCGCCTCGAGTTCACTCCGGACCACCGCGACGGTCGGATGCGAAACGGCGGTCATCGCCGCGATCTGGCGATTTGATTTCTCCGGATCGGCCTTGATCAGCTTCTCGATGAGTTCGCGCTTCTGATCAGCGGTCAAATGCCGGCGCCGGATGTTCGCGCCGATCACATATCCGTATGGGTCAAGCCCGGCGCGGTCATCCTCGCGCTTCCAGGCGCCGTCTGGGTAGCCTTCGATTGTAATGCCGCCATTCCCAATACTGACCAACCCGAGCTGTTGCAGCGCGTCAATTCGGTTGCGACCGTCAGCCAAAACTTCGTTGCCGTCGGTGTCTTTGAAGAAGACAATCGGCTGAAGAAGGCCGTTGGTTTGGATGTCGTTTGCAAGTTCGGCGAGTTGTTCGGGCTCGAGCAGTGGAAGCAAATCTGCTGCAGGATGCACCGCCAGTGCTTCACGCCAGTTTCCTGTTTGGATAGAACCCAATTGCATCACGTCTACTCCCATTGTTGGAGAGAGCCGAGCGGCGCTTGACCGGGTCGAACCAAGTAGGTCCGATACACGCCCTCGAAAGCCGTTTGGCTCTCCAGAATCGCGGGGCTTCCTGTTATCCGGCACTTCAGTTTCGTGCAGCTGCTGCCTTCTGGAGGCACGCGATAAGCTCATGGCGCCGCCAGCGGTTGGTGTTCGGTCCAACTTTCAAAGGCTTGGAGTAACGCCCGGCATTGATACCCCGCCACAGAGTGGAGCGGTGGATCGGCGTGTTTCTGCCGCCGATAGTGCGGCAGGCGCCATCCTCATCAATCAGATCATCAATCTCTTCGAAGGGATCAGTCGGCTGCATCTTCCTTCCTCGCGCGAATTCATGTTGACGCGTGAAGGATCGTCCCGTTGCGGCCTTATGTCATCGTGGACTTTTCTCGCTGGAGATAAGTCCACCTTGGGTAAGGCTGGCGCCCGGGTCAGGCCACCCATCTGGCTTTCAAGAGATCCGGATGGTGCTGTTATGCGCGTTTGAGCGTCAAACAGCGCCTCTCCTCTTTGCGTCCTTTCTACGGATCAAAGGACGACAATGTTTCGAGACGAAGTCGAGCAGGGTTTTCATCGCTGGCCTCTGGTCGCCGAGGGCTGTGGTCAGACCCGCGTCTATGAAACGGAGTAGGGGATTGTCCGGGTCGGGATCTCTTCTTGGTAGCCCAAGTTGCGGGTCAACGTGGTCATGCCAGATTTGGCATAGGTCATACATGAGGCTCTGGAGATCAGCCGGCAGTCTGGCGGGTGTCTCGGGTGGTCGGTTCCAGTGATCCTTTCCTCGAAAATCGTGCCATGCGAGCAGGTCCCAATATTGCGCTTCTTTCTCTTTTCGAACGTCCCACAGATTGCGCACAGCCCAGTCGCGCTGAAGCTGGAAAAACTCTTCGCGACCGCCTACGGTAAAGTCTCCCTGCCCGCCTATGTAAATTGGTTTCTCTCCCTCGGCGCATAACCACGCAAACGCGCTGGCCTCGTCATGGAAAGGCGCCAAGCCGCTGTCCGAGTCAATCGTCAGTTCCTTGGCAATGATCCCTGCAAGTGCCGTGTTTAACCCCTTGATAATTCTCCTGAGCCGGCTGCTCTCTCTCTCAAAGAATTCGTCCAAATTTTCGAGGTAGCGATCAATGGATTCCGCAACAAGGCCGCTGATGGCGACTTCCGTTTCCCTGGCAATCGGCGCAGCCTTCCTCGCCTGGCTCAGGAAGGTTTCGGGGTCGAATGGAGAATGCGCCGACCGGCTCATGCCAGCGCCCCCGCTCGCAGTCGCTCGACGTTGCCCTCGCCGTCGATGATGGCCACGAGTCGATCGGCCCATAGGTCGAGCGCTTCGCGCTTCTCCCTGTCGTAGGAATATCTGGCGTAGACCCGCGACGTGATGCTCGCCTTGGTCTCGGAGATGTGGTTGAGGACGTGCCCGATAACAAATGGCGAAATGCCGATTTCTTCCATGCCGGTCGCAGCCGATCTTCTCAGGTCGTGCGGCGTCCACGGCGCAATGCCTAGGATCGTCGCCACGCCGCGCTTGGTGATTTCTTCTCGCTTCACCGCCTTCGGAACAGATGCGCCGGTGACGGCTGCGCTGGCGCCGGGTCCAGGAAAGACGAAAGGCGGAACCGCCCTGCCCTTGCGCTCCGACAGCGCGTTCACGTCTGCGATTTGATCACAGATGATCCTGATTGCCATTTTGCACAGCGGGACAACATGGTCGCGGCCGTTCTTCGCGCGCCCGGCTGGTATCGTCCATAGGCCGCGTGTCAGGTCCAGTTCGCCGCGCAACATGCCGGCGATCTCGCCAACACGTTGGCCGGTAACGAGACAAAGACGCAGAATGCGGCGGGTGCTCTCCCGCATGTTGGCATCCGGCAGGGCCGCCCACATCGTCCTGATCTCCTCGGCCGTCAGCACACGGTCGCGCTCGACCGTTTCGGTGGGCTTCGCCATGCCTTCGGTCAGGTTGCTGTCCAGATCGCCACGACCGCGCCCCCATCGGATCATGGCGCGAAGATCCTCGAACACCCGGTTTGCCTCGACAGCCGCGCCCCGGTCTTTCACCGCATCGATCGCCTTGGTGATGTCGCGACGATGCAGCTCCGCGAGCTTGAGGTCGCCGATACAGCCTGACGATGCTTTCTCCATCTTTTTTCCGTCAGCGTCATAGCCGGACACATTCTTGCGCAGCCGGCGCGCGATCTCATCGACAGACCGCCGCGATGATGCTCGGCGAAGAAGATAGCTCTCCACCAGATCAGAGACGGTCATCGAGGCGGCGTGCGCCTTCTTGGCGGCCACGGGGTCGCCGCCGTCTCGTACGCTGGCACGCGTGTCCTTGGCCTTCTGGCGAGCGCCCTTGTCGGTGCCAAGGGGTATTTCGGGATAGGTGCCGAGCTTCAACCATTGCCGCTTATTCGGCGGCCCGTAAACGGCGAACCAGGTCTTTTGCCCACCCGCCGAGACGCGCAGTACAAGACCTTTGGCTGTCGTATCGAAATAGTCGGCTTTTCGGCCGGAACCGGCCTTCGCGGTTTGGCAGAATTTGTCGGTGAGTTCGAGTTTCGGCATTTGTCCAGCGACCAACCCGGCTACAACCGGTTTGCCTAGGGTTCCGTGAGTGATCTACAGGATGATCTACACAAAACTATGCGCCTCGTCGATACCGGCTGCGACAGCTAGCGACGAGATGAAGCCCTAAAGCATTGGTATAAAAGGCATTTAGAACTTCGTGCTGTCGCACGCCGACGCAGAAAATCGCGTTAGAAACCCTCTGTCAACCGGTTGGTCGCTGGTTCGAATCCGGCCCGGGGAGCCACCGCCTTTTCTACGATACGGCGCGATCCTGCGCGCAGTGTGCGATGTTTCCTTACGCTTCAATTTGGTTCGCTTCTGCTAAAATGGTTGCAAACAGCAGAGATGCCTATCGAAGTCAGGGTAAGTTAGCGTGGCGCCTTGCCTTCGCCTAGGTCTGCAAAGCCCTCATCGTAAGTTCGGCGGCGACATCGTGAAAAGACATGCTCCCGGCGCGATTGCGCCGAAACGAGCCGTCCCAGGGATTCGGCCGGCGAAACCTTCCAACACGAGAACCGGAAGATTTGGCCGATCCGGACATTCCGATCCCAAAACTACACAGCAGCGATCAAGCCCACCTCCAGCTGCACCATGACCATGAGACTGGAGATCGACTCGCATCACACATCCTGTGCTATTTATGACAATGTGACTGAGGCGGTGACATGCTGCAGCATCTACGAGTCCAAGCTCAAGGTTCCGATGCCGCCGACCAGAGCCGGCAGTGGATGAGCTCAATTTGGCTCGCTGTTGTCGTCGGTATCGCCTATTTCGTGGCGGCACAGTTAAGCCTTTCCCTACTCACTCCTGATGGCGTGGCCGTGTTCTGGCCAGCCGCTGGTATTGCCGCGGGCGCGTTGATCGCCCTTGGGCCTGGTGCGCGATTGGGGGTTGTGGTTGGGACGATGATCGCCACCATCGTGGCCAATCTCTTGGGTGACCGAAACCTCGGGAGCGCCACCGTCTTCGCCGTATGCAATGGGGTGGAAGCCCTGCTTACAGCTAGTCTGATCGAGCGCTACTTCGGTTCCGGAGTGAGTCTCAACCGCCTGCGCAACGTGCTGGGACTGTTAGGGGCGGCGATCGTCGGTGCCGCTGCCTCTGGGATCGGCGGGAGCTTGGGGTTCACTTTGTTCTATGGTGCGACGACGTCGATTTTTGCCATTTGGCAAAACTGGTTCTTATCCGACGCGCTTGGCATCGTCACGACTGCGCCGCTGGTGATCGGCCTCGCCTCAGCAACACGTGAGCCGCCGCCGCAAAGCGAGGCAATCGAAGGTCTTTTGGCTCTAGCGGCGGTAGCCGCGATGAGCCTCGTCGTCATTTCCCTACCACCGGAGCCTTGGAAAACAGTAGTGCCGATCGCGCTGCTATTCCCATTAATCTTGTGGATAGCGGCCCGCTGCCGGCCGATCTTCGCTTCGGCAGCGGCGTTCATTGTTGCCGTTGCGATAGTGTGGACGACGACGTTTGGAATTGGCCATTTCGGCGACCCGGATCTCCCGATTGCGGACCGCATCCTTGCCGCTCAAGCCGGCATCCTGGTGGTTGCGCTCTGCGCATACGTCCTTGCTGCGCTGTTCGCCGAGCGGCGTCAGCACGAGGCCGCGCTCATGGAGAGCGGTGCCCGCTTGCAAGAGGCGCTGACGGCAGGGGCGGTCACGGCGTTCGTTTGGGATGTCCGGACGGGCTCGTCGCAGCGCAGCGCAAACGCTGCGCAGATCCTGGATTATGAGCCGCGGCAAACGCTGACCGCCAGTGACTTTCTCTCGAGAGTCCATCCGGACGACCGCGGGCGCTTCAAAGCGCTCGTCCACGGCGTCCGCCCCGAGTGCCCCAGGTATACCGTCACATTCCGCTTCAAGCGCCGCGACGGTTGGGAAGTCTGGCTAGAGGAAGTGGCCAAGGCCGAGTTCGACGCAATGGGGCGCCTTGTACGCCTCAAGGGCCTCACTGTTGACGTCACCGAGCGCAAGCGGTCTGAGGAGCACCAAGGCCTGTTGGTCGCCGAACTGGATCATCGCGTCAAGAACTTGCTGGCACGCGTTTCCGTCGTCATCACGGATACGCGCCCGGGCAGTGGTTCGCTGGACGAATACATTCAAGCACTCGATAGGCGCATTCAATCCATGGCCGCCGCCCACTCGCTACTCAGCCAGAATCGTTGGCACGGCGCTGACCTCATGGACCTTGTCCGCCATCAGCTTGCGCCCTACGCGACGGACGCAAACACAACGATCCGTGGCTCCAACTTCACACTCACGGTCGCGGAGACCCAGGGGTTGGCGATGGTGCTCCACGAGCTGGTAACGAACGCTGCGAAGTACGGCGCACTGTCGACCAGAAATGGGCGGGTGGAGGTGGTCTGTAACCGCGGGCCTAGCGAGAATGCGACAAACCTGTCGATCGTATGGCGTGAGATTGGCGGCCCCGCAATTGCGGCTTCGCCGCAATGCGGATACGGCGTCAGCCTCATTCGTGATCTTATCCCTCACGAGCTCGGCGGTTCGGTCGACCTCGTATTTGCATCCGACGGCGTTTGCTGCAGAATTGAGTTTCCTGTCAAGGCCGTGACCGTGACAGACATAAAGGGAGCCACTTCCGGCCATCCAGCAGCTAGCGCGACGTCACTTGACGCACCGTTGCAATAAGATGTGCCGCGCTGACGGGTTTTTGCAAGATAGCTTCAACCTTGCCCGGTGCTAGCGGAACGACCTCGTAGCCGGTAATGACGATAACACTGATCCCTTGATCTTGCAGACGGTCGATCAGGTCATGAGCGGGCTCGCCGTCTCGGAGGCTAAAGTCGACGAGCGCTACATCAGGGCGGCGTTCGGAGATGAGGCGCTCGGCGTCGGCTGCGGTTGCAACGGGCCCGGCCAAGTCAGCCCCCAACGCGTTAAGCAGCCTCGCCATAGCTCTTGCGAGGTGCCAGGAATCCTCAACCAAGAGGATGCGCACGCCCGTCAACGACCCGGCTGTGGGCGGGTCGCGGTGGCTGGGTGAAGTCACCGGCTCCTCAACACATTACATTGGGCCCACCTCTATCCTGAACGTTACTGACCTGCCACAGGTAATTTCCTCCAAACTGGAGTTTCGGCTTTCAAGGAATACGTCGGCTCGACCGGCTTGACTTCAGCTTTGCGAGAACCGCGCTCACGTATCGACACGCCCAATCTTGCCGCGGAATACCACGTAGACGCCGATCGTATAGGCAACGATGACAGGCAGGACGACAATTCCACCATAAAAGAAAAACAGCATCGAATTTTCCGGGGCAGCAGCGTCGGCTACGGTGACCGCGTAGGGGATGAGGTAAGGCCAGAACATCACGCCAAGTGTCAGAAATGCTGTACAAAAAAATGCCGCCGTCATCGCAAAGGGAACAGTGTTGTGCCGCGCCCGCCCGCTGACGAGTACGCCCAGCAGGGCGGCAACGCTTAGCAGCGGAAATATAAGCCCCCAGTGGCGGCGTTGCAGATTGCTCTGCGCAATAGCCCCGGCATCGAACGTCAGCGATGTTATGAAGGCCACAGCAAGTGCCGCGAACACTCCTGCGACCAGCCATGGGATACGCGAATAGGCCAGTCCTGCAGATGACCCTCGGTCTTCATGACGATCCAGCAAGCGCCAAGCAACGCGTAACCAAGCATCAACCCGATCCCGGTCAAAACTGAGAAAGGATGGAGCCAGGCAAACGCGTCGCCTGCGTATTGCATGCCCTCGACCGAAACTCCGCGCGTCATTGCGCCAACAGCCGCTCCCTGGACAAATGCAACCAGTATAGAACCGAAGGTAAATCCGGCGTCCCAGAAGCGTCGCATCCTTTGACGCCGATAGCGGAACTCGAACGCGATGCCGTGAAAGATCAGCCCGACGAGCATCAGCAATACTGGCAGGTAGTAGGTCCCCAAAAACACGGCATATGCGGCAGGAAAGGCGGCGAAGAGACTTGCACCGATCACCACCAGCCAGGTCTCGTTGCCATCCCAGCATGGTGCAAGGCTGGACATCATCTGCCTGCGTTTCGTCTCATCCCGCGTGGTGCCAAATAGAATACCAACGCCAATGTCGAAGCCGTCGAGGATCACATAAATCAGGATCGCAGCAGCGATAACCCCGGCCCAAAACAGGGCAAGCGTACTCGGCTCAACCATGACCGTCTCCGTGTCCAGTCTGGGCGCCGGTCGCACTGACCGCTATGTCGGCGAACGCCAACGGTCGGCTCGCGGTGGCATTCGGAATCGCCTCTGCAGCGAGGGTCGGGCCTTCGCGGAGAAGCTTGTAAATGTAGAAGATGCCGAAACCTGCGAAGAGCGCGTAGACTACCGCATAGACCGTGAGTGAAATGACCACGTCACGGGTTGTCAGCGATGGCGTTACTGCGTCGCTAGTCCTCAGGAGGCCGTAAACAACCCAAGGCTGCCGGCCGACCTCGGCGGTATACCAGCCACTCAGAACCGCGATGAATCCGGTCGGGAATGACAAGAACGTGGCCCACAGGAACCAGCGGGTCGTTTCCAGCGCCGATCGCCGCTCGCTGGCAAGTCCAGTGCTCCTTAAGCTGCGGAAAGTCTTCGGTTACATAGTCAGTTGACGCCACGGGAGCTTATGGAGCGTTTTCGGATGGCGATATTGTTCTTTGGGGAGTCGGCGAGATTTCTGTGTGGCGCGTTCACCTTCGCTACTGGCGGCGCTCTGGTAGCAAGGCCGTGGGTTGATTTCTCGAAGGCCAAACGCGCCTGCAGAGTTCGGTGCATAATCTGCACCCACACAACTGGCACCAGTTTCGGTCTTTTCACTGTTCCGTGCTAGAACCGGCTGAAACGTTGTGACCCGCGCTTGCTAGAGATTTCCGCCTCGCGAAGCGCAGGATAACACCTAGCGAAGCTGCGATTGGTATCGCTAGCAAGACACCGATGAAGCCAAACAGCCACCCAAAGGCGAACAGCGCAAACATCATCCAGACTGGATTGAGGTTGACGCGACGACCGATGAGGCGCGGCGACAGCACATAGTCGGCAAGCATTTCACCAACGATGAAGACGCCCCCCACAACAGCGACAGGTGCCCAATCGGGCCAGAACTGGTCCACCGCAACGCATACGGACACCAAGATACCGGTGGCTGCCCCGAGATAGGGAACGAAACTGATGAGGCCTGCAGTGATGCCGATCAAAATGGCATGGTTGAGTCCGGTCAGCTTCAAAGCAGCGGCATAAATGACGGCAAGAACGAGGCAGATGACGACCTGACCGCGCACGAAGCCGGCAACAGTATCGTGGATTTCGCGCCCCAGCGCCCGAATATCGTCGCGGTACTCCGGAGCAAACCAGCCATCGACCGTTGCAATCATTCGATGCCAGTCAATCGCGAGATAGATGGCGATGATTGGCGTGACAACGAGCAGGGAAAGAAGGGAAATCAAGGCTCTTCCGCTCGACCATAGCGAGGTAACGACGCCGTCGAGCCATTTGCTGCCCACCGTCCTCACGACATCGACAGACGATTGCTCGATGTGAAGATTCTCACCCATGACACTACGCATCCAGGGGCCACTTGCATCGGTCGCAAGGGACTGCAGACGCGTGATGTAGCGGGGAAACTCGTCAACAAAAAATCTGAGTTCGCCAATAATTACCGGGAGCATGACCAACATTACCCCGATAATACCCACGATCAGCGGCAAGAAGACGGCTAGTGCTGCAAGGGTTCGATTGATCCCGAACCGCTCCAACCTGTCGACCGCCGGAACGAGGAGATAGGCGAGCAATGTGCCTACGACAAATGGCAGCAGGATTTCGCGCAACAGCACCAGCGCAACCAAGGCGACTGCGGAAACCCCAATCCAGAACGTAGCTGGTTGCGCAATTCTCATCGACCTTCTCCCCACATCCCGTTTCGAGCTCAACTGTCGGCCACTTGTTGATCTCGGCGCACGTGTCCTCGGATCCAATGGCGGGGCGACGGTATAGATCTTCCTTTGTCAATTCTCTATCAAGCTGGCGAAGGCGATCTCACCATCGGTAATGTAATGATTGACCTTTCCGGTCTGCAGACGTGAACCGGACTGGTGCAATACGACCTCCCCGATCACCCGCTTCGTCTTCAGCTGGGTGACTATGTAGTCTCGTTCCGCATTCGTGTCTGAATCGGTAGCGTGTGTCACTTGGAGCGTCAGCCTGGTTAGCGATAATCCGGTATCTCTGGTGCCCGCCCCGACCCACAGGACACGCTGATCGGTCGGCGGTCTATCCGTATTCAGCCAGAAGCTTGCTGCCGTGATATCGTCGCTCGAGTGGGAGAGGCTCAGCGCCCAGAAGCGGATATGATGGCGCTTGCGCGGACTGTCGTTGATGGGCTGTTGAAAACCTATGTCCTGCCTTCGTCCAAAGAGATAGAGCGTGCTGAATGGGGCAGTGGGATACGAGGAGTTGAGCAGGAACGCTCGTACCATCCACCACGAGCTTGCAACCCCCAAACGATCAGCCGTTGACCAGCCCGCTGCTGCAAATGCATCGCAGAGTTGTTGACGGGTCCCGATCAGGACTAGATTTACTGGATCGCCGGGCAAGCCGTCTCCGGTGATTGAGTATCTAGGAATGAGTCTCCGGTGCAGAACCTTAAGGCCCATTCGGACTACGTTTGGCAAAATGACATAGGCAGCAAGCCCGTAGGTAAGACCTACGGCTAGGACCCATGGAAGTCTGTGGTCCACAGTATCGAAAACGATAAAGACTATGAGCCAAACGCTGACTACTCCCAGACAGATGATGAGAAATCTCTGGAATAACCGCGTAAGTGTCCTCAAAATTCATTGTCCCGTATGGCGCCAACAACCTCGGCGTCGACTTCGCGGTTCCCGGATTCTGCCGATTGAGCATAGCCGCCGTCAGGCCATTTCTACCTCACGTTTCGTCGTCACGATATTGCTCTTTGGGGAAGTGCTATCGGCAAAGGTCTTGTTGGTCCCGAACCGCGCGGCCGGTCCATTCGTATGCAAACGTCGGTGGAAGGCCTTTTTTGGGCGCGAAACAGACGTTTGCGAATGACCGCTTTGACCGAGACCGTGTGAAAACGCGGCTGCGCGCACATCGTTCGGGACGATGGGTTCGCAGGCAGGTTTTGGATGCGGGCCGGTGGCTGGTTCTGATTAGGCGGCAATGGTCTGCATGAGTCTTTTGACGCCGAAGATGTTGATCATCAGCTTCATGTTGTAGGCGAGAACCTGCCTGGCCGACCTCAATCGCGAGCAAGTCATCAAGTTTGGCAGGAACATAATCGAAGAACAGCGTTTGGCCACTGCGGACGAAGGTCCATCCTTCCCTATAATGGCAAATCATCTGGAACCGCATTCCGACGCGCCTTCCGGGAATGAATATCGATGATTTGTATTTCCACGATCTGCGCCACGAAGGCACCAGTCGCCTGTTGGGGGCGATGGCAACCCGCGTAAAGGAACTCGGCGAGGCCTCTCGACACATACGCTGCACCCTGTTGGGTGTGTGGGTCGTGAAATAACACTCCGGTGCTGGATGAAACGGATGCCCAGAACCCGCCGCATCATTTTATTCGACATGGATTTTCAGCGCCGTGTCGCCGATTTCCCGCCATAACCTCTATTCGCGCGATCGAACCGCTGCAGACATTGCCATTCTCCGGGAATTGGCCAAGATCGGATCATGCCGCCTCCTGATCGGCGGCGCGATAAATGCCGTAGCCGACCTTGACGAGCAGACCCTCATCGCACATGCGGGCCAGATAACAGTGGGGAGTTCCAATGTCGGTTAGATCGCACGTTCGCACTTCACCCTTTTCGCGTACGAGTGCGACAGCGCGCGCTCTGAGGGATGGCTTCGGCCCGCCGGCCAATCGGGTGCGCTCAGCGCGCTCGCGGTCGCGCTTCCGAATCTTGATAGTGGGCTGTGGCGTAGTTTCGAGGGGATCGGCAGATCGTAGTTCGCAGTTTCGTTCAGCCCGGGGAGCCACTTCAGATCAAAATTGCGAACGCCGCTTACACGCGGTTGCACTCCAGAGCCGCTTTCGTACGTGGCGAAAGTCTGTAGGCCGATCCGGCCAATCCAAGCGTCCCTCGCCGATGTGCCGCTGATCCGCCCGACCCACCGCATCGACCGCAGCCGCCTATCCGGCCTGCGTCCGACATGCGACAGGCTGATCATTCGGCCCGCTCCCTTCCGGCCAGCACTGAAACCCGGTGTTAACGTCGTTCGCGGCTTAGAGGATGCGGCCGCAGCTTGAAAGTGTAGGGTACGGCTCGCTGCCAGACAGGGAGGCGAAAATGAAATTGCTTGGGATTGCGCTCTTATGCAAGGGCATGATCAGCGTAGCAATGCCGGCCGTTCGCGCTGAGGATCAGCTTGTTCCACCTAACCATGTAGAAGCGCCGGAGCCGGCAGTTCATTGCGAAGGCCAAAACTGCCTTCCACCAGCCGATAACCCTGTCGAGGAATGCAAGGGGCAGGATTGCACGCCGGCTCCGCCGGTCGACCCAGGCCCGCAGATTGAACAGGTCGACTGAACAGCATCAGCCGACAACTACGAAGGTGATCGCAGATCCGTGGAGAAGGTTGGATTTCAGGTCCTCTCCCTCGCCAGGATGTACCAATGGGACTAAAGCGCGTCGCGTTTGACCGGCCTCATGCGACGCGCTTTAGGTTTTTGTTTTTACGCATGTCGCTATCGCAAAACCGCTGCACACTTTTGCGCGACGTCGGGGAAACAAGTCCCCGGCCGCTCACATGAGTCTGCACAACAGCCGTCCGGAACGTCATGTTGCTGGGTTCCCCAGCCCTTCCACCAGCGTGCTCAAGGCCGCATCCAAGGGGGCCGATCCCACCTTCTCGGGCACCAAGAGCCCATCGATCGCAAGCATGGTCATACCGTGGACGAGTCCCCAGGCGGCTGCCGCCTGACCTTCTATCGGCCGCTTGCGAATGCTCCCCGCGGATGCGCTTTAGATGGTACCATCCCGGCGAATGGGCGCAGAAGCCGCTTTCGCCGAGAGCATATCAAACGGGAGGACTTCGCATGTGTAAGGTCTTTGCCGGGCAGGATCCGGATGGGTATCGGCTAGTCAATCGCTCAGTTCGAATAGGTGGCCATTCGACGAGCATCCAGCTCGAGGCCACTTTTTGGACGCTGTTGGACGAGATCGCCCATGGACAGGGGATGACGGCGCCAAAGTTCCTATCGACGCTTTACGACGAAGCGCTGGAGATCAACGGCCATATCCCGAACTTTGCCTCCATGCTGCGCACTACATGCGCGCTCTACTGCGCGAGAGGCGACCACTCGACGGCGAAGCCGCGGAATTGAAGAGCAAGGCAGCCTGATCCGCGGGCATTGCTCAAACGCGCCCAGTACCGGAAAATCCCGTGTAGCAGCCGCCTGCTACCAGCGACCTGAATTTTAGCGCTATGTGATATCAATGGCGAACTTTGCCGAGGCGGTGTAGGGTTCACTTCAAGAGAAGAATGAGCCGTATCGACGGCGACGCTGAGCGGATCTGGGAGGATTCATGGTCGATATCATCTCGAAGCGGGATGACCCGCGGCGCGAGGACATGCAGGTCAAACGACTGATTGAGCAGAACCGCTCGACAATCGTCCGCCTTGCCGACCAGATCAGCGGCGGCGGCTATTCAGCTTCGCGAAAGCCACGCCAGCAACCGAAGGCGGAAGGCCTGATCATCCATGTCGGTGGCGGCGCGGCACCGGTGGCCGAGGCCAAGCCGTCCATCCAGGTCACCATGAACGGCCGCGTAATTTCGAAGGATCAGAACACAGGGCGTCAACTTCATCACATCGGCGATATCCGCTACCGCGGCGGCGACGAGGTCTTCGTGCTGGCAACAAGGCAGAATGGCTTCTTCTCGCCGGTCGACGAAACCGTTGCCGAGGCGCTCGCGGACCTGGACGGGTCCCGCCTCGCTGCCACCTATACCGAAGAACAGCTTGCCTTCGACATCGGCGCGAAACTCGGCATCAACTGATCAGGCAGACGCTTGGGTGTGCTTCTTCACGTCCAACTCGCGGCAGCATACGAACGCGACAGCATACAGAAATGGCATACCTCAAAGGTTCTGTGATGACTGAATGAAACGCGAGATAGGCCCCAATCAGATGAAGATCGATGCCCTTCCGGCGCGTGCCTCGCTGGCCACCGGCCAATTGGCTCTGAGCAACATCGACTATGACGAGCGTGCCACCATGCGCGCCTGGGAAAGTTTTCTGGCTGACGAGCCCAAATGCGCCCGCGATCCTGTCCACCCAAGCCACGTTCGCTCCCTCATTCACGATTCCTGGTATCGCAGTGCCACCGGCGGCATCAACGCTCAAGGCATTGAAGCGCCGCTGAGCAGTGATCGCGACGAAATCGAATATCTGACCCGGGCCAATGCAGAACTGCTTTCGGCGGCACGGCGGTCGTTCGCCTCCCTTGGCCAGTTATTGGACGGGACCGGCGCGATGCTGGTTTTGGCCGACAGCGATGGCGTGCTGATCGACGCCATCGGCGACAAGAAGACGCTGCATGACGGCATGGATATTCACCTCGCCATCGGCGGCAAATGGAACGAGGATGCCGTCGGGACGAACGGCATCGGTACGGCGCTGTGGACCGGTGAGCCGACTTTCGTGCATGCGGCCGAGCATTTCTGCGCCGGGATCAAATCCTGGACCTGCGCCGGCGCGCCGATCCGCGACCCGCTGGACGGCAAGATCATCGGTGTCGTCGACCTGTCAGGCTATTCGCCGATCTTCAGGCCGCACAACACCGCGCTCGTCGCCGCCACAGCCCGGCAGATCGAAAAGGCATTGGCCGAACAGCAGCAGGAACAGCGCACGCGCCTGCTCGAAGCTTTCATTTCATCGGCTCCCAGCTACCGCCGAAAAGACGGGCTGGTAATCGTCGACCATCGCGGCCGCGCCATCTTCTGCAACAATGTGCCTGACGGCGAGACCACCGAGATGATGGACGGCCCGATGGAGCCAGGCCGTGGCCGCTGGCTGATGAACCTTCCGTCCTCCGGCTCCGAAGCCGACCTTGCCAGGGCGCTGCCGGCCCATCTGCGATCCTGCCATATCACCCCGCTCAAGCTCGATGGCGACCTCCGCGGCGCGGCGCTGGTGTTCCCCTCCGTGCCGGCAGTCTCCAGTGCGGCGGTGGTCCACCGGGAAGTGAACAAGCATCTTCAGGATGCTGTCGCCATGATCGTCGGCGAAAGCGAAGCGCTGCATGCCGCCGTCGATGTCGCCTGCCGCATCGCCCGGTCAAGCAGCGTAACATCGCTGTTGGTCGAAGGTGAAACAGGGGTCGGGAAAGAGCTGTTTGCGCGGCTTGTCCATGCCGGCAGCCGGCGCACGGCGAACGATCCGTTCATCGCGATGAATTGCGGGGCGATCACCAGGGACCTGTTCGGCAGCGAGTTGTTCGGCCATGTCGCCGGCGCCTTTACCGGCGCCTCGCGTGAAGGCAAACCGGGGGTTTTCGAGCTCGCCCATGGCGGCGTCCTCAGTCTCGACGAGATCGGCGAATTGCCGCTCGAGATCCAGCCGTTTCTGCTGCGTGTCCTGGAAGAGCGCGTGGTCAACCGCATTGGCGACAGCCGGGGCCGCCCGGTGGATGTGCGCCTGGTCGCCTCGACCAATCGCGATCTCAAGCACGAAATTGCGGCAGGCCGATTCCGCCGCGATCTCTACTATCGAATTGGCGCGGTTTCGATCACTGTTCCACCGCTGCGCGAGCGCGGCGAGGATGTGCTGCTGCTGATCGAACATTTCAACCAGCAGATCGCCACCGCAGCGGGCGAGGACCCGCTGGAATTTTCGCAAGAAGCGCTCGATGCCCTGCTCGCCTATCATTGGCCGGGCAATGTACGCGAACTGAAGAACCTCATCGGGCGGTTGCATGTCCTGAAGCGCGGCCGCGATGTCAGGCTTCACGACCTTCCCGAGGAGATCACCGCGTCCGGCTCTGGATCGGAAGCCGGATCGAACAGCAGTGCAGCGACCCCGCAGGACGGAGGCACGCTCGTCGAGGCGGAACGCCAGGCGATGAAAAACGCATTGGCAGCCGAAGGCGGCAACCTCAGTCGGGTCGCACGGCGGCTCGGTATCTCCCGGCCAACGCTCTATCGCAAGCTCGACCAATACGGCATCCGCCGCGGTTTCCTCTAGAGCCTGTCACCGGCACGAAAGAAGCCCGCGGCATTCGCGCCACGGGGTTGGGATAAGTCAATCACTGAAGCGGTAGCGGGGGTTAGATCAGCTCTTCACGACAGCAGCTGTCACTTTCTCGGAGACGTAGCCGAGACTGTTGCCAATGATCAGCGAAATCACCACAGCTGCCGCGACCTTGCTGATGCCGCTTGGACCCTCGCCATAGGCGGCAGCGCCAAGCAGAAAAAGTGCCGCAGTCGTTGCGTAGCCATAGACCGCTGATGGAATCGCACTCAGCAATGGCAGCTTGGCAGCGAGAATCAGGACTACGATTGAAACGCCGACGCAAATGCCGGCCGTGAGAGCCGTAACACCAATAGACGTCAGTGCTATCAATGCGCCGGCGGCGCAGATCGCTCCCCAAAGGTTTGCAAGCGCCGAATTCTTGAACCCGGCTTCCTTGCCGCCACAGTGATAGAAACTCCCCCAGCCCACAAATACCGCCCAGATCAGCAGATAGGGGTTGCCGATCGTGATCGCTGCCCACGTTGCAATGCCGCCCATAATGCCGATGACGACGGCCAGTCCTGTAATAAGATCCATATTGTCCTCCCATTTTTCCAAACTGCGAAGCAAAGAACTCGTTTCAGGACCACGCTTCGCTGACGTCCCGATACGGAAAAGCCATGGCATCAGCCGCGGCGCCCAAGAAAGAAAGGCTTGCCGGGCCGGCAAGCGAACCAAAACGTCGGGCCCGCTCCGTGCAGGCCCGACCAGACGCTTCAGGGCACGATGACGCCGCGGCCGGTGAACCGCCGGTTCTTGAAATCGTCGAGTGCGGTGTTGATGCTGGCGAGGTTGTATTCGGTGTAGTGCATCTTCACCTTGCCGTCGGCGTTGAGCTCCATCAGTTCGACAAGCTCGGTAAAATTGCCGACCAGGCTGCCGCCGATGTTGATCTCCTCGATGACGAGATGGGCAGTCGGCACATTGATATTGCCGCCATAGCCGACGACGAATAGCTGGCCGCCCTTGCGCACCATCTTCCAGCAGATGTTCTCGACGCCGAGTTCGCTGACGAAATCGATCACCACATGAGCGCCGCCGCCGGTGATCTGGCTGACCTCCTCGACGATGTTCGGCCCGCCATCAAGGACGTAGTCGGCGCCAAGATCCTTGGCCAGCACCTGTGCCGCCGGTTCGCGATCGACGGCGATGATGCGGCAACCCGAAATCGCATGCAGCGACTGCAGCGCGATGTGGCCGAGCCCGCCTATGCCGAGCAGGACGCAGTAACTCCCTGGCCTTAGCAGCTTGGCCGCCCGCTTGGCGGCGCGGTAGGCGGTGATGCCGGCGTCAGCCAAGGGCGCCACTTCGATCGGCGTGATATTGGCGTTCAGCTTGATCAGCGAGCGCTCGCTGGTGATGAAATATTCGGCGAAGCCGCCATTCATGCCAAGGCCGGGAAACTGGCCGTTGTCGCAGTACATGTCCTCGCCATGCCGGCAGTTGAGGCAGATCCCGCACGAGCGGAAGGGATGGCAGATCACGGCGTCGCCGCGCTTGACCGACTTGACGCCGCTGCCAACTTCCTCGACCCAGCCAGCATTCTCGTGACCCATGATGTAGGGCAAGAGCGTGCCTTCGGGATCCATGGTCGGCTTCCACACACCCTCGATGATATGCAGGTCGGTGCGGCAAAGGCCGGCAGCACCGACCCGCACGATCACTTCGTCGGGGGCGGTGATTGTCGGCGCCTTGACCTCTTCGATCCTGAGCTGGACATTCATTTGCGGATCGTATTCGTACAGTCTGGCAGCTTTCATCGTCGTATCCTTTCAACGTCGAGATTTGTTCCGATCGCTTTCGGATTGCTTAGGCGCGGCCGAGCTTTTCGGAGCCGCCGCCGCGAGCCGGTCCGGCCGTCGGATCCTCGTCCTCGGCGAGATGGCCAATCAGCGTTTCGGTGGTCAGGATCAGCGTCGCCACCGAAGCTGCGTTGGCGAGCGCTGTGTAGGTGACACGAACCGGATCGATGATCCCTGCCTCGAACATGTTTTGATAGCTGCCGGCAGACGCGTTGTAGCCGTAGCCGCCATTGATGCGCGTAACTTCCGCCACAACTGCTTCGGGATCGGCGCCGGCATTGGCGGCGATGCGCCAGAGTGGCCGCGACAGCACCGACCGCACCAGGCGCACGCCTTCGGCGACATCGCCGTCGACGCCAGCCGACACCTTGTCGAGCAGCGGCGCGATCTGGGCAAGCGCCGAACCACCGCCGGCGACCACGCCCTCTTCGGATGCGGCGCGTACCGCATTCAGCGAATCCTCGATGAGCTGAATGGTTCGCTTCTGCTCGACGGGTGTGACACCGCCGGCATAAAGGATCGCGGTGCCGCCAGAAAGCTTGGCCAGACGTTCGCGCAGCTTGTCCTGGTCGATGTTCGGCGGCGAAGCTTCATACTGCCGCTGCACCTGGGCGCGACGCGACGCGATTGCCGCATGATCGCCACCACCGCGGATGATCGAGGTGTAGGACGAACTGGTCTTGACCCGGTCGGCTGTTCCGAGATCGTCGGCGGTGATGTCCTCCAGCCGGCCGCCGAGGTCGCGCGCGATCACCTTGCCGCCGGTGATGATCGCCAGATCCTCCATCATCGCCTTGCGCCAATGGCCATATTCCGGCGGATGGACGACGAGGTATTTTCCAGGTCCCTGCTTGCCGAGCAGCGTCACCACAACTTCCGGCGACATTTCCTCGGACACAATAAGCAGCGGCCGACCATCCTCGTCGGCAATGCGGCGAACCGCATTCAGCGCCTCAGGCTCCTTGATCTTGAGATCGGTCATCAAGATGTAGGGTCGTTCGAGAACCGCCTCCATCTTCTCCTGGTCAGTCACCATGTGATGAGAAAGATAGCCGCGTTCGAAGGACATGCCCTCGACCACATCGAGCGTGGTCTCGGTGGTGACGCTGAAGTCCGTGGTGATGACACCTTCGGCTCCAACGCGCTGATGGGCTTCCGCCACCAGCGCGCCAAGCTTCGTGTTTGTCGCAGCGATATTGGCGACCGAAGCCAGGATGCCGTTCCCCTTTGCCGGCTTGGCCGAGGCCTTGAGCGCGGCCACCACCGCCGCAACGGCAAGGTCGATGCCCTTGCACAGATCGACGGATTTCACGCCGCGTTCATTCGCCTCTACACCGCCTTGGATGAGAGCGTTGGCGAGCACGATGGCAGTCGTGGTGCCGTCGCCGGCGACCTCGTTGGTCTGCATCGACACCTCGCGGACCACCTGCGCGCCCATGTTTTCGAAACGATCATGCAGCTCGATTTCTGAGGCGATGCTGACGCCGTCGCGGGTCACCATCGGCGTGCCGATCGGCCGGTCGATCATGGCGTTCATGCCCTTGGGGCCGAGCGTCGGCTCGACGGCAGCGGCCAGCCGAAAGACGCCACGGGCGAGAGCGCGGCGGGCGTCGGAATTGTGAAGCATTATCTTGGGCATGATTCCTCCTTCCGCCTTACGGGCGGGTTGTTGGTTAGGGGCCTCGTGCGGGGGAGGCCGTTGTTTTCAGCTCTGCTTCAGGCGGTCGGCGCGGCTCGTCCCGGCACGCGATCCATGATGAAATCGACCAGCGTCGGTTCGCCCTCGACCACATCCAGTTCCTTGTATCTGGTCTGCTTGAGCCCACGGCACAGCGCGCCGTTGAACTCCATGTTGACGCGCACACCGCGCAGTTCGGCGAGATGGGCCCCGAGCGCGGCGGGCGGTATGCGTTGTCCTTCCCAGGTCACGAAGACAGGATCATCCATCCGGCGGTCGGGGTAGCGCTCGAGCAAAGCCGCCCTGTACCTCGGCTTCTGGTTGGCCGCCTCGCCCGGTTCGAAACGGGCGACGTCGTATGCCGGCAGGTCCATGGCGAGGATTTCCCGATCTGTCAGACCGTGCTGCCTGAGGCCGCGCAGGACTGCCTCCTGGCGCCGCTTGAATGCCTTCATCCTGAAGGTTTCGCGCAAAGCGCCGAGATCCTGATCCTCGGCAAGCTCGGCGAATATATCGCTGAATGTCTTGCCGGCTTCCATGCCGCGATTGACCTCCTCCGCGAACATGTGGTCGTGCAGCTTGACGCGATAGGCCGGCGACCATGAGAGCTGGTCCAGCGCCTTGCGGACGCCGTCCAGCATCAGGAACGCGAAGTTGGGCGAGCACCAGTAGGTCGGCAGGCGGAAGTCTATCTCCACGCTGCCATCGCTCGTCATCGCGGCCCGCTCGACGAAGCCCATCTCGGTAATCGGTTCGTCGAGCTCCGGGTCGTTGACCTCACCAAGGCGCCGCCAGAGTTCGTTCTCGCGGTTGCCGGAAACGCTGGCGGTTGCCATGGCCCTACTCCGCCGCAATGCTGAAGGGCGAACCGGCGAGCGCCTTCTTCTTGGCTTCGATGTCGATGCTGTATAGGCGCGCGGCATTGAGGCCGAGGATCTTCTCCTTTATCTCGTCGGTCAGCTGCACACCGCGTTCCGCGGCGATGTCCTCGGGGATCTGGTAGGCCCAGAATTTCTCGACCAGCCAACGCGGCGTCCAGATCGCGTAGTCGGAACCGAACAGGATCTTCTCCGGCCCAATCCAGAACAGCAGTTCGGCGATGACCTCGCCAAAATAGCGCGGGCGGGAATGGATGAAGGGCAGCGCTACCGCCAGTCCGCCATAGACGTTGGTTTCCTGCGTCGCGATCCAGCAGAAATCGTCGAGACGCGGCAGGCCGCAATGCTCGATGATCCAGTTGAGGCCCTGGAAATCCGTCGCCGCGTAGTCGACGTCATGCACGTCGAACGCATCCTTGCTGAGCGGGATGATCGTCGGACCCTTGTGGACGTGGATGTTCCTGATACCGAGCTTGTCGCAGAGCTCGAAGCACTTGTAGGCATCGGGATCGGTGAGCTTCCAGCCCTTGGAAGCGCCGTTCCATTCGGCCGTGTACATCTTCACGCCCTTGACGTTGTAGGTCTCCTTGAGGAAGTGGATGTATTCGAGAGCCTTCTCACCGTCGCGGGGGTCAAAGGCACCGTTGACGATGAAACGCTCCGGATAGCGCTTGGCCACCTCGGCGTTGCGCTCGATCGTGTTGAAGCCGTCCTTGTAGAAGTCCTTGAGATAGGTCGACTGGACGATCGCCACATCATCGGGACCGTCGATGAACAGGTCGCGATAGAGATCGTCGGCGCTGTATTTCTCGAACTTGCTCTTCTCCCAAAGCTGGTCCTTGGGGCTCAGCCCGGTGTGATAGGCGTAGAAGCAATCGATGAACTGCTTGCCGTGGACATTTTTCTGGTTGTCCGGGCTGCCGTCCCAGAAATGGGTGTGGCCGTCGACCACGAAGATATCCTTGCCTTCCGGTGTCCTAAACATTCTTTCCTCCGCAAGATGGGCGTTGATCGGTTCGGCACGCCGCAACCAGGGCGGCGCGCCCGGTTTTTTTTTGGCGGCTATTCGATGTATTCGAACATCTCATCCATGTTGCCGAACAGGATCACGGTGTTGTCGTCGACGCGAACCATGCGGCCGTAGTGGGTGGAGGTGTTGACCTCGAAGGTCTCCGCTGAAATCTCACGGCCGAGATATTCACCGATCGCGTCCATCTTGAAGATCAGCTTGCCGTCACCGTCGATGCGGATCAGTGCCGGCTGGTAAGTGATGGTCACCCCCGGCTTCTGGCCCATGAATTCGGCGATGGCCCTGGCCTCGACCGAGTCATTCATGGTGACGCCGCATTGATGCGAAATCGTCTGTTCGAAGGTGATGTCCTTCATCTCCTTGAAGATGTTGGAATGCGTTGCGTCGCGTGCTGCTAGTGACATGGCATTTCTCCCTGTGTCAGCGCTTGAGGCCGAGTTCGCCGAGGATCTGGCCAATCCGTTCCTCGGATTTGGCGCGGACATCCGCGAACGCGACTGGCTTGGAATGCGGCATCGACCAGATCGGCTGCAGGCCGATGGCTGCCTTGTCGGCGAGCGCGCCGTGTTTCTTGACCCAGCCATGGAAGAGCTTCTTGTTCGTCGCGCCGTGTTTCTCATCGTTGGCGAGCAAGTGCATGAGGTCGATCGTGTTGGCGAGGTTGCGCTCGTAGTCGGCCTCGGCCGCCGAGATCACTGCAGGCGTGATGAAGTCATGGTTGGCGGCGGCGATCTGCATCAGGAACCCTGAGCGGAATGCTTCCCCGACCAGCGGTTCGAAGATGATGTTGATGGCGAAATATTGTTCGAGATAGTCGGTCGCGCCCATGATGGTCTCGACCGCTTCGCGGGTGCCTTGCCAGTTCTTGTCTTCGAGCCAGGTCTTCTTGCCGAGTTCGTCGTCCCAGCCGGAAAGGTCCATACCGATCTCGGCAAGGTAGAGCGTAATGTCCTGCGCAAGCCGGAGCTTGTAGGACGAGTTGGTCAACGTCGCGTTGTTGATCATCTGGGTGTAGCCGTAGCGCTGTGCCTGCATCAGCGAGGTGCCGAGCCCGAATTCGGCATGTTTCCACGCGCCGAGCTGCGTCTGCAGTATCTTGACCCAGGCTTTGTCGAAAGTCTTGGGCGCGCCCGATTTGCGGGCATTGTTGATGACGCTCTGCACCATCGTCTCGATCTTCGACTGACGCTGGTAGTGCGTACGCTCCCATTCCTGGTCCGGAGCGCGGAAGGCATGCCAGTTGGAGCTCTGCGCGGCGGTGTTCTGCTTGACATAGGCGCCCTTGCCGTCGGCAAAGGAGATGATCCAGTCCTGGATCAGGTAACGCTCGGGATCGGGCTGCACGTCGACCGTCATGTCCTCGTAGTGGGTCGCACGCTGGCCCTTCGGGTCGAAATACCGGTACTTCCGGCTGTCAGAGTCGGCAAAGAGCGCCGCGCCGGCGGCTCCGGATCCGACTGAACTCGAGGTAGCTGGCATAGTCTTCACTCCCTTGTTGCAGTTGTGGTTACAGTTGCGTGGCCACCCTCTTAGTGGGCCGGCGTTGCACCTGCCGATGTGGTGAATTTGTCGAAGAAGATCCGCTCCGTCTCGAACCCATTCATGAACAGAACCGGCTGAAGCGCATCGATCATTGGCGGCGGACCACAGGCATGAACATCGCCCTGCCCGTCGACCCCCAGTTGCTTGAGCTTGGCGTCGACACTCTGGTGTACGAAACCGCGCTCACCTTGCCATTCAGCGTCGTCATTCGCGTGCGACAGCACGGGAATGAAGGTGACGTCGGAATGATTGCCGACGAGTTCAGCGATCCTGTCGAGATAGAACAGGTCGTTGCGGGTGCGGGCGCCGTAGAAGAAGTAGACCGGACGTTTCTCGCCGCTCTTCAGATGGTCGTTGAGGATAGACCAGATCGGTGACATGCCCGATCCGGCCCCGACCAGGATCAGGGGTCCTTGCCGTTCGTCCCGGCGGAAACAGGTTCCGTAGGGTCCGACGACAGTGACCTGTGCTCCGACCTTGATTCCTCCGGAATCGAGTTCTCCGGAGAACTTTCCCTCAGGGTATTTTTTGATGATGAAGCAGAGTTTTTCGGTTTGGTCCGGCGTATTTGCCATGGAGAACGAGCGCGTAATCGTCTCCCCTTTTTGCGTGGTAACCGTGATGTCGACATATTGTCCCGCCCAGAACTTTATCGGCGAGCCGAGTTCGATCTCGATGCCGCGAATGTCGTGGGTCAGGTGCTCGATCCGAGCAATCCGGCCCTTGAACGTCTTCACAGCGATCGCTTTCGCCAAAATCTCCTCGTCGTAGTTGAGAAGCTCGACTTCCAGATCGGAGTAGGCGATGCAGCGGCACAAAAGGACGTGGCCGCTCTCCTTCTCCATGTCGTTTAGCGCGAAGGTCGAGTATTTGAGCATGTCGACTTCGCCGTCGAGCAACACGCTCTTGCAGGCTGAGCATTGCCCTTCCTTGCAGCCGTGCGGCAGCGCGATGCCCTGGCGGAACGCGGCGTTGAGCACCGTTTCGCCATTTTCGACATCGAATTCGACGCCGACCGGGCTAAGCCTGACCATGTGGGTTTCCGACATACGGACCTCCAGTAAGAGAAGGGGCGGGACGAACCCGCCCCTTGGCCTGATCAGTTGCAGGGATTGATCGTGAAGCCGGCCCGGTATTCCGCCAGGTGCTTCTCACGGTCCGCGGGCGACATGGCACGCAGCGCGTTGAGCGGCGATCCGAGCTTGTTGCCTCGCACGTCGTCCAGCGTCCACATCTCCGTGTCGTCGAAGCGCATATGCGGCTGCGGGACGAGCGTCTTGCCGTCAGAGCGGACGAAGTTCAGGTCCTTGATCGCATCGGCCAGATCCCAGCCGTCATAGAGCGTCTCCCACTCGCGCTTGCCGCTGAAGCGGCCCATCGCGGGCGTCGGCCGGCCCTGATACTCGTCGGCGAACGCCACGGTGGCAGTCCACTTGTCGAGTTCGTGGGCGAAGGTGTGCAGCTGGCCGTCGATCTCGCCGACAACCATATCCTCACGGATCAGGCAGGGAACGAGGCAGGACCAGCAGCGGTGCGGATAGACGTAACCGACGTCGCTGTTGAACAGCAGCACCTTCTCGCCCTTGTGGCTGAGCTTGGCGTACCATTTCCAGAAGTCGCCGAATTCGGCGTACCAGCCCGGATACTTGTGCTCGAACCACTCGAAGTCTTTGTCGGTCTGGGCTTCGATGCGCCAGAAGTTGACCGGCCAGCCGACCGCGAAGAACTGTCCGACCTTGTGGACGTAATTCTTTTTGGTAATGCGTTCCCAGGCCGCCTGGACGTCGTCGTGATGGACCTTGATGCCGTATTTCTCGAGCGGCAGCATGTAGGTGCGGTAGTAGTCCTCGTAGATCCAGCGGTGCCACATTTCCGCGTAGGACTCCTTGTTCTTGTCGCGGTTGGTGGTGCCGTATTCGATGAAGGTGCCGATGGCCGCGTCGACGATCGCGTGGTTCTGCCAGAAGGCGTAGCGAAGGTCGCGCTCGAGCAAGAGGTGATTTTCCGGCTCCTTGAGCGCCGCCATCAGCAGCGAATGGCCATTGCCGATATGCCGGCTCTCGTCGGACTGCACCGACAGGAAGACGGTCGGCAGCGCATAGTCACCGTTGCGGGCGGCTTCCGAAGGCATGGCGACGAACAGCGTGTTGGTGAAGGCGGTCTCGGCGACCACGGTCAGGTACATGCAGGCGGCGGTCATGGTGTCGCCGGTGATGAAGCCTTCCGCGAACTGCCGGCCGATAGTCGTAGCATAGCATTTTCCGAAGGCTTCCTCGGTGATGTCGAAGCCGGCCGGATCGATGTAGTTCTCCATGTACCATTTCTTCAAATTCATCTGGATCGTCGAGTGACGGAACTCGTCGATCATCTGCATGGTGAAGCCGGTCCTGAGCTCCTCGCCGGGCGCGATGCGGGCGACCATCGCCATCGACCGAGCGGCGGAGATTTCCGGGAAGGGAATGATGGCCAGGAAGAGTTTCATCCACTCGACCCAGCGCGGCTCGACGTTGCGGAACATGTCACCGCGCAACGCCGCATCGAGCGCGCCATATACGCGATTGTCCTTCTCTTCCTGCATGGGGAAATAGGACCGCAGGACCTGCTTCATCGGGTCTCGCGGCGTCTTGTTGATCTTATAGTCTGTCGGAAACGTCATCGCTTCCTGGACGTAGGAAGGATTCCAGCCGAGATCGGCAATCTTCTTGGTTGCCTCGCCCACGGAGATTCCGCGTTGCGAGGTAATCTTGTTGAGCGTCAGAGACGTCATGGTCATAAGCCTCCACCAGGTTTGAGCCGCAGGTCCCTTGACCCCGGCATGAAGCGGCGCACAGCACCGCTAGTGAGAGTGCGAACGGCACGACAAAGGGCTGCGCATTCAGGCGCGACTCATGGTTCGGCCGTTCAAGTGGATCGCGGCAAAGGTTCTAGAGGCGTCTGGCAGGGATCCTCGGCGCCAATCGCATTTGCGATGGGGCGTATCGAAGCGGACGCGACTGGTCCCTGCTTCCTCCGTTCCTTCGTTCTTTTGGCACCGCGTCAAAAAGCGCGATGGGCTTCTTATGGAGTGTACAAGGCAAGCGCCGTGCCAATTTGAAAACAGCACCCATGGCTGGCGCTCAAAACAAAATCGCCGCTCTTTCGGCATATGAGCTGATAGCCAACTGTAACGTTCTTTTACAGTTGTAACGTACGCCTGTAATATTTAGCATCTATTCGCAATTGCAACATAGTTAGTTAGCAAGTGCAGCAAATCCGACAACAAATATTATCTATTCAATTGTTACCCTTTCTCTACTATTTGACGGCGATGGCCCATGGGCGGGCGACGCGCCGGAGAGAGAACATGCCGAACAACAAAGACAGCCGAGGGCCGCACGAGCCGATGTCCAGCCAGGCCGATGGCGTCACCGGCGATCTTGTCAGGCTGATGCCCCGCGATCTGGTCTTTGTCATGCGCTTCATGGGCGAGAGCCAACATCGCCTCCAGAGCCACTTCCAGGATTTCATCCGGGCCGAGCTTGCCGCCGGCGGCGTCACCACGGAAAACCCATCCGATGATCCATCTGTTCATCGAGAACCATGCGATCTTGTTGCGCGACTTCGTGTTTTCCGGCGTTTCGCTGTCGCGTCAGTTCCGCGTCGACGAGATCGAGCACCTCACCGGCGATACGACATCGATGATCCGCGTCGACATCTGGGATCAGCTCAAGAGCCACATCGAAACGGCTGAAAAACAGTTCCATTCGCAGGCGGGCACGTTGCCCAGGTTGCTATCAGCTTTTGAAAAACCGCACGGACCGATGGCCGGAAGCGAAAAATGACAGGAGGATCCGATGGGGCAACCTGACTGGCGTGACGCGCTGCTCGCTCGCCGGCTCGATCTGATCGCCAACGTCTCCGCGCTTACTGCCGAGGCGCTGCGGCTAAATCAGAAGCGCGCCGGCATCGAGATGGATGTGTTGCGCCTGGAACTCGAAATCGGCAGGAGCGGCGCGAACGCGCAACTGGTGCAGGACTTGCATGAAGCGGAGGAGAGAGCCGCGGCAATCATGCTCGCATGTGCGGCGTGCGAGGAGCGCATCGTCGCCGCGGAAGCCGACGTCGAGGACGTCGACCGCAGCCTCGCGGCACCGGATGAGAATTACGATGGGAGCCAGCCATGAACCAGCACGCGATACAGAACCTGACCTTGTTCGACCTGCTGGCGCGGAGCTGGCGTCGCCCGTCGGCGATCGCCGATCTGCGCTTCAGCACCGATGACTCGATAGTCGCCTTTACGTGCATGGACGGAACGGTCGCAATAGCCACGGTCGCGGACCAGGAGCCGCCGGAGTCGCGGATCAGAGTGAGCGGCGATCTCGGCCAGACGACGATCCGCCCAAGGGAAAAGTTACCAGCGCCATTGATTGCCACTGCTGCATTGGGAGATGGCGATATCCCGCTCGCCAGCTACCTTCGGTCCAGCTTCCTCGTCGGAACAGCGGCCGGCGAGGCGGTGCATCTGACCGCGGACGGCAGCCTGATGGAGACGCTGGTGAAGATCGACGGACCGATCGTCGCTATCGACCACAGCCGCCAGCCGGCAATGACAGCCGTCAGCAACGGGCAGGATGTCTTCCTGTCACGCGGCCACGGCGACGCGGTGAGACTGCGACATGGTGCGGCACCGTCCACGGACGCGCTTGCCTTTTCGCCGGGTGGACGGCGCCTCGCTTATGGTCTGGAGGACGGATTATCGATTTGGATTGTCGAAGGCGACGCGACCTTGATAAGCGATATCAGTTTTTCAGCGCGCCCCGTGTCGATCCGCTGGAGTGGCGACGGCACTTGGTTGGCCTGCGGGCTCGAAACCGGAGGCTTTGCTTTGGTCAGCGTGACCGATGGCCGAGCTGACATCGTCGAAGGATTTCCATCGCCGGTCCGGACAGTATGCTGGAGCCTGCCGGAGAATGCACTGTTCACATCGGGCGCATTCCGGATCGCCGGCTGGTCAATGACCGCGCCGCCGCTTCACGGCGATGCCTCCGGCGCGTTGGAGACTGGCCGCGCCGGGCTGGTGCCGGTCGAGACAGTGGCTGCGCACCCGGAGAAGAAACTGATTGCAGCCGGCTATACCAATGGCCGGATCACCATAGCCCAGATCGGCGCGCGGGACGAACTGCTGGTCAGACCCTTGGGCGGTGAGATCGCGGCGCTTGCCTGGTCGGGTGACGGACGGCACCTGGCGGTCGGTTCGGTAGACGGCACCGCCGCGATCGTCACTTTTCCCGCGCAGATGTTCAAATAGTGGTTGCATGCAAAAGGAGGAAAAGATGCAAACGGAACCCACACCCGAGGACCATAGCAAGGACGAATTTTTCGAACGGCTCGCCAACCTGTCGGAAGAAATGGTGGCCAAGCACGGCAAGGATTTCAGTATGGGCGCATTGGTGCTCGCCGCCCGCTGGATCGCCGAAAACCGCGTCGGCCAGTTGAAAATGAACTAGGTTCGGATCGCAGGCAGTTGCTTCATAACGGCAAGGCGTTCGGAAGGAACTTACACTGCGACATGCTCTTGAATCGCCAGGCGCTTCCGCCGCTTGGGTCCGGATGTCGATTGCTAAGGCGTCACCCGCTTTGCTGCGCATGAAAGATCAGTAGCGCGGCATACAGCGGATCGTGGATACACCGACGAAGGTCGGTTGGGGTGGCCAGCCGACAAATGTCGACGACAAGATCGCCCTGTCCCCACCGCCCCTGGGAAAACTCTTGCGATTCACGCGCAAAGAAGCGGCTTTAAACCAAATCAATCTCGCGTCAGACTTTTTCATGAGGGGGAATTCGCTGGCGGGCGACGATCCTATTCATGGCCAGCTCAATCGTGCCGCTGTCGGTCTCCAGTTCGAGCAGTTCGATCAACGGCACGGCCGATAGCAGTGTGGTGTCGGCGTAAGGCTGCGGAATTAGCGTCGAGCGCCGTTGTTGCTCCGGCTACCAGCCCAAAGTGATTATCTGGGAAAGCTCGGCGATGTCGCCATAGATCATCGAACCCTTGACGAGAAAACACTTGTCACCGAGGACTTCGAAGAGTGAGCTTGACGCGCTGCAAACCGGCAGGTTCTTCGAATTGGCGTACGTCCCGAGGGGCGCGGTTTCGACCTTACGGTCCGCGGCTTCGGCATAGCCGACGCTGATCGCGAGGATAGCGATAGCAATGAGAGTCGTCTTGCTCATATTCAGCCCCTAGAGCCAGCGGGCTTCTTGGGCAGCAAAACCGGGCTGCCGTCCCTGGCCTTGCCATGGTCGCGCTATGCATCAAAGTAGCACCGGCCCATATGGGCTTCATCCATCGATTGGATGAAGCGGGCTCATCTATATTAGCCAACGCTTGACGATGCCGCTTGCCGCTCCAAAATCTTCTGCATGGCGCGGGGAATTGGCATTGGTGACGGGGTGGTGATAACGGCCACGGCGCGAAAGCAAGTCACCGAGGACGCGTCAGCGTCGCAATTCCGGGCGAAGCCACTGGATGCCCGGGCAGAGGTCACGATCGGCAGATCAAGCCCGATGCAGAGCACTTTTTAGGGTGCCCCATATGCGACCAGGACCCTCGACATGCGCGATCTTGATCACTACTCCCCGGACCGCCAGCCGCTATCCTATGGAGATACATAGGAGGCCTTGCACATGGCAAACCACCAGGTCCGAAGCACTATCACCCACATTGGCACGCTGACGTCGCGCCCGCAGGCATTTCTGATCTTTTTTGCCTATGCCGGCCTCTGGCTAATCTTCGATCGGGATAGCCTCGATTGGCACGCCATTGCGACACTGGCGACGTGGGCGATGACGTTGTTCATCCAGCGCGCCGAGCATCGCGATACGCAGGCGCTGCACGCCAAACTGGACGAACTGCTTCGCGCGGCCAGTGAGGCCGACAGCGAGACCGCGACGGTAGACAAGAAAGAACCAGAGGAAATCGAGGTCCAACGCGAGTGGAAACAGCAAGGCGATTCACCAAAGCGAACACGATGAATACCGATCGGCAGGTCACGCAGCATCGTTATCGGTCGCAACCAAATAATACCGGAAGTGATTGCGGATGTGCTCGTTGAAATATTGGCCCTTGGCAAACGCGGCTTTGAACGCGGCGATTCGCCGGCACATCCTCAACTCGTGCCGTTTGTTGCTGGCGACGAACCATACCGAGATCTCGATAGCTGGAGGCAACCGAGGGTGCACTCAACTCCATTGCTGGTGAAATAAAGATCGGCCGATCGGACCTCATTCAGATCGTGCTGCGGTTGGACACCAATGCCTATCTGCCGGTCCGGGCGACCAATGAGGAAAGCGAGACCGACGGCAGTGCACAGGGACTTCCGCGATCACCGAATTACTTGAATCGCCAGGTTCGGCAGTATCCAACGGCGGCGGACCCCAACGCCGCCGGCCTGCGCCCTACAGGCAATCTACCCCAACGCTCCCCAAATGGCGCCGGCCACCCCCGCAAACGACTGACAATCGCTCAAATAAAAGCGGGGCTGTAGGTTGCGGACCTTTCCCCTGAAGGCGTCCTTCAGCCGCCGTCAGCAGGTGCTGCCGGAGCGGGCGCGGCTGGGGCAGGTGCGGCCGGCTCTGCCGGAGCGGGCGCGGCTGGCGCTTCGACCTTGGGCGCTTCGACCGTGGGTGCTTCAACCTTGGGGGCTTCAACCTTTACATCGAGGTCCTTTCCGTCGCCCCCGCCTTGGATGTTGATAACGCCGGTGAACAACAGCAGGATCACGATTGCGATAATTGCGAGAACGATGGCGATAGCAGTGCCGCCGCCATTTCCGCCTGAGTTAACAACCGTTGGACCGTCAGCCATGGCTACCTCTCCGATCTCTGAATTATCACTGGTCGGCAAACGGGACGGGCAGCACTCGGTTCCGCCGCTGGGCTATGGTCGACAAGCGGTAAGACTGAAGTCCCTGCGTCATGGACATAGGGCTGAGGGTTGGCAACCAAGACCTTACCAATGCATTTGGTGTTGGGCTGCCAAGTAAAGTCCCTTCATCGGTGGTTCATCGGGGGCCTGCTGTATCACTCATCGGCGGGCACCCGATATGACACCCTAACGGCGGAAAGAACTGTGACTCTTATCCAGAGCAGACAGACTGTCGATGAGGTCGCAAGCCGACCCGCAAATGACAATCAAACTCCTAACCCAACAGATTTCTCGCTGGTTGATCTCGTTTCGTCGAGCGACGATGAGGTCGCTGCCCTTGTCAGGCGAACAGAGAACCTGGCCCTTGCCGTTATTATAGTAATGGCGATCTTCCTGATCTTTGCACCGGTGGTCTTCATCGCCATGAGGTATGGGATCTGAGATATCCCGCTTTAGCCCTCGTCCCAGAAATCCTGCAGCGAGGCGTGCCGAAGTTCGTCCTCGCCCCTGAGATACTCCTTCTCGCGAGGTCAGCATCAATGCCCGACGAGGCCAGATTGCGAGTGTCCCGCGCTGCCCGCTACACGCTCGGCAGCGCGCAGAGGCCGGGGCGGTTTCGTCTCCTCGATATTGTCGATGCTGGCTGCTTTGATAAGGATTCGCGCGCAGTCCATTCGCTCGACCCGGCGTGGCCCCGCTCTCCGTGCTTTGATCTAGAAAGACCCATCTGTCGAATTGGACAGGTCCTCGAATGCGCGAATTTCCTCAAGCCGTGCCTCAAGCGCCGACCTTGTCGCAGTAACGGCATCGCTACCGGCCAGGAACTGCTTTGGCGGATTGTCCATGCCGGCGATTTTCACAAGGGCGTCGCCAAGTTTGGCAGGGTCGCCGTGCTGCTTGCCGTTGTAGCCGGACCACATGGCTTTGGCGCTGCCTTCTGCAGCATAGTCGTCGATGGTGCCGCTGCCGTACCTGGCGTTTTGGTCATCGAGGAGGTCGGTGCGGAAAAAGCCCGGTGCGACGGCGGTGATCTTGATGCCGAACTGGGCGACTTCCTGAGCCACCGACTGCGAAAGGCCTTCGACGGCGAACTTGGCGGCGCTGTAGGCCCCGCAATGCTTGAAGCCCATGATTCCGGCGAGCGAACTGACGTTGATAACGTGTCCTGAGCGCTGTTTGCGCATGACGGGAAGGACCGCGCGCATGACATGAACCACGCCGTACAGATTGGTCGAAATCAACCCGTCGATTTCAGCGGTGGTCAACTCTTCGAAATTGCCGAGCAGGCTGTAACCGGCATTGTTGACCAGAACGTCGATGCGGCCGAACGCCGCCATCGCCTTATCGACGGCCGCCTTGGCCCGTATTTCATCGGCCACGTCCAACTGGACGACCGCAAGTCTGTCGCTAGCGACACCACGCAGAGCGTTACTCACCTTGTCGAGATTGCGGCCGGTCGCGACCACCCGATCGCCTGCCTTCAGTGCCGCGCTGGCGGTTGCGGCGCCGATACCGCTGCCAGCCCCTGTGATGAACCAAACTTTGCTCATGGCTAACTCCTGTCTTCGATGAACGGGAAGTTAGGTGATGTCGCGCCGGCCGATTAGACGGCATAATCGGCATGAAGTTAGAAATCACATTGATAAATGATCGGCAGTCCGCATTATGCCCTGTATCGGAGAGCGTCGACCAGAAGCGTGAAGGCGGCAGTATGCTGCCGCCGGCTTGGATAATAGAGGTGGTAGCCGGAATATGGCGGGCACCAGTCTTCCAGCACCCGGACCAGGCGGCCGTCCGCAACATGCTGGGATACCTGGCTTTCGAACGTGTACACCAAACACAAGCCATCGACTGCGGCATCCAAGAGCATCTCGTTGTCGTTAAAAATAAGCGGTCCATTGACCCGGACCTCAAGTTCGACACCGTCCTGTTCGAACTCCCAGGCGTAGAGGCCGCCCCCGGTATTCTGACGATAGCTTGCGCATCGGTGTTCGCTCAATTCGCGGGGTGTCTGCGGGGCGGGACGATTGGCAAAGTACGACGGGGATCCCACAACTGCCATCCTGACGTCTGGGCTGATCCGGACCGCCACCATGTCCTTTTGCACCTGTTCACCCATGCGGATACCGGCATCGAAGCGCTCTGCCACAATGTCGGTGAGACCTTCATCCACATGGACCTCAACCGTGATGTCGGGATAATTCGGCAGGAGTTTCGACAACACGGGCCACAGAACATTTCGGGCGGCATGCCGGAACGTGGTGATGCGGATCGTGCCTGCAGGCTTGTCGCGAAGCGCCGTGAGCGCAGCAATTTCACTGTCGATATGGTCAAACGCCGGCCGCAGGCTGCTAAGTAGCCTTTCGCCTGCCTCGGTCAGCGACAGGCTGCGCGTCGTTCGCGAGATCAATCGCACACCGATCCGTTGCTCGAGCATGCGGACCGCATAGCTGAGTGCGGATTGGGAGAGGCCGAGCTTTGCTGCCGCGCGTGTGAAGCTCCCTTCCTCAGCAACCGCGATAAAAACAGCCCATTCGCTGAAGTCGCCTCTTCTCACCTATAAACCTCATTTCTAGGTCCATGAGGATTATGGCGGATAATCAGCATGCTTGTCTCGACATATTTATTCTCCGCGCGGCCCCTGCCGGCACGAGTCAGCATTGCCGCGACCGCTCAGGATGCGATGGCGTAGTCCGGGACTGCCTGGTACTGCGCAGATTCCGAACGCCCCGATGGCAGCCGAGCGCCGACAAGGCGGTATCTGCTTCGCTCGCTGCTGAACTAGGGAGCAGCGAGCAGAAGCGATTTGGCGCAAAAAAGGACTACGTCAGATTGAAGGGCAATTGACGCAGCGGTTTGCCGGTGAGCCGTGCGATGGCGTTGGCAAATGCCGGCGCCAACGGCGGCAAGCCGGGCTCACCCATGCCCGTGGGGGGTTCGGCGCTAGGCACGATGTGGATGTCGAATTCCGGCACATCCGTCATGCGCGCCACCGTATAGTCGCTGAAGTTGCTCTGCTCGACGACGCCGTCCTTGAGCGTTATTGCAGAGCCTGCCAGACACATCGACAAGCCCATGATCGCCGCGCCCTGTACCTGTGCTTCCACGGTCCGAGGGTTGACGGCCAAATTGCAGTGAACCCCGGCCGTGACCCGATGCAGCGTCGGCTGTCCGTCGGCAACAGAGGCTTCGACCACGTAGGCCACCACTGAACTGAAGGACTCGTGCACGGCCACACCCCAGGCTCGACCCTCGGGAAGCCGGGTCTTGCCGTAGCCGCTCTTGTCCACGGCCAGTTGCAATGCGTCACGGTGGCGAGTGTGCTGATCGCCGAAGAGCCGCATGCGGTAGGCGACCGGGTCCTGGTCGGTTGCACGCGCTATATTGTCGAGCAAGGTTTCCATCACGAAAGCCGTATGGCTGGAGCCAACGCTACGCCACCACAGAACCGGCACGTTGACCTCGGGATGATGCACTGTCAGGCGCATTGGAAGCGGATAGGGGTTCCGCATGCCCTCGGTCGTGGCGGCGTCGATGCCGTTCTTCACCATGAACTGCTCGAACACGGTTCCCGTAAGTATGGACTGACCGACGATGCTGTGATCCCAGGCCAGCACATTGCCTTCTTTGTCAAAGCCGATGCGGGCGCGGTGCAGGTGCATGGGACGGTAGTAGCCGCCCCTCATATCGTCCTCGCGGCTCCAAAGCGTGCGGATCGGTGCGTTCAGTCCCGCCGCCTTGGCGGCCTTGGTTATTTCGCAGGCCTCGATCACCGTGTCGTAGGTGCTGGAAAAGCGCCGGCCGAAGCCGCCGCCCGACATCTGCACGTTAACCACGACCTGTTCCGGCTTGAGGCCGAGCGCGGTTGCGGCAGCGCCGGCATCGAGCCCGGCACTTTGGCTGCCCATCCAGATCTCGGCACGATCGTCGGAAAGCCGAACCGTGCAGTTCAGCGGTTCCATCGCCGCGTGGGCGAGGTACGGGAACACGAACTCAGCTTCTAGATTCATCGGCGCCGTTTCCAACGGCGCCATGTCGGCATCGAACTGGCGCGGGCCAGGGCGAGCGGCCATCTCGCGGTATTGTGCGAGTTGCTGTTCGCTGTCGACCTTTTCTACAGCCGATGTGTCCCACTCGATGTTAAGGGCATCGCGACCCTGGCTGGCCTGCCAATATCCGTCGGCCACAACGGCCACGCCCTCAGCGCCACGATCCAGCGGCACGCGCAGGACGGCCTTCACGCCCTTGACTGCGCGCGCGGCGCTGTCGTCCAAAGAGCCGATGCGAGCGCCGAAGACCGGGGGACGGGCGACAACGGCGGTCAGTTGTCCGGGCAGCCGGAAATCGATCCCGAAATCCTGTTGGCCGCTGCTCTTGGCGCGCGCGTCGAGCCGTCCGGTGGGGCGGCCGATGATGCGGAAGTCCTTCGGATCCTTCAGTTGCACTTGCGAGGGCACGGGCTGTTCCATGGCCGCATCGGCCAGGTCGCCATAACCCAGCCTACGGCCCTCGGGACCCAGAACCACGCCGGCCTCAGTACGCAATGTGGACACGTCCACGTTCCAGCGCGCTGCGGCGGCGCCGAGCAACATGGCCCGCGCGCGGGCGCCGAGCTCGCGATACTGCGTAAAGCTGTTCTTGATCGTGTTGGACCCGCCCGTGAGGTGAATGCCAAAGAGAGGATCAGCATAGGCGGCGTCGTTGGTGCCAAGCCGGCTGCGCACCAGGGACCAGTCGGCATCGAGCTCTTCGGCCAGGATCATCGGCAAAGCGGTGTGCACGCCCTGGCCAAACTCCAGCCGATTGACCGTCACGGTGACCTCGCCATTGGGCGCGATCCGCACAAAGGCGGCCGGCTGTTCCGTTGGCTTGAGGCTGCCGGCCGTGTCAGCCGCATCGGTGGACTGCGCAGCGGCGAGGTGTGGAAAAACGCCGATTGTCAGGCCGAGGGCTCCAGTCAACTTTAGAAAGCTGCGGCGCGGCAACGGTTGAGCAACGGTGGATTGACGCCGTTCCAACATGTGCTGCAGCGCACGCGGCAGCTCTTTGTGATCTATATTGGGGAACATATGCGTTTCCTTCAGACGAGAGTGCTGGCGGCGTCGGCTATGGCGGCGCGGATACGAGCGTAGGTTCCACAACGGCAGATGTTACCAGCCATGGCGGAGTCGATCTCTTCAGGGGTCGGCTGCGCGCCGGCCGACAGCGAGGCGAGCAAGGCCGTCGCGCTCATGATCTGGCCGCTCTGACAGTAGCCGCATTGCGCCACGTCGTGCCTGACCCATGCAGCATGGACAGCCGCGCCGACACGGTCGGTGCCGTCGGTTGTCTTTTCAATCGTGGTGATCTTGCCGCTTTCAACGGCGGAAATCGGCGTGCTGCACGAGCGGATAGCCTCGCCATCCCGATGCACCGTACAAGCGCCACAGAGCGCTGCGCCGCAGCCGAACTTGGTGCCGCTCATTCCTAGCGTATCACGCAGAACCCAAAGGATCGGGGTTTCGGGGTCAACGTCAACCTCGTGCTCTCGCCCGTTGATATTCAGTGAGATCATGGCCGGTAGGTTCTCCTGGGTTGCTCCACCCGAATAGGCTTCCCAAGCGGCCTGGAGCTTCCCGGCCGACTGAGACATTGGCAATTTGGTGGCTAGTGCTAAAGCTAGCTCGCCGGGCGATGCTGGATTAGCCACCGCAATTTGCATGACCTTAGAAACGTGGCTTCTAAATGCAGCCACACAGGCACGTCCCGCATTGCGCGGTCGGCACCGGTATTGTCGTTCACTGGGTGCGCATCACGTACAATCGCCATCTGCGCAGAACGGCCCTGAAAAGGACTGCTGCTTCCGCTCCGAAAAGCACCTGGCAATGTTGGGGTAGACGTCAGAACAAAGCGCGGCCGTTGCCGCAGATCGGAGCGACTGCGCGTGCTCCAGGGCCGGCGGCTCAAGGCGTGACAGGACTTTACGGAAGATGACCCGGCGTTTTCCGAGACCATCAGGTTCGAAAGCAGTCCCGCATTGCGAGAACAAGTTCGAGTCTACTGCGAGAGCGACTTCAGGTATGCGACAATATTTTGCCGATCCTCAGGCTTCGACACACCCATCGTCATCGTCGTTTTCGGAACAACATCGCGGGGCGCTGCTAGAAACCGGTCCAGCGTTGTCTCGTCCCATACCAAGCCGGCCGACTTCAGGGCTTCCGAATAACGGAACCCCTCCACAGATCCGGCGGGCCGTCCCACAATGCCGCCGGGGCCGGGCCAGCTTTTCTCTGGTCGGTGGTTGAATGACAGCCTGAGCAGCGTTGAAACGCTCTTTGCCCCAACGCAGCATCTCCCTCCGCAAAGGCAGGGACAGATATCGACAGAACGGCCAAGGCAGAGGACGCGACACAAGGCAGAATTTTTTTCACGCAAATTGTTCCCGAACTAGACAGCTAAAAGCCCGACCGGAATTGCTAGTGAAGGTGCGATCAATGGAGCTAGGCTCGTGGATATCAGGTGAGATGATCCAAACTTCGATTTGCTCGGGCTTTCTTTTTGGCGACGATAAACCCCGTGCCAAAGCCGGATTAGCTGGCATTCGTTGCATGAGCCTAGAAGTGCGATTTCTAAATACGCAGTTACGGCCGGAGCCCTGATGTATTTTCGCCGAGCGCGGGACGATATCGGAGGCATCGAGGAGCGCCGCTATCGGCAGGCCCGGCGAACTTCCGCAATCACGCCATAATCAATCTGGCGAACCTCTTCCTTCGTGGCGAACTCCAACGCCGCTTGGCCGGCGCCAACCAAGGCAACCCACCTTCCCCGCCCCCCTGCGGCGCCGGCGATCCTTCGCTAGTTACTACATCGGTTACGCCATCACGCCACCACGACCGGTTTTCGGTGCTGTCATCCAGGGCATAGCTGCAGAGACGTCCTCGAGGATCTTGGCCGATCTGGCGAAGCCGGCGAAAGCCTCGCGTGCAACTGAAATGGGGACTTGGCCATCATAGGCGCGCTGGCAAGCTCGGAGCGCCGTGTCAAAGATTGGCCCTCTGCGATTCTTCGGCCATTCCTGCAGGAACTCGAAAGCATCAGCCAAGCATTCGATTTCCTCTACCATGAACTCCCCTTTCCTGACGAAAACAGGCCGATCGAAAGTCCTGTCGTTCATTACAACCTCCATTCAACTGAACGAGTATTTGAGCTTCCACGAGAGCCGTGAGCGACGGCTGCGGGAAAATATGTGAAGAGCACTTTTTGCTGTCAAGGAAGGACCAATTCTTGACTGAAGCAAAACTCATCGCAGGACCGAGACCGCATGCGTAATGTCGCTGTGTACCGCTGCAACCTGCAGCCGAGGGTGCTTTGAACTCCATTGCTCCCGCTGAAAACCGAACACTCGCAAAGACCGCCCGGCGGCACCAAAGGCGGCCCGGAAAGACCGTGACAACAGCAGAAAGCCCGCGCCCTCGGGGGAGAGGACGCGGGCTAATCGGGGCCACCGATCTCGCAGCATCTGTATGGGGGACAATACTACGCTGCTGGCACTAAACTTTCGTCGCAGGACAGTGTTCCATCCTCAAAGGAAAAAACTGCAGGTTTGTGTTCGCCGCTATAGAAACTCCTCCCAACGAAGGACCGCGTACACTGCCCCGCCCACTATCGAGAGTACAGAAAGAACCAGGAGCAAGGCGACCGGGTATGGCTCGCTGACGACGGCGTCAGCTTCGTCCTGTTTCTCGTTCAAATTCTCGTTTCGATCGCCCTTCCTGATGACGCTGCGACCAAGCCCAGTTTTGCCCTGGGTCTCTGTCGAAATCTTGGTGGCGATATCCCATGCGATCACCGGATCATCGGGCAGATGCCTCTGAAGCCATTCAGGGAGACTGCGGCCAGTGTTCTTGTCCATTTCGCGAACAAGTCTTCTGCTTTGAACTATGTCCAACTTGCTAATGTAATTTTAGCTTTCGGCAGTTTTTAAGGCAAGATGGCCCGGTCCGACCATTTTCGGCTGCTTTCGGTTTCAAGGCTCAGTAGCAACGCCCTGGTCCTTGGACCGCTTCAGCAGCGCACGCGACGCCTGCACCAAGCGATGTGACAGGGCCAGTGTGTGGCGAAGGTCCTCAACCAGCGCCCTTCCGTGTTCGACGGTCTGCGGAACGCGCGTCGCACGGATCTTGTTGGTTTCCCAAACAGATTCTTCCACGTTTTCTGACTTTCCAAGGCTGCGTCTGCGACGGAGCGTTGGCCCTCGTAAGAACATGCTGTGCTGATTACAACAAGTTCCAGCACAGACAAAAAAAGCCCGCCCTACCTGCAGGTGCGACGGGGCGATCAAAGCACGGCTTGGGGGGCTGGGATGTGCCCGGTGCGCGCGGACCGGGCAAAATCCTAGGCGCGCCGGCTGCCCGGCGTCCAGCAACCGGCGGTTGGAAGAGATTTGTCAGCAGCGAGCGCGGATCTTTCAATCTCCGCCCCCTACCAGGACCTCGCGTGGGCCGAACAAGGGAACCCGCACCTCTGCTGGAACAAAGAACGAGCCCTATTCGGCGCGCGCACCATGGCTCAGTACGGCGCGCGCCTGGATGCAGACTGTTCCAACAGGCCCGATCGCTTCCGCCCGGTCAATTCGCCTGGAACAAAACTTTTTAGAGGTGGTTTTCCCCGTGAAGGGACGGACTTTTCGAAGGAGATGTTTCGTGAAAAAAGTTCTGATCACCAGTATGCTGGCCATCGGCGTTGGCTGTGGTGCAGCATTCGCTCAGGAACAGCAGCCGGCCCAAAGCCAGTCGGGCGCCGATTGCCCGGCCGGCACGGCCGGTTGCCCGGAAGGTACGATGGGCGAACAGTCCCAAGGTAAGGCCGGCGCCACAGCCGAGGAGCAGGCTCAAGGCAAGGCGAAGATGCAGATCGATGAGCAAGCCCAGGGCAAAGCCGGCGTAACCACCGAGCAGCAGACCCAAGGCGAGGCTGGCGCCACAACCGAGCAGCAGACCCAGGGCGAGGCCGGTGCCACTACCGAGCAGCAGACTCAGGGCACGACCTCTACTCAGCCACAGGATGAGACTTCGACCGGCGCGATCAGCAATGTGACCGTTGAACAGAAAACGGAAATCACCCAAATCCTCAAGCAGGAAAAGGTCGAACCGGTTGCCAGCGTCGATTTTGACATCTCAGTGGGTGTTGAGGTTCCGCGACAGAAGATCAAACTGCGTCGCCTGCCACCGCGAATCGTCGAGATTGTCCCGGCTTACGAATCCTATGAGTATTTCGTGTTGGCTGATGGCCGAATCGTCATCGTCGACCCGGATACGCTCACGATCGTCCTTATTCTGACCTAACGCCCTTGTTCGGGATAAAGGAGGGGTCCGCTGCCCCCACGGCGGACCCTTCAACATGCATCGATTGAGGTTGGAGACCAGTCTCCTTTCATCGAACGGCGACTGCTATTTACGTCGCCAGTACATCCCGCCGTTCAAGCTGGCGGGCTTTTTGCATGCATATTGAGGACCCTTCCGGCCGATACCCCTCGACGGGTGCCCTTCATGCTCAAAAAAAGGCCTGAGATAGGACTTCAGTCTGCCCGCTGGCCGACCATGGGCTGGCGCAGGCGGTGCTTTGGTCCGGGACTGCTATCGCAAAAGCCTGAGATGAGAGTGTTTTCAGGAACCGAGATCCTGCAGGCGTCGTTGCGATGCCGATCCCGTGACAGGAGGCTGCAATGGACCCCAGCATTCACCAGGCACGTTGGCTGCTTTTTCCGGTATTTGGCTTGGTGTTCGGGGTCGCAGCCGTCGGGCTTATTATCGGCTGATGGGCCCGATCAATGAAGGCAACACACTTGCGCAGTAATGAGTCCCTTCCTGCGCTAGCGAGACCCACCGGTTTCTCCCCCTGAGACTGGTGGGTCTTGACACCGCCTGATGATGGCGAAAGCGTGATAAACTGGTGCAAAGTACAGAGGATTGGCTCGAATTCGAAACAGGTAGAAACGCGACGCAGACCAAGACGGTCAGAGGATATTCTAGCGTGCTATTGGCAAATTCATTGATCACAGACGCGATACGGCCGCAACGCCTGAGGCTCCGTGAGACAAGAGTTCTCGCCAGGATGAATGCGCGGCCTGCGTGCCCTCAATCGCAGCCCAGGCTCAAATCTCTTCGAAGGCTTCGCGTCGCCATTTGCCTCAGCGCATCGGCCTTGGCTCTCGTCGTGAGCCCCTACCGTGTGGCACAGGACGGCCTGTCCCTGACGCTTAGCCCGCAGGCGGCCCAGGCACAAGGGAACTCTGGGAACGCTGGGAACTCCGGAAACTCTGGAAACTCCGGAAACTCTGGAAACTCCGGGAACGCTGGAAGCCCCGGGAACTCTGGAAACGCTGGAACTCCAGGGAGTTCGAACTCCAATGCCAACGCGGGCAAGGGCAAATCAAAATCATCGAAAGGCAACCCCCCGGCAAATCCAGTTGCCGCGGTAACCCCTGGCAACAAGCCAAAAGTTTATGTCAACGCGACCACTGGAGACCGGATCGAAGTGCGCGGGGCAAGTGTGGGTGTGGTGCATTCCAACGGGCTCAGCGAGCGCATCGACGGCGGCCATTATGAAATGCGGGATGCCATGGGCCGTACCATCATTCGCCGGCAGGCAACGAACTCCGATCGGGCAAGACTGCTCGCCATGATCGAGTGATGACGAGTTCACAGGCCGCAGGCTACCTTGCTTCACGCAGGATGGCGGGCAGGCGGATGCTGATGCTCGGTCGCGTCGCGCAATGTCATCGCGGCTTCGGTCCGGTTGCTCACATTGAGCTTGGCGAGGATTCGCGTCATGTGATGCTTTATGGTTTTCTCGTGCAGATTCAGCTGAAGACCGATCCGCTTGTTGCTCAATCCCGCGGCAACGAGCGTCAGTATCTCTCTTTCACGATTGGTGAGCTCGGCCAGCACGTCAACTTTCGCGGTCGCGGTTGACTGGATAGACAGGTCGACCAACACGCGCGCCGACAATTGCGGGCAAACATACCGTTCGCCCAACGCCACCGTGCGCAGTATCGCGGCCAGGGTTCTCGACCCGACACCCTTCAGGACATAGCCTCTTGCCCCGCTCTGCAAGGCGGTCATGACGTGCTGGTTTTCCTCCGAAACGGTCAGCATCACGATTTTCAGATCCGGGTGCCGCTCCAGAGCCGGTTCGATCGCGCTGAGGCCCCCTCCAGGCACCGAGATGTCCATCAGGAGAATATCGAGCTGCTGGTCTTCCGATATCCGCAAGGCGTCATCTCTACTGCTGCCTTGGGCAACGATCTCGAACCCGCCGATCTGCTCGAGAGTGCGCACGACGCCCTCCCTGAACAGCGGATGGTCGTCGATGACGGCGAGCTTTATGGCCGCTGCCATCACGCCTGTCCTATTTCAACTATGTTGAGAACCATTTTCACCACCGTGCCATTCTGTGAAGATGTTACACTAAATTGGCCGCCGAGGCTTTCTACCCGCTCACGCAGCCCGATGAGCCCCAGCCTTTCAGGGTGGATGATCTTCGGGTCGAAACCTGGGCCGGTGTCGGAAACCTCGATAGAAACGCGCTCCCCGTCGAAATGTTTCGCGACCGATTGACCGGCACCCCCGGCGTGGCGGAAGCCATTGTTCAGCGCCTCCTGAATGAAGCGAAAGATGCAGATCTTGGCCGCTGGTGACAAGGGTGTGTGTCCCCCGGTCATGGACAGCATCACTTTGACGCCGGTTCGCCCTTCGTGTGCTCGCACGGCAAGCTCGAGGATTTCCGTCAACTCGGCATTCTCGACATGCGGCAGCATAAGGCCCTTGCTGACATTCCTGATTTCTCGCATCGCATCGTCCAAATTGGCTTTGACTGCCTGCAATTCCCGTGCGCGCGCCGCAGCCGGCGTGGCAGAATCGGCAAGCACGGGGCTGTCGATCCCCAGCGCCGCGAGGGCAACCAGTTGCGCCGGCCCGTCGTGCAGGTCCGCGCCGATCCGCCTGAGGTAACGTTCGTTAAGCGCCGTAGCGCGCTGCGAGGCACGCTGCACCCGCAGTCTCAACATTCTGTTTTGAACAACCAGTTCGGAAAGTTCGGCAATGCGCTGCTTCAATGAGCGGCTCTGGGAACGAATCGTGCGGCTGCCACGAAAAACGATCGCCGAGAGCCCGAGGAAGAAAATAGTGGTGACGGCTGCGACATCGAACCAGGTCCGAACGAGTGCCTGCCGGAGGTCCTTTTCAAAATCGGTGGCGATCTCGTCGAATTCCAAAACAGCCACGACTTCGCCCGACCACGGCTGAAGCATCGGATTAAAGATTTCAAGAAGATGCAAGCCGCTGTCCCTCTCAGCCTGGTTATCATAGTGCCTGTCCAATTCAGCAACTATGTCGCCTGCGAATGCGGCCCGGAGATTGTCGCTGAGTGGAAAGCGCTTCCCGACCAAATTTTTATTGGTTGAATAGAGGATGGTGCCGTCGCGGCGCCAGAGCTTGAAGGATTCGAGCCTTGTGCCGAGTGCGCCTTGTCCCAGCGTTTCATCCAGCGCGTGGGCAACGCTCTCGTCGAGCACTTCGCTCCTGCGCATGTCGGGGAGCAGCGGCGCGACAACGCTGTCGACGTAAAGAGCGGTCGCAGAAGCCGAGTTCCGGGTGACCGCGGCTTCTATCTGGCTTGTCACGGAAATTCCCACCACGATCATCGCCGACAGCGAGAATAGCCCGCCGGCGAGCAGAAACTGAGTGGCCAGCGACAGTGCATTCCATCGATCGATCAGTCTTGTCGCTCTGTATGGCGCCATATCCCCAACGGCCCGGTCGGCGGCGCGTCGCGCCAGCGGCATGATTCGAGAGAACCGGCCAATCTGTCGTCGAACGACGCTAAGCGACGCCATCTTTGATCTGCAACTGATCAATCGCTAGGGAACTTAGGGCTTTACGGGCTGGACGGAAACCGCACCCGACGGGTTTTTTCGCATAAACTCCACTGCCCTCGTTGAGCGAGGCAGCAAGCCATGACGCGCCAACTCCGATGCTTTCGATCCTTCGGCACAGATGGTGCAACGCCTGATCGCCCGCGCGGCGGAAGACGCGGCGGGTTTTTCACTTCCGGTCGCGCAAGGCTCTCACTGCTTGAGTAAGGGTCATCCGATCGTTGCCGTTCTTTTTGATCAGCTTGCTGACCTGGCTGGGCGAAACGCCATTTTCTCGTGCGAAATGTTCCACTTCGTAATACTCGTCCACCGACAGGCGGTCGTGGTCGAGGAAGTCTCGATTGCACTTGTTGTCGGCCATTTCCTTTCTCCTGGCGAAGCCTAACACGGGGTCTGAATGTCGGTTGGAAACAGGCTGGATGAGGGTGTTGGACACTCCTCTCCTTGAACTCCTCCCATGAACTTGCGGCGAACGAGTGCGAGCGGTCGCGGTTCCGGGCGGATCGATAGCCGGACCCATGCGCGCGGCAGGTCAGACTTAAGTCCAATGGCAAGGCTTCTCGGATCGGACCGAAGCCCAGCCAAGGAACATTTGCAGCGGCCTGATGTTTCGATGAGTCTGGCGCGAAGATGATGCCAAAAGAGCTCAGCTAAAGTCACATCATAAAGGAGGCAACTATGAAAATGCGACTTTCCACTGTAGCCGCGGGGTTTCTACTACTGGCAGGTATAGGCGCCGCTGCCGCTCAGGACGTGATCATCGCGCCTGAGCAGGAGACCGTCATCAGGGAATATGTGGAAAAGCAGCCGCTCGCCTCGGTGAAGATCCCTGGGGTGGAGCTCAATATCGGCTCAACGCTACCCGATACGGTCGAGCTTCATGAAGTTCCCGACGTCGAATACCGCTATGTAGTCGTCGACAATCAGACCGTTATCGTTGATCCAGGCACACGCAAGATCGTCAAAATCATTCGGTGATCTGAACGACTTGGGGAGGAGACGCCCGCCCCCGGCGAATTATCGGGGGGGGGCCGTTGGTTTGGGGGTGTGAAAAAAAGAAAAAAAAACAAACATTTTGATTACCCCCACCCAGCCCCCCGAGCCCGTTGCCCGCGTGAGGCGGCAGGAGG